>DAGO01000001.1 GCA_002498185.1 Euryarchaeota archaeon UBA10 | reverse complement strand
GCCGATTCAGAAAATGATATGTGGATTGGTGAAGAATCTCCCTAAACATGAAAGGAATGAAAAATCAGTCCCTGCACCGCATACACATGTGGGAGGACTCTCTTCAAGCAGTCGGGCAAGAACCTACGGGGATTAGCCACGATGAATATCGCTCACGTCAGTCGCGATTATTTTCTCAAATGCGTCCTGGTGATTTGTTAATAGTAACTGCTCCACATGAATCAACTCGCTCAAATGATGTTCACTACCCTTACCGTACTAGTAGCGACATGCTTTACCTGTGTGGTTGGGAAGATCCGGATGCAGTGTTCTGTGCTTTCAATGACGATGGTAAATGGAATTCAACACTATTTGTCCAACCTAAAGACGTACTGAAAGAAATTTGGGAAGGCAGGAGGCCAGGAGTTGAAGGTGCTCAAGAACATTGGCCTGTAGATTCAGCAGCATCGCATGATGAAATGGGAGAAATTCTCTCTACCATGCTTGTAAAGTCATCACGAATTTTCGTAAAGATGGGGGTCGACCCAGATGTCGATGAGTTAGTTGAAAATGAAATGAAATCTAATTCAAGGGAGCGTCAAAAATTTGGCTTAGGTCCAATAAGTATCGTTGACCCTTCTATTATGATCAACGAACTAAGACTTCGCAAATCTGCTGCTGAAATTGACTTGATGCGTTACTCTGCAAAGATTGCTGCACAAGCTCACATTCAGGCAATGGCAAACACAAAACCTGGCGTTGGTGAATGGCAGTTGGAAGGTATAATCGAAGGTCTGTTCAAGTATTGCAAAACATCAGGAATAGCTTATCCTTGTATTATTGGCAGCGGTGAGAATGCAACAATTCTTCACTATACTGTGAATGATGATACTTGTGATGATGGCGAGGTCATCCTAATCGATGCAGGCTGTGAATACAAGGGATACGCTTCTGACATCACTCGCTCATGGCCAGTAAATGGAAAGTTCACTGAGGCACAGGCAGAAATTTACCAGATAGTATTAGATTCTCAAATTGCAGCAATTGATGAATGTCGAGTTGGCAGGCCATATGATGCTCCACACAAGGCTGCAAGGCGTGTTTTGGCAGAAGGCCTAATCAAGTTAGGAGTCATTGAGCAATCATTAGAAGATGCTCTCGCTTCAGGTGGTGATTTGAATAAGTGGTATATGCACAATACCGGTCATTGGTTAGGAATAGATGTTCACGACGTAGGAATCTATCGTCCAGATGACGAGCCACGCTTATTCGAAGAAGGCATGGTAATTACAGTCGAGCCAGGACTTTACTTTGGAGCATGGCGACCCGATGTTGATTGCCCAGAAAGATATGCAAATATTGGCATCAGAATTGAAGATGATGTTCTTGTAACGAAGGACGGTCCTGATGTATTGTCGGGAGATTGCCCAAAAACAATCGCTAATATTGAATCAATTGTAGGTACAGCATGAGTGGTCTGTATGTCTTGGAGTGAAATCCTTGAATCACACATGGCCGGCGGGTCTAGATTAAGTCAAGAAGATGCGGTAGTTCTCTACAGGGATGCACCATTACACGCTCTTCGTAGAGCAGCTAATCAAAGACGGGTAGAAATCAACGGAGACAAACAAGTAACGTACCTAATTGATAGAAATATCAACTACACAAATGTCTGTACAATTAACTGTCAGTTTTGTTCATTCTATCGTCCACCTGGGCATGAAGAAACCTATACGCAAACCCTTGATGAAATAAGTCAAAGAGTCATGGAATTAGAGGCGATTGATGGCACTAGGATTCTGATGCAGGGTGGTGTCAATCCTGACCTCGGTATTGACTATTACACGAACTTATTGAGTTCCTTACGCAATAAACACCCAACGATCGATTTGGATTGTTTTTCTCCTATCGAGATAGAGGGTATCGCAGAAGTCACTAACATATCTACACTTGATGTTCTTAGTCACCTCAAAGATGCTGGAATGCATGGCCTGCCGGGTGGAGGTGCTGAAATGTTAGTAGAATCTGTAAGAAACGATGTTTCTCCAAAAAAGGGTTCACCTGATAACTGGCTGCGTGTAATGAGTGAAGCTCAATCTCTTGGATTAATCACAAGTGCCACTAATGTGTTTGGATTTGGTGAATCGATTGAAAATCGTGTCGAGCATATGCACAGAATTCGTGAACTACAGGATTCTAGTCTTGAAAAATATTCAAACGGTTTCACGTCATTCATTTCTTGGCCGGTTCAGTTAGAGAATAACACGTATGGAAAGCGAAACCGTGGACGCAACAAGTTCGAACTAGGAGCAGGTCCTACAGAATATCTCAGGCATGTAGCAATTTCAAGACTTTTCTTTGACAATATCGAACATATTCAAGCATCATGGCCAACTATGGGATTATCTATTGCTCAGATGGCGCTTTTGGGAGGAGCGGATGACGCAGGTTCCACAATGATGGAAGAAAACGTTGTTTCCGCATCAGGAACAAGTAAGATTCAAGCCAGTGAATTGGAATTACAAGATGCAATAGTAAGAGCTGGATTTACTCCTCGTAGGCGTAATTCTCGTTACGAGCATCTAGATACTCCTTCTCCAGAAACAAGGCTTAGCGAATTGCCCTCGCCGCCGCCAACTCAGTTTTGATCGTACCAGACTAACCAGATGTTTGCTCGGATTTCCCGACCTCCCCCATTGGTATCTTGTGGAACATACTCCTGCCCATTAAACAGGCCCCTGTAACGTAGATTATTGGTGGACGAATTATCGACCCAGTCAGTTATGTCGTAAGTCCATTGCTTGACATCCTGTCCAGCGCACCATCCTGCTCTTCCAAACGGCCATGAACCAAACTGATTAGCTACTACTCCTCTGTCAACTTCCTTCTCACAACCTTGACTATCGTAGACGATAGGATGCCACTCATAGGCTGTATTTCCATTGAGATAGTAGTGATGTTCGTGGTCGCAGAACTCAGCACAGTTGGCTTGGTCTTGATTGAACCCATGTCCAGTGATTGTTGCAACAATCTTCACACTGTGATAATCAGTTAGCGCTGTGAAATTGTGCTGACGCTTGTACTGCGATTCGTTATTGTATTCTCCACGGAATTGTCCTCCGGTGAAAACTTGCTCACCGCTAGTGCTTCTCTCACCTATTCCCCAATCAGAGAACAGTAACTTAACTGTCATAGTTCCCTTATTCGCTCCTTGATACTTGAAGGTACGAACATCATTTTCTTCCAGCATGAAGAGATATGGAGTGATGTCAGTCAACCATCTTCCTTCACGACCATAAGTTGTTATCCAACGCATGAATTCAGTGCCACACTTGCTTGAATTGTCACGGTCGCAAATTTTCATGTAAGCAAGATAATCCCACTCATGACATCCTCCATAGCTACCGTCAGATTTTGCATATCGATTCCTTCTGTCTTCACAGGCATGCTCATGGAACACCTCAAGAGTATCATAGGTAGAGATATTATTTGGCAAACTAATGCTGACATTTTGGTAAGTTGAAGTATATCCTCCACTCCAACCACCGCTGTGCCATAATTCGTCGACGACAGTTACAGAATGGACATTTGGATCGCTTTCTCTAACTTCTGTGGGGTACTCATAATTGTACATTCTAGCCTCATATGCCCAATGAGTAATGTCATTTGTTTGAGAAGTCCAAGCATATATTGAGCCGATTTCTCTTGCACGTTGGAACCTGTCAATTCCGTAGTATAGTGAATTCCAGTTGTTAATCAAATCACCCAACCCTCCACTAGCAGTTGACATGTCTTGGTCGATGTAGTGGATTCGATCTTTCCACTTTAGTTCTTCATCTGCATTGAGCGCATTCTGTACAGCGGTTTTCCGTCCTTGCACATCATTTTTGAAGGAGTTGTCAAATGAGCCATAGAACAAATGAGCATTGTCTGGCAATTGACGAATCATTGAACCTGGGCTCTTTGACCAGTCAGCATTGTTTCCATTACCAGACGAATCAGTGTACTTGAATAAGAAAATGTATACATCCTCTCCATTCCATTCATTCCTAAATGACCATGTCCCATCCAATGTTGGTACAGAGAAGTGTGCAACAGTATCCATTCTTCCATTACCATGGCCACTTTCTTTCCATGCAACTGGCAACTGATACACTGCACATCCTTGAGAGTCTGGAGTCCACTTTGCTTGAGTATCTGGACAATTATCAACATTAGAGAAGACACCATCTCCATCTAAGTCTGCACAGCCAACAGAATTTACAACATTACCGACAGGAGTACCAGGGCAATCATCATCAGAGTCCATTACTCCATCACTGTCAGTATCTCTCTCTGTGGCATCACATCCTCTCTCATCAACATCCTGTGCATCAAGTGGGGTTCGAGGGCATTCGTCCAGAACAACACCTGTTTGATTAACATCGTTAACTCCATCGTTATCATCGTCATCATCCTCTGCTAGGTCGTTACAACCGTCGCCATCATAGTCGAGTTCTGAACTGCTAACCCAGTTTGATAATCCGCGCCAACAATCATCTACGGTGTCATTCACTTGGTCATTATCATCATCAGTGTCCTCTGTCAAATCTTTACAACCATCTGCATCCCAATCAGTGTACGGTTTGGATTCCCATCCAATTTCTCCTGTAGGGCATGAGTCGTATTCATCGTAGATTCCGTCGTTATCATCGTCCGAATCCTCGGTTGAATCAGCGCACCCATCTCTGTCGTAGTCATTTAACTCAGTGCTTACCCAACCGATTTCTGATGCACATTGGTCATCGATATCTGGTATCAAATCATTATCATCATCGATATCTTCTTCGAAGTCATGACATCCATCTCCGTCTCTATCAGTAGCTTGGTTAGGATTCCAGCCTTCGTCTTCACCATATCCATTTGGACAAGCATCTGAATCATCTGGTATCCCATCGCCATCCATATCATTTCCAGCAGATAGAATCACTCGAACAGTTCTCGAGTCTTGGCTTTCAGTCCAAACTCCACAGGTTGCAGTCAGTGTGACGTTGTATGATTCCTCGACAACTCCTTGTCCAATATTGAACTCACCAGCATTATTTGCAGATTGAGAATTTGAACCATCAGAAATTGTACAAGATGTTGGAGTTGTATGGATTACTTTTCCACTGATTGTTAGTGGTGCTGAATAATCCATTTCGATTATTGGTTCTACTGAAAGAATTGTATCTCCTTCATCAGGAGGAAGTACGTCAAAATCAACTTCACTTTTGAGTGAATCATCAAGACCTGATACGATCATTCGCCCGATGACTTTCCATTGACCCGGTTCATCAGGCATCAATATCAGGCGCATTCCCGAATCTGTTTCGCTAAAAGTAGCCTCAACGGGTCGAATTCCACTTGGTGTAATGATATCATACTCGATGAAATATTCAGAATCAGTTGGCTCGATTTCAACCAATCCATCTACTAACACAATATCTCCTACGGCTTGAGTGCCGATGTTGGATAGTGTGAATGAGGCTACGACGTCTTGCTGAATTTCAGTTTCAATAGTCTCTCCCTCTGTATCATCGGAACCCAGACAACCAGAAAGTAGCATTATCAGAGTTAGGAAAACAGCACTGACGGCTTTGCGCTCCATGAATCGTGACTAAGTAATAGGCAAATGAAACCTTGCATTACAAAGAATCACTTTCTGAGCGCCCGTCAGATATCGAGATGTCTTCATTGACAACAGCATCATTTCGATGAAGAACGGTAAGTGGCTCGACCCAAAGTAGCGGCCCTCCATTTGTTCTTTCTATATTGATCAACAACTCCCAATGAACTCGAACCAATCCTCCGTACACTGTTCCTGGCCAATCACCGGGTGGCGAAGACAATTCGAAATCGCCACCTTTGACATCTAGTTCCACATATTCACTAGAACTCATGATTCTCATAGGGCGCAAAAACACACCTCCCGGTACATCGTGTCTTTCCATGGGGGCGTCTTCACCCATGCCAGTACCATCGTCCAGACCTTTTTCCCAGTGGTGCGGTAGTGGTGTGGTCAGACCCGGAGGTGGCTGACCTGATGGGTCGAGGTTAAGGGCTGCGAACACCTTATGCCTAGCAGGGGGTAGAATCCCAACTCTCCATGATAATTTCATACTCTTCCAATCATCGTGTGATTCTAATAACTCGATTTCACCTTTCAACTTCGAGCCGCTTTCAGCCTCTTCAACTGAAATTTTTGGTCTCGGTGGTGAATTGAGAAGGAAGAATTTCTGACGTCGTAAATCGCCTAAGTTTGCAGCAACTCTCAATGCTATGGGGATTAGCATCAATGGAACGACAATTACCGCTAACAGCGGATAATCAAGTAGTCCAAGACGGATTTTGCCAGTACCAAATGTCGGAATGCCGAGTGAGTTTTGCAATGGAGTGGAAAACAAATAGAATAGACACACCAACAATATGATTACTGCAAAATTGATGAATTTTCTTGCCTTTGCATGAATGGGATGTGGTATCAAGTACCAACCTGTGCGTTGTTTTGCAATGATTTGAGGAACTACGCCATGGTATCTGGTATCGGATTCGTAATCGCCCTCGATTACCCTTTCAACGTGCCACGAATCTGTACTTCCTAACTTGAAGGGGGGTATTACAGGACCATCTACCTCAAATTTATATTCTACCACAGGAATATGCTCTGCATTCAACTTTCCCGACTCAAA
The DNA here is from genome assembly GCA_002498185.1 of Euryarchaeota archaeon UBA10. Lineage (GTDB taxonomy): Archaea > Thermoplasmatota > Poseidoniia > Poseidoniales > Poseidoniaceae > MGIIa-K1. The sequence goes on along the minus strand of DAGO01000001.1, from coordinate 3,849 downwards.
TGGTGGGTATCGAATTCGATGCTTGATCTGTACCATTTCCCCACCTAAGCAAATAACAATTTGAATCCAGCTTTCACTGCCAGCTTGCGGAATTCTGGAACTTTTCTAAGTAAAGTCATACCTAGTGGAACAGGATGCTCTATATCTCCTACTTCGTTAATCAATTCCAAAACTTCTGGACGATTGAACATTCTGAAATGAGAATCTAATTCTTCATCATCCGGGATTCTTACCAGCAAATCGCGTAATGCTCTTGCTCTGTCTTGCTCTTTCCTGAAGGCTTTGAATGGTTTGCAAACCGATGCGAGGTTACTTGCATCCAATTTGTCTTGATTCACAGCCTCAACCAATTTCTCGATTATTGCTTCAACTTGTCTGAATCCAGGACCAATACCTCCACCAGTTGTTGGTTTTGCCATTCCTGCAGCATCGCCGATGACCATAACTCGGTCTTTGAATGGCTTGCGAATTGTCCCACACGGGACAGGTCCACAGTACCGAGCGATTTCTTTTGCTTCAGCAAATCTTTCTTTCCACAATGGATGTGAGATTAGTGTGTCATAGCATTCTTCGACACTTCTGCCATCCAGGTCTTGTGGTCTTGACCATACCCCGATGCGATGAGTGTTATTGCCTGTAGGAATCACCCAAGCGAATAATCCTGGCGCAATGTCACGTCCAGTGTACATTTCGAGCCAATTGTCCTTACCAGAAAGGCCACTAACGTCAGTTTGAAATCCAATCATCATCTCTTTTGGACGACCCATCTTGAAGTACCGTCTTGTCCAAGAGTGAGCTCCATCAGCACCGATTAGTAAATTGCATTTCAAATCTACAATTTCTCCTTCTCTTTCGACTTTGACGTTTACTCCATCCTTTACGACTTCGGCATCAATTGGTTTGGATAGTAGCCATAGATGTGCGCCAGCCTCCATAGCTTGCGCTACTACTGCTTGGTCGAATTTTTTCCTGCACACGACATGTGTGCGAACTCTTCCATCCTTGCCCACTGGAACCATGATTCCTGAGGGTGAGTGAATAAGTGCTCCATCGACATTTTGCAGTATCGTATCCTCTAATCCTACCATTTGCATTGCAGGTGGATTAACTAAACCTGCACATTGAAATGGTCTACCGATTTCTGCGTGTTCTTCAATCATCAACGTGGAGATTCCTCTTGATGCTAATTCTGTTGCCAGACGGCCGCCAACTGGGCCGGCACCGATAATGACAACTTGGTACATCAAGTAGGTCTGCTAGCATCTCCAATGTCAAGGTTATGCCGTATCACTTCTTTGCGAAGCGATATCCAATGTTTCCGTCGCGTTTCAAGTAAAGGCTTGCACTGAATGGTTTGCCTGCTTTGGAAGTGAAATCATCGAATGGTCCGAGTTTGCCTTTCTCTACCAGTGTTTTTGCTTCTTCTCTAGTGATTGTGCGTTTGCTTATCTCACGCAAAAATGAGATTTTACATCCCTCGGAATTTTGTTCAGCTTGGTAATGAGTTTCAGTCTCGATAACTCCTACATTGGTCTTCGGACAAATCCCTACGATACCTTCTACCACTGGGAATTTCTTAGCATCAGCAGGCGGCGCACGTGGTGGGAATTCAAATCCAACTTTGTTCGCTTCCAGTACAAGGAATGCAGGGAAATTCTTCCCTCTCTTCGATATGAAATCCTCGATTAAATCAGATTTACCTTCGGTGAGAATTTTCTTTGCCTCGTCCACTGAAATATCTCGTTTGCAGACATTTCTACCAAGACCTCTGAATGTACATTCAGCATTATCACAAGCATATGTTACCTCACCTATTCGGATAGTACCTTGGTCACACTTGGGACAAGCGCACAATTCCTCATCATCAGACCCTGTTGTCTCTGCGGAACTACCTGCAATTACGACCTTTCCACTATCATCAATGTTGACGGTTACTTCGTAAGAATCTCCACTTCTTGCAAAGAATCCATGAAGGTTTTCGATTGTTTTCTCTTCTAGCAGGCGAGATGCTGTGTTTCTATCGAACCAACGTCCGCTAGCATCTTTCCACATTACGAAGGAACAGCCTTTGTCTCTACCCTCGTTTTTCTCGCAGATGTATGATAAAATAGTCTCACCAACACCTGCGCCACATAATGGACACGCACCGAGGGATTCTTGGGTTTCGTATAGTTTCGAGCGGTCATGGTCACGAATTCGGTCTACCATTTCCTGTACCTTGTCTCTTATTTCAGACATGTATGAATCCCTTTGGTTAGTCCCTCTTTGAACACCGTCGAGTTTTGATTCCATGTCACCTGTTAATTCTGCAGAAGTTATCCAGTTTACCGGGATTCTTCTCAGTATGTCAATCATTTTGATGCCGTGCGGTGTGGCACGCAATGAGCCACCTTTGCCTCGACCAATGAATTCCCTGGAAATTAATTTCTCAATTGTTTCAGCCCGGGTAGCAGGTGTTCCTAGTCCCTTCCCTTTCATCGCAGCAGCTAAATCTTCATCGTCAATTTTCTTACCTGCGTGCTCCATTAATCGGAGGAGTCCTGCTTCCTTTAGCCGGCCTGGCGGTTTTGTTTTTTCTTCTTTGAATTCGTGAGATGTTTTTGTAGCCTGACTAGGATTAGCAGGCAAAGTGCCCCATCCCTCAGGTAAACCTTGTTTCTTAGGTCGGACTGCACGCCACCCCGGTGTTGAGAGGCTTCTTGCTTCTTTTACGAAATTTTGTCCTTGCTTACTGGCAGTTCTTTTCTCAACTTTCCAAACGGATTCAGGGTGGAAAGAGGCGAGGAATTGTCTAGCAATCAGTTCGTACAGTTTAGCAGCATCCGAACTTAGGCCGCCGGGTGGGATCTTGCCTGTTGGAATGATAGCGTAGTGGTCTGAAACCTTCGAATTGTCGAAATTTCTTTTTACATTTTTCAAACCTTCATCCACTAGCCTTTGCGAATGCGGATTCAACTTGTCTTGAGCTCCTAATTGACGAATTGTCTTAGATATAGATTCCATCATATCTTCTGGAAGGAATCGAGAATCCGTCCTTGGGTATGTAGTTAGTTTGTGAGTATCATACAACTCTTGTGCTACAGAAAGAGTGCGTCTTGCAGACCAAGACCACAGATTGTTTGCTTCTCTTTGCAAACTAGTCAAGTCAAAGTTCAATGGTGGTTTTTCAGTAGCATTGCGGTCTGCTTGTGAGACAGAAAAATCTCCTTTGTCATCCAATACAGCTTCTAGCATTTCTTTTTCGGTAGATTCGATTATTCTGTGAGCCTTTAACTCAGGCCGCTCTGGGTCGTCCTTGTGCCCAGTGCGCTCCCATCTTGCTGTCCATTTTGCACCGCCACTCTCAAACTCCGCTTCTAATTCCCAAAACGGAGCGGGATTGTGTGCGAGAATAGATATTTCATGGTCCACAATCATGGCTAAAGTAGCGGTTTGTACCCGCCCTAGGGATAGTGATTTCTTGTCATTTCTGCTTGTTCGCAGGAATGTTGCAGCAACCCTAGAACCATTCATTCCGATAATCCAATCCGCTTCTGCCCTTGAAACAGCGGCATCACGCAAAGGTTGGTAGTCAGAAGAAGGCGCACGATTATCCCATGCGGATTGAATTGCATCGTTGGTTAGAGATTGCAGCCACATTCGAGTGGTTGGGGACTTAACTTTAGCAAATTCTACGATCCTTCTGAAGATCAATTCACCTTCTCTAGCAGCGTCACATGCGTTGACTACCTCGCTACAATCCTTGGATGTAATCATCTTCTTGATTGCAGTCAATTGTTTGCGGTTACTCCCTCGTCCGGTTATTGGTTTCAGTTGAAAGTCATCAGGGATGAATGGAAGTTTGTCAAT
>DAGO01000120.1:6112-17791 GCA_002498185.1 Euryarchaeota archaeon UBA10 | reverse complement strand
ACAAAACGGTCGGTCATTACCATGTAAATTAGAGCGTCATCCCACACAAAGTCAGCATTTGGGCCAGTCCAGAAAACAGCGAGTGATTCCTTGCCATCTGCTGACAATGTTATGCTATGCTTACCATCTGGCAATTGGGTCAAATCCAACACCCAAGTTGCTCCATTTTGGATAAATGCATAATCAGAATTAGGATTTTCAACGCTTGAAACAACCAAGGTGTCATCAATTATTTGATGAGAAATTGGAGCCACATTTCCGACTCTGACGACAGAATTTTCAATCCCGTCGCAGTATCCACGGTAGGTATTTGCTGGGTCGAAGATATACTCGTTATCGACAATGAACTTGTAACAATACAATCCTTCATTCAATTCAATACTCGCAGACCACAAACCATCCATTTCTGTCATTGTAGTAGGTGAATCCCAATCCCATTCACCGACTAGTTCGACCGTGTTTGCATCTCCTGACCAAGTGAAAAGAACACCTTCCTCGCTATCTGCCTGGACATAAGGAATGCTCATTGCCAGGAGAATAGTGACTAGGAAGATTGCTCTGCGCATGTTGATCAACTCTTGAACAGTGTGTCTGCGGTCTCCTTGATATCATTTAGATGTTTGACTAAGAAGCCCTTAACGAAATCATTTGCAGGGTTGTTGTAAGCTTCCATTGGCGGGCAGTGTTGTTGCAATTCGCCTTTGTCAAGAATTGCAATTCTATCTGCCAATGTCATAGCTTCGATTTGGTCGTGAGTGACATAGATTGTCGTGCAACCTAATTCCTCATGCAGGCGGCGGATTTCTCCACGCATTTGGTGACGTAATTCTGCATCCAAGTTCGAAAGTGGTTCGTCCATGAGCAGTACCTTTGGACGCTTGATAAGTGCACGACCAAGAGCAACTCTCTGCCTTTGTCCTCCGGACAATTCCTTTGGCCTCTTTGCTAATTCATCACTCAATCCAAGCATCCTAGCCATCTCATCAACTCTTGATTTGATTTCTTCAGCAGACAATCTTTCTTCCCCTTTCATTCGCTTCAAACCGAAGGATAGGTTGTCCTCTATGTTCATGTGAGGATATAGCGCATATGATTGGAAAACCATTCCTAATCCACGAGCACCAGGTGGCAAATCATTGATTCTTGCTTCATCGATTTTGATTTCACCTTCGGAGATATCCTCCAATCCGGCAAGCATCCTCAATGTGGTAGATTTACCGCAACCAGATGGACCGAGAAGAACTAGGAATTCTCCATCAGCCACCTCAAGGTCTAGTTCTTTGACAGCTTCAGTGCCATCGTCATATCGCTTAGTTACTTTCTCATATCTTACTGATACCATGGAATCACCCCTTGACTCCTCCTGCTGAAAGCCCCTCGATGAGGAACTTCTGGAATAGGATAAACAGAATCACTACAGGTAGGCTAACCAGCAAACTTGCCGCTGCGAAATCTCCCCAAGATTGGCCGGTTGATGAGATCATAGATGCTAGACCAACCGGCAATGTGTACATGTCGTTAGAAGTATTGAATGTCAATGCTAGCAAGAATTCATTCCATGCTGCAAGGAATGAGAATAATGCGGTTACTGCAATCGCTGGTAGCGATAGTGGAAGGATGATTTTTGCGAAAATCTCGAACCTACTACATCCATCCAACAGGGCTGCCTCTTCCAATTCTCGGGGAACCGTATCGAAGAATCCTTTGAGCATCCAGACACACAAAGGTAGAGCAGTAACCGAGTATGCTAGAATCAAACCGAGATGGGAATTGAGTAATCCTAGAGTTTTCATCACCATGAAATATGGAACTAAAATAATAATTCCAGGGAACATTTGAACCAGCAAGAAGGAGAACATCGCTGGGTCTCTTCCACTAAACTTGAATCGGCTAAATGCGTATGCTGCAGGTACAGCCAAAGCCAAGCCTGCAATTGTAGTTCCAATTGATACGATTAGAGAGTTAGTCATCCAAACCCAAAATTGGTCTCCACCTAAAATCTTGGAGTAGTGTTCAGTGGTGAAAGAATCGCCAAGGCTTCCTCCTAGAGCGTTTCCAGGAGACAGTGAAATATCTATAATCCAAATGACTGGAAGTAATACAATGAATGCAAAGTGAGCCAAAATTACGTGCTTTCCAATCCTCTGGTATGACGCTGAATGCTCAGCATTTCGTGCCAATCCCTTCTCAATTCTTGACAATTCCATCCGTTCTCGGTTCCACCTTGAGACGTGCGGAGATGAGATCCAATACAGAGAAATCACCCCAGGAACAATCAACCAAGATTCCATCCAAATCACGAATCCTGTCGGTTCATTCATAACAGACAAGATCCCTACTAGCATTAAAGCACCAGATAATGCAATTGAGACATCCCTGCGCCAGGAAATTCTTCCATCTGGGAGACTGTAGACAAGTGCAATCATAAGAGCGATTCCGGCTAATGAATACTCATATCCATCACTCTTTAGATAGTCAAACAATAGTAGACAAATGTTCACCACAACTGCAACTCTCAACCATGAGGAAAGGGTGTATATCTCCAATGGAGCATACCAATCACGCATTGTGCGCTCACCGCTCATGATACCGCCTCCGTAGCATTGGTCTGCTTCATGTAGCGCCATGAGAATAATACCAACATTGCGAAGATTACAACTGACCAAGCTGCTGCTAATCCATACTGTCCGTCTATGAATGCAACATCATAGACATATGTGATTAGAATATCAGTTGAACCCGGCCCATATGTGAGGTTCGGACCGCCATCTGTCATGAGGTAAATTACATTGAACATATTGAATGTCCAGATGAAACCAAGCAGTGAAAGAGGAATCAATGCACTCTTGAGATTCGGCATTGTTAGATGTCTAAATTGGTCCCAATGACTTACACCATCAACTTCTGCAGCCTCATACATCTCTCTTGGAATCGATTGTAATGCACCTGACAAAGACATCATCATAAACGGTACACCAAGCCAAATATTGACCAAAATGACAACTATTTGTGCGCCTGTGGGGTCTGCTAATAAATTCAAATCGGTTCCTAGTAAATCGTTCAACAAACCATCGGGCTGGAATATACCTCTCCAGATTAGAACTGAGATGTATGAAGGAATCGCCCACGGCAATAGCATGATCGTCCTATATCCTACTCTTCCCCTCAATCTCTGGTCATTGAGTAAAATTGCCAAGAATAGACCGATTGCAATGTGAGCAATCACGTTTGAGAGTGTCCAAACTAATGTGAAAATTGTAACTTTGAGGAAACCTTCAGCAGTGAAAACTTCAATGAAATTGGAGAGCCCAATGAAGGATTCATCACCCAACCTAGTTTGGCTTGCATCAGTTACTGAGAGGTAGAATCCGTAGAATACTGGATAGAAAGTGAGCACTGCCAGAGCCATCAAAGCTGGCGCTATGTAGAAGTGGGCTCCTTTGGAAGATGTCTTCTTTTTGTCCTTCCATGCACCGTATGAAAGCAGGGCGATTAGGGATAGAATAATCGAACCTATTGCAAACAGAACTCCGCTAGTCCCACCTGGTTCAGGCAGAATATCTTCGACGCTAGAAACAGCATTTACTTCGTAAATTGTTCCCGTCGAATCATTGACTACGATATTGTGCTCTTGGTTTGGTATCATTCCAGTCAAAGAACAGTTGAAACTGGTTTCGATGGAATAAGAAGAGAGGCATCCTGTGTAAGAATCGATTGTAGTTTCTCCTTTGATCAATGTAGAGTGTAAGTCTCCATCAACATAGATTGAATGGTTGCCTTCTCCAATTTCAAATCCAATATCAACAGTGCGGTATCCTTCAATTAACGTCGCTTCATCAGCCCAATCAGCATCTGACAACATTCTCTCTAGTTCATCATCTGCCATTGCTAAAGCCTCGCTCGCTGAAGAGGTCTCAGTGTAGACTTGCTCGAAGGCGGGTGCTAGTGCCTCGTAAACCATCGACATGCCTCTAGTTGTAGGAGCTGGGGTTCCAAGTTCTGCTTGAGCGATAAATCCTGTAATTACAGGGTCGGCAAGAATATCAGCATCTTGTTTCAGATTTTGTGCGGTAGGAATTGTGTATGTCTGTAATGCAAACTCCTTCTGAACTTCATCGCTAGATAGGTAGAGAGCAAGATTAGTAGCAGCTACTTTTTGTGGGCTCTGTTTGGACACAGCCCAACCCTTGTAGGTTACAAGCGGTGAGAGATGTTCGCCATTTTCACTGACCTTAGGTAGGAGAGTTTGACCGAGATTATCTATTCCCTTTCCATATCTGGCCCAATTCCATGGACCATCGATTACCATTCCAGTATCCCAGGCTTCGAATGAATTTTCCATGCTAATTTTCTGAGTTCCTTCTGGAACAATCTCATGAATTAGCTCTAAGTCCATCATCCACTCTAGAGATTCTGCCGCACCTGATTCATCCAAAGTCGGAGTCCCGTTTTCATCAAACAATTCTCCACCATATCCTCCCAAGAATGGGAACCACCAGTATGCATTCTTGACTGGGAACTCCAGGCCTACCTGCTGTCCTGCAGTCATCAAATCATCGAGTGTCCAATCCTCATTAGGTTCCTCCAGTCCATCGAATAGTGCTTTATTGTAGATTAGAGACAAGCAGTCAAAACTTGCAGGAACTGCGTAAAGTGAGTCGCCATACCTCATTGATTCCAATGAAACCGGGTCAAATTTGTCTCGTTGAGAAGGGGTAAGGTGCGGCCGCAAATCTTCGAACAGCGGAGCGCCATCAACTCTGACTTCACCAAACTTACCTAGAGAATCAGAAGATATTCTGAGCAAATCTGGGGCCTCGCCACCTTGTGCTGCCGTCATGAACAACTGGTCAGCATCTCCATATGACACTCTAGTTGCCTTCACATCCACTCCAGTTTCCTCAATGAATGACTCAACAGTTTCTAGGAAAACTTCCTCCTCAATTGTCTCTGCAGCGAAGGTGTACCACACTTCTATGCTAATATCTGAGTCATCAATAGATGCGATTTCCTCGGTTGATTCTCCTAAACATCCTGGAAGGATTAAGAGCAAAACCAGCAAGAAACTGCGTAGTCGCACAGTTCCCTCAGTTCAAATTGACATATCAATGCTTATGTAAAACGCATTAAGAATTTAGAAACCCAACTAATCATCAAAATGCTCAGGAATGAGGCAATTGCATATCTCGCCCACGGTCTTTTTGGTTTAGGAGGAGGGAATGGATCAATTCCCATCTCAAGAGACTTGGCCAACATCTCGAGATCCTCCTCAATTGTGACCATGAAGGGGCCAAACCATGTTATGTATTGAAACCATTTGTGCCTAGGCGCCAAACATGAGCGAGGTTCCGAGTGGTTTGGATATGCCAAGCATTGAGCGAAGGCCTGCTCGACCTTCCGCGACATTGATGATTACTCGTCAAGGTGATGAAGGTGTAGAAGTCTTGCTAGGCAATCGAAGCGAATCAATGCCGTCATTCCCGGGATACTGGGCATTCCCCGGAGGTGGTGTTTCTAGAGTTGATACAGCGGCAAGTGAAGTACTGGGAATTTCAATACAGCACTGCGCAATCTTGAGAGAAGTTGTAGAAGAGTTGGGGCTAGCTCCAAATGAAGGGCAAATGATTGCTGTTGAGGATGACTTCAGGAGCATGGTAGTTGAGGACAAATCGAACTGGTTCCCACTTGCTCTGGATGGAGACATTCCCTGTGACACTCAAGGAATAAGAGTCATCTCGATGCGTACTACGCCACCCTTTTCACCAATGAGATTCGAGAACACATTTCTTCACATTCATGCTGATGACCACGATGATTTTTCACTGGTTGGGCAGACCGAATTTGAAGATGCAAGATGGATGAGGCCATGCGATTGGATAGGCGCATGGCAAAACAATGTCATCAAAATCGCACCACCAGTAGTTACTCTGCTTATGGAAGTTGACAGATGCCTAGGACTCATGGACCAAGATATGGAAAGAGTTGCAATAGATTTGGAGACTAGAATGCCCGGACGCCGCTCTATACTATTCGCACATGGAGTGGAAGTCATACCAGTGAAAACGGCCACCCTTCCTCCCGCAGACCACACAAATTGCTACCTAGTTGGAGACCCTGAAGGGGAATTCATCGTAGTAGACCCTGCCTTCCGTCATCGAGAGGGTATGGAGGAAGTCGCTGAAGCTGTTGAAAGGCACAAGGGCGAACTAGTTGCTGTGTTTTACACACATGGACACAGCGACCACTTAGCAGATGAAGGTCTATTGAAAGAAGCGTTCGATGTGCCAATTTGGTCTGCATCTCCTACTGCTGATAGGATTTTGAAAGATGGAGAGATACTACAACTCGGTTCACAAAATTGGACGGTATTGCACACCCCGGGGCATCACCCTGAACACCTTTGCCTGATTTCGGATTCTGGATTAATTGCTGGAGATATGGTTGCTGGAATTGGAACTATTCTTATTCCTCCCGGACAAGGAGATATGATGACTTATATCGAACAGTTAGAGAGATTGCTGGACTTAGACCCTCACCTAATTTTCCCTTCACATGGCCCGGTTATTCCGCTACCTAGTAGAACTCTAGAACACTATATTCGACATCGCTCAATTCGCCATGACAAGGTATTAGCTGCTGTTGAAGAAGGTAATTCAGAACTAGATTTAATCGCTAAAATTGCGTACCAAGATACTCCTGATGCACACCCCGGTTTGGCTGTTGACCAGACATTATCCCATCTTATCTCACATGAGAAGGATGGAAAAGTGATGAGGGTTGACGGTGGCTGGGTGCGGACATGAAGACTGTGATGAGCGGACTTGACCTGCGAGCAATCGCTAACGAGTTATCTCAAATGGTCGGCTCCCATTGCAAGAAATGCTACCAACCACATTACGAGCAAGTAGTACTTCGCTTACGAGCAAAGTCGGGTGGAAATACAGACTTGGTTCTAATTCGAGGAAAGAGAATCTACACAAGTCAAAGAGACCGGCCTATGCCACAATATCCCGCTCCATTTGCAATGGTTCTTCGAAAGGTATTGACTAATGCTAGACTCAAGGCTGTAGAACAAGTTGGATTCGACAGAGTACTACGATTCGTATTCGAAAATTCACACGGTACATTCCATCTTTATGTTGAAGTTTTCAGAGATGGAAACATCATCCTCACAGATGGTGAAGACATGATTATCCAACCATTAACGCATGCAACCTATGCTGACAGGACATTAAAGAAAGGAGTGCAATATTTTCCTCCACCGGCTGCGCAAGACCCGTATGATTTGGATTTCGACTCCTTCTCTCAACTGATGAACTCCAGTGATAGAAGCCTTGGCAGGACACTAGGAGGAGTTCTCAATCTTGGAGGAGGGATTTCTGGTGCTATTTGTGCAGATACGGGAAATGATGCGGATGCTGAAATCAAGAATGTAGATTTGAGAAAGGTCTGGGATTCACTGCAAGGAATGCTTCATGGAGAATGGAAAGGTTATCTTTTCAGCGGAAAGGATGGCTATGAACAGGCATGGCCGATGGTTCTCACAACCTTACAAGATCTGGAATACAAAGAATATGACACGATGTGTGAGGCGGTTGATGAATGGCTCGGCCCCCACGACGCTCATGCTCTAGCCCGAAGAGAGGCGGAGGCTCTGGATGTTGCCGCTCCCGGAAGAGGGCATTCTACAGATATTGAGCGATTAGAGCGCCGTTTAGCGCAACAGGAAAGTGCACTAGAAGGATTTGCTGCCAAGGTGGAAAAGCAGCAAGAAATCGGGCATCTAATTCAGAATAACTGGACACACGTTGAGCAACTATTAGCCCAAGTTAACCAAGCTGTAGAATCGATGAATTGGGATGGAGTGAAAAAAGCGATCAAAGATATCCCATGGATTCAATCTGTCAACGCTGCCGAGAGAAGTTTCAATGCTTTCCTACCGGATGATGAAGGCAATCCTGGAAAACAGGTCAGCCTCAATATCGATGAGAGTGTTCACCAAAATGCACAGCGATATTTCCAAGCAGGGCGCAAGCAAAAGGACAAATCCGCAGGCGCTATTCAAGCCCTCGAAGACACAAAATTAGAACTAGAGAGAGCGAAGAAAAAGCAGGCCAAAAGAGAGGCTAGCGGTCAAGTCGCCAAAGTTAGGCGTGCCAAGCGATTGTGGTTTGAAAACCACAAATGGACGATGCTACCAACCGGCCACCTGATGGTTGGAGGAAAGGATGCTAAGGGTAACGATTCTATCGTCAAAAAGCATCTATCATTGGGGGACAGATACCTTCACGCAGACATGCACGGCGCTCCATCTTGCTCGCTCAGAAACAATCAGGGATTCATTGTGGACACTCAACCTCCTGCTCATATTGGAGAAGATATGCCTGCTTTCAGGTTGGTGGATAAAATCGAGGCTGATATCGATGACGAAGTGACGGAAATCGCTGCCACTATGGCCCTAGCTTGGAGTAGGGCATGGAATGGCGGTGGTGCTCATGGCACAGTATTCTGGGTCAAACCCGGGCAGGTTTCCAAATCTGCAGAAACCGGAGAATATGTGGGCAAGGGAGCATTCGTTATTCGTGGCCAAAGAACTTGGTACAAGGATATCGACTTGCGCCTTGGAGTCGGCTTGGTTGCCATCAATGGAATACCATTGTTGATGGCCTCTACTGCTGATCATATTGCAGAAATTTGTACTCGTTACATCGTCGTTACACCTGGTCGAGAGAAGAAAGAAAGTATAGCGAACAAGATCTACAAGTCCACAGGCTTAGCGGTTGATGACATACTTCCAATCCTGCCAGGGAATTGTGAGATTATCGAAGATGTTGGACTAATCAATTTCAAGAATTTAAACAACGAGGATTGAGATTTTTTACGATTCATCTTCAATTAACAATTTACTAAATCGACGCTAAAGTGTGCCGGCACTATAATCAAGTATCTGTTTATTTTGCGTATTTACATGAGAAGTTTTGCGTTTGTTTTTTCGCTGCTACTATTTTCTCTTGCTTCTCCAATTATCGAGAATGCTGAGGCTCAAACAGTTACCGCTGCTGTTGACCTGACTTGTACAACTCCTTATCCAAGCGGAGCTGTTGATGTTGATGTCTATCCGGGTGCAACACTCACCGGTTATTCGATTTGCACAGTAAGTAATCCTACTGTACACAATGAGAAGATTTCCATTCAGGTTCAGGCCGATGGCTTAGCTGTTGCTGCTCCCGGTTCAATCACCTTACCTCCTGGTGGCGAAGAAGAATTCCAAGTCGTTGTTAGGGCTGAGGCAAGAATGACTATGTCAGCAAGAACGCTCACAACAACAGCACAGGTTACTGAAATTAACAGCGTGCCTCCTCCAAATGTTGCTGAATCTACAGTAAATCAAATTATCAATATCAAACAATTCAGTATGCTTAGTGTCGAATTAGTAGAAGCTAATGTCGAAGTATATACGGGCGAGAAAGTAACGCTTGAATACAAAGTTTACAATCAAGGAAATTGGATGGACAAGTTTCTATTTGATGCAGATATTGACCAAGCGAATGAATTAGGATACAATCTTATTTGGCCTGCTGTTTCAGCAGAAATAGAGTCGATGACTGCACCTTACAAAATGAGAATCAACCTCGAAGCTCCGCTTGATGGCTCCGATTGGGAAGTTAACTCGGATGGTGTAAAATACCTTCAAACTTCATTTTCAGTTACAGTTACAAGCGAATTCTCCTGTAGACATGAGGGCGCTTGTAACAATTACGTGGTCCAACAATTTGTAACGTTCTACCACAATGAAACAGTTGTTGAAGATGACTCAAACCTGCTCACAAGTGCCTCGGATAATCAAATGTTAATCTATGGTGGCGGCGGAGCCGGAGTAATCATACTGCTAATGCTAGTTCTTTCGTTGAAAAAGAAGAGGAAATAATGTAATCTAAGGGTTTATTAGTCCCTTGAAATTTCTTGAAACATGGAAGAAAACAAGCAAACTACGCCAATGCTCTATTTTGGCTATGGGTCGAATTTAGATAATGAAGATTGGACTAAATGGTGCCACAGAAAGGGTAGAAATCCCGATGGACTGAAAGAACTAGGACCTGCATGGATTGATGGCTATTACCTCACATTTGACTATTATTCTGGTTCGAGAGAATGTGGTGCAGCCAACTTGAAATGGCTCTCTCCCGGCAGGGCAGCAACCCCCGGAGCGCTTTTTGAAATCGATACAGAAACACTTGATGCACTAGACCAAAAAGAAGGACATCCAAATACAAAATATTACCAAAGGAAAATTGTAACCGCTTACACAGCAGATGGCAAGGCTCACCAAGCCTATACTTACATCCATTATGCCACTGAGGATAATTTCCACCCCCCTTCGCAAGAATATGAGGCCCTAATCAGAAACGGGCTTGAAAGGCTAGAATTAACTACAGGCTGGTTAGATTCTGCCCTAAGCGGAATCATGAATGCTAAGTTCGAATATGTATTCGTTTATGGCACATTGATGGAAGGAATGTCTCGTCACAGTGAAATGCAAGAGGGATGTACTCTTGTTTGTGAAGGAACCGTTCAAGGAGACCTCTACAAAATATCTGACTATCCCGGCCTGGTTGCGGGTAGCGGCACAGTAAAGGGAGAATTGTATCGAGCTTCAGACATGTTTCAAATCATACAACGCTTAGATTGGATCGAGGGTGCTGGAGGCTCAAACCCTCTCTTTAACAGAGTAATCCAAGAGGTTACAACTAGGCAAGGAAAGATATGGGCTTACACTTACCATTATGCAAAACCAACAGATTCCTTTGAGCGAATTGACTCTGGCGATTGGGCGTCATTCAACGAGTAATAGTCCCGAAGCAAAGGCGCCTACATAGAATCCAAATCCGGTCAAATCATACATCGACCAAGACCCTAACAATCCTGCATCGATTGTCCCAATGGCTGCAACAATCAGGAAAATTATTGCGTATCCCAAATGCAAAATTCCCATAACTTTCGGCGATTTACCAGATCCGAGAACAATTGATGAAATAATCGCACTTATCAAAAACACAAATGGACTCAATCCAACCATAAGAGCCGCTATACCGAAGAATACGAATTCTATTGGCAAATCTGCTGAATCTCCTGAATCGCCTGAATCGCCTGAATCTCCTGAATCTTCAGAGCCCAAATCAGCAATTTCCCCTACAACTCCCATCATCTCAAATCCAGAAACAGATTCTCCGAAGAAGGATATGTATGGTAAGAACAATGATACAATGATTAGCACCACTGCTAACCATGGAACTTTGCTTTTCGGTTTTCCTTGAGTTACGTAAACCACTTGTTGCGGCGCGCCCATCATTTGGGGAGCAGGTTGCTGCGAAAACTGCTGCATTGGTTGAGTTGTTTGCACGTACTGAGTAGCAGGTTGTTGGTATTGGCTAGGTTGCGGAATTGCCCCAGGCTGTGTGTATTGAACTGGCTGAGTATATTCAATAGGTTGCGGCTGCATGAACCCGCTTCAATTTATTGTGCAAATATAGATTGTGCCTGCAAAGAAAAAACCTAACAGCACTCATCCTGTCTCATTGGAGCACTAACAAACACAACTTTGTCGACGTTACGAGTATTGTTCAACTGCTCGAAGATTTCTCTCACATCCGACGCGATTCCTTTGAGGTGAACTACATC
>DAGO01000120.1:4835-5726 GCA_002498185.1 Euryarchaeota archaeon UBA10 | reverse complement strand
GATTCTGTACGTGTTACCATTAATTTCTGTTCCTTTTCAGTCTCATAGTGAACAACTAAGTGACCTTCAACAATTTCGCTATCGTCGATAGTCATTAAATCACCTTTTTGTTGAATTTCAGCAAAGTAAATCGCAGCATCACGAAGAAAACGACTGCGATTTTTGTAACCAGATTTTTGAATCAATTCATCAAAAATTGCTGCAAAACTTTTGTCTGCGCTGAACGATATGATTTGGCTCATGAACCTGCGACACGTTTTACAATAATAATAATACTCAAAACCCTAATTAATAGTTCTAATTAAATAGTTATTAGCAAGCGAGAAATCATGCGCAGTAACTGGCATAGAGCATTGCTTGTGAGTTTCGTTTTGATTATGTCTAGCTTGGCTGGATGTATCGGAACAGATGACGAAGACGAATTAGAAGAGGGGCAGTACGGTACCGTTATGGTATCGACATACCACGTTGGTGAGATTGTAAAGGCGATAGCAGGAGACACTGTTGACGTTCAGATGATGAGCCAAAATAACATCCCTGTACACGACTATTCTCCTGCATTGGAAGACATAGTTAGACTAGGAGATGCAGACTTATTCCTATACCACGGATTAGGTCTAGA
Source organism: Euryarchaeota archaeon UBA10 (assembly GCA_002498185.1). GTDB lineage: Archaea > Thermoplasmatota > Poseidoniia > Poseidoniales > Poseidoniaceae > MGIIa-K1. Next base: position 5,104 of record DAGO01000120.1, on the reverse strand, counting down.
GCCGTGGGTTGATTCAACACTCGAGGGTCTAGGCAGTGATGCTCCGGCTTACGGCATGGTTCACACCATGCCAACAGGTGAGATTTCTCTAGACTACGAGACTATGCTCGTAGACAAGTTGTGTGATTCTCTAAGCAGTCCTTCTGCGACAGTAATTCACATGCTTGCTGAGCATGCCGAGGATGCTGAGGAACTCCACGGAGATGATGGAGCACACAACCTTGGATTCCCAGAAGATGACCATGATGACGACCACGACGATCATGATG
>DAGO01000120.1:4105-4472 GCA_002498185.1 Euryarchaeota archaeon UBA10 | reverse complement strand
GACCACGACGATCATGATGACCACGGAGACCATGACGAACACGACCATGGCGACCATGAGATGCTAATGCCAGAAGATAGCCTTGAAGCATCCTCCAATTGCCCAAGTGGTACTGTAATCTCAGTCTATCACTTCGAAGCTGGAGAATACATGCTGGAGTTCGAAAGCGAAGGTGTTGAAACCTTCATGATGGCTATCGCAGCAATGGGTGGTGCACACCACCACCACGACCATGGTGACCATGATGACCACGGCGATGATGACCATGACGATCACGACGACCACGGTGATGATGACCATGACGATCACGATGACCACGGCGATGATGACCATGACGATCACGACGACCACGGTGATGATGACCATG
>DAGO01000120.1:0-3779 GCA_002498185.1 Euryarchaeota archaeon UBA10 | reverse complement strand
GACCATGACGACCACGATGACCATGATGAAGAAATGCATGCAGAAGATGTAATGGCAATGTTCGATTCTAACAGTGATGGTTACCTATCTCTAGAAGAATTCATGGAAGGCATGGAGTCAATGGAAGATGACCATGGAGACCACGATGACCATGGAGACCACGGAGACCACGATGTTCATCACGGCCTAGCAGTTGTCTATCCTGACAACACATCCGTAATGTTTGATGTAGACCATGACGAACTTCCTGAGAATGCAACAGGATGGGACCTTACCTCAATGGCACTTAACGAAAACAACGTTTCTCTGAACTCTAGTTACTCGACTTGGGGTAATTACATATCCGGCATTAACGGATTTGAAGCACCTACAGATTACTCCTGGTGGTGGGAATTACACACTTGGAACCAATCAAGTGATTCTTGGGAAACATCCACACTAGGAGCAGATGATGTGATGATTCACGTGGATGCAAATTACCTAGCTTGGGCACCTAATTCAACAGATGACTCAATGATTCCACATCCTGGAGAGGACGAGGACCATGATGATGACCACGATGAGCATGACGACCATGACTTCGAGCATGAATTCGAAGAAGCGGTCTTCAGTCACTACTTCAATGAAGCAGATGCAGACGGAGACAGTCTTCTAGACATGACCGAACTGGAGACACTTGCTGATACCATGAACAACATGGAAGGCGACATGGAAATGGACCTAATGATTGATATCTACATGAGCATCTTCGACGAAGATGAAGACGGTGTTCTATCTGTTGAAGAATTCACAGAGATGATGGAAATGATGATGGGAATGGACGAAGCTGGCCATGACGACCACGATGACCATGACCACGACGAAGATGAGATGGTATGCTACGACATGAGCACTCACACTGTTAATTCTTCAATTACTACTGAAGAAGACTGTGACGCTGCTGGCCTAATGTGGACAGCTGCTAACAGCGGACCTGGTGGCGATGACGACCATGATGATGACATGAACATGACAGCAATGGCTGAAATGATGTTCGCCATGTTTGATACTAACGAAGATGGCTCTCTAGATGAATCTGAAGTTCACGCAATGATGGAAATGATGATGCAAGAAGAGCACGAAGAGGGTGTTGCTTTCATTGGACTACACATTGAAGAAGAAGGCGAATACGGAATTGCTCTACCAGCAGGTGTTGAACTACACGTTCTAATGGCTGGTGGGCATGAAGGTCACGACCACGGTAGCCATGACGATCACGATGACCATGCTGGTCACGACGACCACGATGACCACGGGGACGAAGACGACCATGATGACCACGCTGACGAAGACGACCACGATGACCACGCTGACGAAGAGTTGGCTTACGACCCACACAGCTGGTTAGACCCTGTTGCAATGGCGGCTCAAGCAGATATTGTACTAGCGAAACTAATCGAGGCCTTCCCTGATGGAGAAGATGTGTTCACCGAGAACGCTAACGCATTCAAGGCTGAGTTAGCAGCATTAGATGACAAGTACAAGACTCTGACTTCTAATTGCAGTGACAGAACTGTTGCGGCAAATCACAACGCTTACTCTTACCTGGCTTACAGGTATGATATCGAGTTCGTAACAGTTCACGGCTTGGACCCTGAAGGTGAACCATCTGCTGAAGACGTTGTCAAGGTTGTAGATCACATCGAAGAGAATGGAATTACTGTTCTGTTCGTTGAAGAGTACACCGACCAGTCCTCTGTCCAAAGTATAGTTGACCAGACCGGTGTGAGTATACAGATTCTATACACTATGGAAATGGCACCATCAGATTCCTCTGATGATTACCTGTCCATGATGAACAAGAACTTCGAAAGCCTAGAAGCTGGTATGACCTGTTCTGCTTGATACTAAAATCGAGATTAGGAGTGATACAATGCACACTGTTGACCTAATACCGATTGTAGTGGTAGGGCTTGCAATCTTCGTTTCTGCGGGATATCTAGTTTTAGAGTTCATCAGAGCGCGCAAGGCTTAGAACCAATTCTTGGCCGCGTCCTAGGTATCAGCGGTGTTCGAATGGAACAAATCCAGATTACAGTTGACACATCCTCCTCACTGGAAGGAGAAACTGTATTGGAAGTCAAGAATTTGTCCGTTACGCGCTCAGGAAAATTGGTACTGAAAGATATTGACCTCGAGATTAAGACTGGCGAATTTGTTGGATTAGTAGGACCAAATGGCAGTGGAAAATCCACTCTGATGCTTTCGATTCTAGGTATTCTAAAAGCCCAGAAAGGATCTGTTAGGATTTATGGTTCACCTCCTATGTCTAGGAACCAAATTGGAAAGATAGGATGGGTTTCACAAGCCGCTGCTAATCTGAAGAAAGAAATTCGTATAACAGTAGAAGAACTTGTCAAACTAGGAACTGTAAATGCCAAAAACATGTTTTTCCGATCGAGAAAAGAGCAATATTCAGCCGTAGAAAATGCAATTCGAATGGTTGGCATGGAGGACTTCAAAAAAACTGACGTATCAAAATTATCAGGGGGCCAAAGGCAGCGGGCTGTTATTGCTAGGGCACTGGCATCAAATGCAGATTTCATCCTTCTTGATGAGCCATTGGTGGGAATTGATAGAGATGCAAGAAATTCATTATTGAAATTATTAGACAATCTATGCCACCATGAAGGAAAAACCATCCTCATGGTTTCTCATGATTTAGCAGCTATTCGTCAAACTGCCCACAGAATGATTTTCCTTGAACAAGGAATTCGGTTTGATGGTAGTTCGGAAGATTTCCCAGATCTAAATGAACTCGCCAATCTGAGAGGAATTCAGCATGTTCACGAGCATGGAAATTACGAGGAGGAGTAATTTTGCAAGGAATAGGATTAGAAATTCTAGAATTAGTTGCGCCTCTTTTGGAGGTAATGGCTCCTATTATGCCAGGAGACACCTTTCCCAGATTCTTCAATATGGAGATGATGCAAAGGTCGTTAATCGCCTCGATAATGGTAACAATTGTTGCTGGGGTTCTCGGAGTATTTCTTATCATCCAAAACCTCTCATTAATCGGTGATGGTCTTGCACACGTATCCTTCGGTGGAGTTGCTGTTGCTATTGTATTGGGGGCCACAAATCCACTTTGGTATGCATTATTATTCAGCGTAATTGCTGCTATTCTCATTCACGAATTACAAACAAGAAATATCCTCACGGGAGATGCTTCCATCGCTATATTCCTGACCGGAGTGCTATCTATTGGACTAATTTCCTTGACAGTCTGGGGAGGCGGTGTAACTGCAGACATCCACAGTTACCTGTTTGGAAGTCAGCTTCTTATTGACAAGGATAATCTAAATTGGATTGCTACAGTCTGTATTTCCGCATTGATATTCATGGCCTTCATTGGACCTAGCCTACTTGCCTGCGTTGTTGACCCACTGGCTGCAAAGGTACAGGGCCTACCAGTCAAAGGAATTGGTCTTCTTTTCAGTATAATTACTGCAGGGGCTGTAGTGACTATGGTCAAAGTGGTGGGGGCACTTCTGGTTACTGCGCTTTTAGTTACTCCTGCAGCTACGGCACAGCTAGTTGGGAATAGTTTCCGTTCATGCATATTGTGGACCCAATTCTTTGGAATTACTTCATTACTAGGCGGCCTGTATATTTCATCGGAAATGGGAGCAGGTAGCGGATCTGCGATCGCCCTATTTGCTGCAATTTTGTTTGCATTTGTTGCAATATCAAAAACCACAATCAACGCTTTTTCCCATAGTAATGACAACTAATCAATC
>DAGO01000010.1 GCA_002498185.1 Euryarchaeota archaeon UBA10 | reverse complement strand
AATCCGAAAATCCTGGTCATGGATGAACCCCTAAACGGATTGGATCCTCTCGCACAACGAGCGTTCTGCAATCTCCTTAGAAGCCTTGCAGAAAAGGGAGTTGCAGTCATTATTTCGTCCCACCAAGTCGCAGATTTGGAAGCATTAGTGGATAGAATTGCGTTATTACATCACGGCCAGATGCTCATTGAAGGGACCCTCGATAGCATACGCAAAGAGTTGGGACTAGATGGAGAATCTGGAATTGTAGAAATGATATGCTCAGCAACGGGAATCTCTCCTGAAGAGGTAAGTTTGCAGTTATCCAATGATGACATGCTGCCATTCAGAACTTTAGGAGGTGAGGAAGAATGAGTGCTTTAGGACTTGGTTGGCACATCATGAAAGAGCGTCTAGGCGCTGGACGAATGATGGTAATTTGGCCCTTGCTTACAATGTTCATTCTGTTTTCTAGTTGGGGACTCAGTGACCCAAAGGTCAATCTTCCTGCAAGTATTGTAATCAACTCTGCATATGACGTGATGTTTGTAGCAACTGCTTTCATCGTATTTTCAGCCACAATGGGCGCAGTCCTAATTTCATTTGATGGAGTTAGCAGAGACAGATTGTCTGGAGTCTTGGAAGTAAAACTTTCTCAGCCGATTAACCGTTCAATGTACGCAAGAGCTCTCTTGTTCGGACATTGGGCTGCAATCTTCTTGCCGGTAATGATACTTAACTTGTTGAGTGTCCTAATAATCTGGTACAGAATTGATGACTTGCCCAGCCTAGAAGAACTATTCATCCATACACTGGGAACTGCACTCATTTTATTGTGGTACACTTCAATTCAGTTGCTTGCTTCATCATGGGCCAAGGATTTGGGTTCTTCAATTGCTATTGGATTGGGCCTGTGGATGATATTCACCCTACTTTGGTTGGTTTTGACAACCGTGGTAGCAGGACTTTCTGGGGTTGGAGTAGAAGATTTGAGTTCTGCAGATTACGTGAAAATTGACGCATTTATGGATTTACTATCGCCGAATGGCCTTTATCATCACATTCTAGAAATGCCTCTAGATGATGTAGACAGAGGCATGTCTCCTTGGAATATTAGTATTGCAGCGATTGTATGGAGTATTGTTCCCGCCTATCTGTTGACTAGGCGCTTAGAACGCATTCATCCTTAACAATCATAGGAACACACTAAGAGTAATCTGCCCTACGGGCAAAGCATGAAGGGAAGGTTAACTGCGCTTTTGCTTGCCATTTTGATGGCAACTATGTCAATGACCGGCACTACTATGGCTGAAGATTCTGGAAGACAAATGGACGATGTTGACTGCTCTGGATACACGTTTGAGGATCTGTTCGAGTACGACAATGCTGTATTCATGTTCCAAATTTTAGACGATTGGCAATCATCCGATTTGTATGCCAATTCTTGGGTTAACGAAAGCAGAGCATCCACCGTTAGAGAAAATCTCGATGGATTGTTTGAAGGATTCCCAGGTGGAAACAACTCATGGATCTCAACAGACGAAAGAGATGCTGTTAGAGAAATCGGTGCTAAGTGCATTGCTGATATGTACACAAGAATCGGTATCCGTGAAGGGATCCCTCACCGTGGAGGAGTTGACTGGAATGATGTTGAATTCGTGGAAGAAGGAATCGGTCTAGAAGAAGTCGACCTAATTCCTGAAGGACACCCTGAAGAGAGGTCCTGTGCAGGAAGATATGCGTTTGCTAGTACAGACTGCCAAGAGGTTCCAACTTCTGCAACCAATAACCTAGAAATTTCCATGTTCGTAAAGGATGGAGAAACACATAACTCAAGATTCAACAAGTTGCCTAACTCTGGTCAAAGTGATTTCACTGTTGCAATGAATGCAACCAATGTCACCAGTGCAACTATGGTTTTCACATTCCCTTATGTCGATGGAATGCGAATGGCTAACTGGACTATTCAAGATGAGACAACATCTTCTGATGGAACCGTCAACGTTGTAGAAAACCTAAACGCAGGCTCAATCGAAGAAATATTCCTGCCAGACGGCAGCGTTAGAGTAAAAATGACAATTGGTTATGAAAAGTCAGACTGGCCAATGATTCGAAATGTATTCTTCGACATGACTACATCACCTCCTGAAACAAATGATTTCCCAGTGTGGACATCTAACGAACCTGCAGATGACACAATAATACCGATTCTCAGAGGAGAAGGAATCGGAAATGAGGTAGTTGCAATAACTGGTGAAACTATGGCTGATTGGGCTTTTGACAATGATGCCTGGGGACTAGATTGTGAATTCGATGGAGGCGGTTGGTCAAGCAGAATGAACTCCGATGGTGAATTGTTAGTAACTACTGGAAATACAATGACATCTGACGCAATATGTCACTTAGTTGACCCATATGGTGCAACAAGTAATGCTAGCCACACATGGAGATTCGGCCAACCTGCAGCCTTTGACACCACATCTAACGGCCCATACACAGATTCGGTTGATATTGAAGCAACTAACACATTAATGGTTCAAAATATTGCATTATCAATTAATGCTATTCAAGGAGGAGCTAACGGCGTTGCAACTTCGATAAACCTAGGTTCTACCTCTGCTACTGGTTCTGTAAGTCTATCTGGTATCTCGCCAGGTGAGTTCAACATATACATCGTTGCAACGTCTCCTGGAATGCTTGATTGGCACGCTGAATTGGATATTTACGGATGTTGTGAAAAGAAAAACACACCACCTGTAATCATGGTTAATATGGACCAAATCGAAGGCACATACGCCACGTGGTCATCAGATGGATATTCATTCAGTTTATCCGGAACCGCAATTGACCCAGATGGGGGGGCAGTCAGTTTGTCTGCAACTATGTGTGGAGAAACAACAAACAGTTTCACCCAGAACGGCGATACTTGGATCGTTAGTCTTTCAATAGCCAAGTGTGTGGCACAAGGCCTGACCACTCAATATGATGTCGAATTGAGTGTAACTGATTCAGTTGGCGCTATTTCGACTGAGAGTATCAGTATTCCAGACCCGTATGCATCAGACAATTCAGGCACCGATATTGTAGACGACACCTCGGAAGAAGAGTCAGGCCTCCCTAACTTGGGAATGTTTGCGACAATTGTTGCCATGCTTGGTGCTGCTCTCTTACTTCGTAAGGATTGAATCAAATCCAATTTTTGAGGCCTTGCGATGTTCATTGGACGTGTGGAGAAAGTCAGCCATGAAGGCGGACTACTCGTAAGTTACAGTGGTGCATGTCCTGCTCTTGGTTCAGTAATGGTAGATTCCGATGAGAACTACATCGGCAAAGTAGATGGCGTCATCGGGAATCTAAACAATTCTCTAGTACATATCGCCCATCTAGATAGGCAAGCTAACGCCAACAAGATGGTCGGTCTTGAAATCACTATCCGCACTAGGAAACCAAGGGAAAACAACCGCCCTAGGGACAATAACCGAGGTCGTGATGACCGTAGAAGTC
>DAGO01000112.1:263-3130 GCA_002498185.1 Euryarchaeota archaeon UBA10 | reverse complement strand
GATGATACACGAGGCTGGGGGCCACCGTTTTTGGAAGACGGAACTGCCGCCTATCACCTCTCATGCAACCGAGGCAAAGAGATAATTTTCCACAATCTAAAGGAAGACAAACAAGCAATACAGGATTTGATTTCACAATCAGATGTTGTTATCGAAAACTTCCGCCCAGGACAACTTGAGAGATTAATCGGCCCAATTCCAAAAGATGTAATCCTGTGCTCAATAACCGGTTTTGGACAGAACGGCCCAAGGTCCCAGGAGCCCGGTTATGATTTGGCTCTACAGGCGATGAGCGGCATAATGAGCATCACTGGTGAAGAGGGTGCGGGGCCGGTCAAAGTCGGCGTTGCATGGATTGATATCATCACTGGATTGTACGCAGGCAATGCAATAATGGCAGCATTATTCAAGCGGGAAAGAACGGGCATCAACTCACACCTAGACATCTCATTATGGGATTGTGCAATAGCCTCTCTTGCCAATCAAGGGCAAAATCAAATCACGAGTGGAAGTGACCCAGGCTTGTTAGGTTCAGGCCATCCAAATCTCGTTCCATACCAGGCATTCCAAACCAGTGATGGATGGGTAGTAATCGCAGTAGGCTCAGATTCTCAATTCGAAAAATTGTCTCAGTTTTTGGATTTCGAAAACGTTTGGCCAACCAATGAATTACGAGTCAACTCTCGGAAAGAAGTAGTGGATATGGTTCAATCAAAGGTGATTGGAATGACTAAATCTCAAGTTTGCGAGATGCTTGATGGAATACCAACCTCTCCAATCAACAAAATCAGTGAGGCATTAGCAGATGCCCAAAGCGTTGCTAGAGGAGTGGTAACAGAATGGAATGGACAATCCGTACTGGCAAGCCCACTCCGATTCATCTCAGAAAGAGAATAGCGAAGTCTGGCCACCGGTTCTAACCAATCCAGCATTCTCAAGCAAATCCATTGCATTGTCGAATCTTTTCTGTGAAAACTGCCTGTCCTCAACTAAGAATTTCTTCAATCCTTCAACATCTACAGTGCCTTGAGTAAGACTCTCATCATCGACTTCTACAACTGGATGGTTCCTGAAAATCTCTCTAATTTCGTCCAATCTCTCTGGCACTTCCTTGTTCTTTGCCTCGCAAACAGCTTCGATACTGTTGTGTTCTTTAATCAACTTCAGTCCTGTTTTCGGACCAATGCCTTTGATTCCTGGATGGAAATCAGTTCCAATCATTATTGCCAGATCGATAAGCTGGTCTCTGCTCAATTCATTGTCTGCAAGGATTTGGTCCAACTCTATTCTTTGTGCTCGCACAATTCTTCCCATTCGCTTACTTCCATCCGATGTGAAGTTGCGAATGACTACTGGAGCGCCGTATAGCAAGGCATCCCAATCTTGGGTTGCTACAGCATCAAGTTGCCCATTTGCAGCCATGACTGCCGCTTGCGCTTCGCCTTCAGCTTCCGCTCTGAATGCAGGTATTCCCATCAAGGATAGCATCTCAATAGATTCCTCAACCATTTCTGGGGTGTACTTGACACAGCGCTGTGCTAGTTTCTGCGCGGTCGGGAAATCTCCTGCCTCAAGTGCTGCCTTCCAATCAGCCTCCGCCTGTTCCCTTTTCGCCCTTCTTGCATCCATCTCGTCTTTCTTCAAATCAGGATGCTTTCCATCAAAAATGAATACGGGTTTCACGCCCTTTGAGAGTAGTAGTGATGCTCGAGATAGGAATCCCATCAAGTGTGCAACAACTTTGCCATTATCAGCTCGCAGCGGTCCTCCATCTCCAGTAGGTGAGCGGTCGCGAATAGTAGTTAGGAATTGGAATGCAAGTAGGAAACTATCGATTCCAACCTTCTTACCTTTCATCGCATCCATAGTTGTGTCTTCAGCACTAGCCAAGTCACGTAGGTTGCAGCCCATAAATCACGCAACGGGTGCAGGCTCTTGAGTCTCACGGCTCAATATCGGGAAGATGGCGGGCAATGCAGGATTCGAACCCACGTCTCCGGCTCCGAAGGCCGGAAGGATATCCAGACTACCCTAATTGCCCTAAACCGCCGAAAAGCCGCCCCTTCTTGAATCACACCCTCGCGCTATTGAAGTGCTTTGATGATTTAGGATGAATATGGTTGGCAACTCTCCATGCGTAAGCAAGGGTTGCAGTATGTGTTGTAGAGAGACAATAATGCCAATCACAGCGGCCGAGGCAAGCCGCCTATCCAGAAGGACGGGCCTTGCAGAAGACCAATTTTGCTCTAAGGATGAATCAGGAATTAGACGCCTGCTAAACAATCAGCAAACCAAGGCGTGTGTATTCTTAGCTACAAGTTCAGATTTACCGACCGCTCCAGGTATTTGTTCAGTCTATGATAGCAGACCGCTAGGTTGCCGTACCTATCCTGTGATTTTGGACGAAAAAGATCTAGCAATTCTCGATGAGCTATGTCCGTACACCAGTGAATTCGATGCGCCAAGCGAGGATGATGGACACAGATTACTCAATCTTGAGTCGAAGCTTCAGCAATAATCATCACTCTTCCTAGTGATTTGTGAACAGGTATTCCAAATGCGGTTTTGATTTCATAGCCAGGCAATTTGATATTGGTTGTGATTTCCTCATCTAAATCATCGCCACCGGCTTCAACAGGCAAAATCACTACAAGTTTGCATTCACTATTTTGAGAGCGAATGTTTGCAAGCGTATCGACAATCAGTTTTTCATCACTAGGTGAGTTTCTTCCATAAGGAGGGTCCACAACAACTGCTGCCATGTCTTTTGGCAATTCAAATCTGGTTGCATCTCCTCTTCTGACTTCAGCATCGACTTTTGCCCAATCGATATTTTGTTGGCTACCATCAACCATAACAGGGTCGAA
>DAGO01000112.1:0-166 GCA_002498185.1 Euryarchaeota archaeon UBA10 | reverse complement strand
CACTACAAGTTTGCATTCACTATTCTGGGAGTGAATATTGGCAAGCATATCTTCAATCAATTTTTCATCGGTGGGTGAATTCCTGCCATATGGAGGGTCAACTACAACCGCTGCAACATCGTCTGGTAACTCGAATCGAGTAGCATCTCCTCTTCTGACTTCAGCA
>DAGO01000106.1 GCA_002498185.1 Euryarchaeota archaeon UBA10 | reverse complement strand
GCAGAAGCAAATGTTCCATACGAGCAGTTGATTGAGATGGATGACATCAACCCTGAATTCCCAGAATGTGACATGGCGATTGTAATCGGTGCTAATGATACATGCAACCCAGCTGCTAGAACAGGTGAAGGACCACTAGCAGGTATGCCAATTATCGATGTTGACCAAGCAAGAACTGTTGTAATCATCAAGAGAAGCCTGAGTGTTGGATACGCAGGAGTTGACAACGACTTATTCTATGAAGATAAGACAATGATGCTATTCGGCGATGGTAAGGCAATGATGACTGACCTGAACAACGCAATCAAGGATTTGTGATTCTAAATCCGCCCCTAAAGGGGCGGCAGGATGTGACAATGTTCAATAGGGAACCACAGGTGGCCCTAGATAATGTCCCGTAGGTTCTCTGTCCTGCTGGTTGCAACTTTGGCTCTAATGCTGGCTGCTCCAGCCTTCGGTAACTCTCAGGGGCCACCTTGGTTGCATAACGATCGCATCATTCCAGAGGAAGGATGTTCTTGCCACGGAGCAGGAGGTTCTCCATCCAACGAGGTCATTCTATCAATCAGTGGAGTTCCTAGAGTATACGAAACCGGAGCAACATACAACCTCACAATCAGCCTAGCACATGCAACATATGCAGTGGGCGGATACATGATTTGGGACTACGCAGACGGCAACTTCACCCCCGGAGATGGCTCAAAGTATGTCAAGGACTCAGGAGGGGCTCTATCCCATGACAGTGTTGGGAATGACTGGGCAATAACTTGGACAGCACCAGAAGTAGATGTTGGGGATGTTCACTTCTCACTAGCAGGAAACATTGTCGATGAGAGTGGAGCACCAGATGCTGGAGACCATTGGACGATTCTTACCTTCACAGTAAGTGCTCCAGGAACAGCAACAGCCGATGTAGATGCGAGTTTGCGAACTATTAGCGTCGGAGATTATGACTCACTGTTCGGACAAAAATCCGCTGAAGAAATTGAAGCTGAAAGACAAGCCGAAGTCGCAAGTGGATATCTCGAACAAGGTAACCTCTACTTCTGGACTACCCTTTCAATACTAATCGTAGCGGCGGTAATTCAAGGCGAGTTTTACGAAAGAAGATTTGCGGGTGGACCACCTCATCTCGATATGAGTTTAGCAATCCCACAAGGCATACGCAGAGGTGTTCTAACTCTTGGCTTAGCAATCGGATTCGGTTGGGCTATCGATACTGCTCTACCGTGGGGCTACACATTGGTAATCGGAATGTGTCTTCTATGGGGAATATTCGGAGTTTACCGTACCGTAGTCCAAGCACGCGCTGAAAAGCAAGATATGGACTTGGTCTGATAATATGAATGACTTACACCTGTCGAGTGATGACAGGAATAGTGTTCAATCACATCTTGATGAATTGTCGAAGCGATTAACGTCAGTCATAATTTTGATAATTATACTCACTGGAGTCTGGTCGTTTTCGATTGATGAAATATTGAACTATGTTCTAGGAAGATTAGATCCGTGTGAAGAATCCTGTGTCAATATCTTCTCACCAGATGAATGGGCAGGAACACGTTGGTTTAGTGCTGCAGTTATAGGGTTGTTAACCGCAATGCCATTCGCCATACATCAGGCATATTCCTTCGCAAAACCCGGCCTCCTTCCCAGTGAAAGAAGAGCATTTGTAATTTGGATGTTCATGATGTGGGTTCTTGCATTTGGTTCACTTGTTTTCATAATGGCGGAATTTTTACCATGGTTGTATTCATATGGTCATTCATTTAACGATGATACAGGATTGATTGGAAGATATGATGCTGCAGAAATGTTACGGATTTCAATTTCGATCGCATGGGCTATGATACTGGTTTTAGCCGCGATGAGTGTTGTTACAATAGCGGGAATGTCAAAATTACTATGGTCAGGAAATGCCGGATGGTGGCGGTTACGTATACACGGAATAATGCTGATGTTGTTATGGCTAGTTATTCCGGCTAATCTACCTGGACTACTGTTCACGCTAACCATCCTCGCATCAGGAATTGTTGAATTGATAGGATGGAAGTCATTTCGAGCTTCGATGCCAATTGGCCATGGCATGCAAGAATTGCTCGATTTTGAAGGACGTGTTCACAGAGTATTGTATGTGGATTGCCGATGTTGTGGAACTTCTCCAAAAATCAGACCATTGAAGGGCATGGGTATGGTAGAATTTACCTCTGTATGCAGAGATAGTGAACAACAAGACAACTTGTTAGATGTAGTAAAAAGATTCAATGCAACTAAAGTTGTATTTTCAGGATGTGTTGTCGAATCAATGCCTGTTGATTACATAGACTCATTGAGATTCTTAGGCTGTGATGCTGATTCGTTGAATCTAGCAAGGATTAGTGTAGCTAGAACTGACAGTAATGATATCGATTGCAAATTAGCAATGGCAAGTCAAACTGAACCATGGAGTGAAGAAAGCGTAGTAAAGAAATGCTTAGAATTGCTAGAAGATTCTGGTATATCGACGATATTGTTTGGCAATGAGATTCCGTTCGGAATGAATCTACAATCTGATGAAGCATGGATTACTAATCCATCAAAGTCGCTAATTCAAAAAATTGAGAATTTGGGCATCACGATGAAGTATTGTAGCAATTGATTCAAAGGGCATAACACTCACATTAATTTCAATGCGACCCGTAATCGGATGGCCCATCGTAGTGATATTATCGCTACTATCTGTGGTTGCATTTGCCAACGGTGAAGCGCTAAATGACTGGGTCGAAGAGCATGCAATTACTATTCAATCTGAAGAAGAGGGACCACTCGTGGGAATCACAAATGAGGAATCATGGCTGGTAGTGCTGATTGACTTCCCCGACCAAAGTGAGAATTCAAATTGCGACCAACAGAGGGCATCCAATTTAATTGACCAAAGTGCTAGAGACCATCTAAACCAAGGATTCGGCCCTTCCTCAACGTTACAAATCGATTACCACAATCGAATTGTGACCACGGATTTCGGGATGGCTGATTACGGGCATGACGTAGATGGGGAGAATGATGTGGGTAGAAAGGGAGTGAACCCACATACATTAGCTCAGGAGATTGTTCTAGAGATTAAAGATGAAGTGTCGGATTGGTCAAAGTACGACTTGAATGACGATGGCTGGGTAGACCGTTTTCTGATTTTGCACTGCGTTAAACCACAAGAGGATGGAGGTGGCTCTAGTTCGCGAATCTGGTCGCACTTTTCATCAATCGAAGAAGTTGTAAAACTTCCCGGAGACTTGAAAATTTCACACTACACAATATCGAGTCAGCACTCATCGAACAATTTCGGGACAATAATGCATGAGATGTATCACCAATTAGGTGCGGCAGACCTTTATGCGGTACACGATGATACCGTGAACCAAAATTGGAAAGGTATTGGCAAATGGGATATTATGGCCAGCGGCAACTGGAACGGAAATGGTGCATGGCCTGCTCTTCCTTCAAGCCCAAGCATCGAATTGATTGGTGGAAAGCGACATCAAGACATCCAGCTTGAATGGATGCCGGGCAGTGATTGCAGCGGGCCTGTTTATACTTTTGAAGGACATTCACAAGGTGGTGATTCACTAAAGATTCCTATTGGCGATGAAGAATTCATCTGGATAGAATATAGGAGCAATCATGGCTACGACTCGAATCTGCCCGGGAATGGATTACTCGTCCTACAACAAGACCTCAGAGCAGGAGAAATAGAAGACAATCTAGTAAATTCTCACCCTGAACGAGCATGGTTGAAAGTTATCGAAGCAGATGGGGAACAAAACATGGTGGCTGGATCCAATGACGGTGAGGAAAGTGATGTGTTCGGAGACGGGGAAACATTTGGTTCACAGGGCATTACTATCCGAAACCGAGATGGTATCCTTGTCGATTGGAGGGCTGATGTCTCAGTAGATAATGGAACTTACAGTGTCGAATTTTCTTCCCCTGATTGTGGCCACATTACAGACATAGAACTTCCCGACTTCGGTTCAGTACTTACTCCAGATGACAATATTCCGATATCAGGAACTTGTGATGGAATAGAATACAATCTAACCAGTAGCGATGGAAGGTATATTTATTTTGAAGAAAATCAGATTAAATTTTCTTCAAGAGGTGTCCAAGGCGTTATTGGATTGATTACTGGCACAATTTCATGCGCACAAGGTACAGATTTTGATATCCGACACGAATTCGAAATTCTCGGTAATATTCCCATTGAATCAACATTTAGGGGTAGCATTCCAACAGTGGAATCATCAACAATAGAAATTCCTGTAGAATTTTTAGGCAATGGGTCCCAAATGTGGCTAGTTGGTATTGACGGGCCTCTGTCACGAGTGGCTGAAACAGAAGTCGACCAGGAGTTATCAGAAGGCTCTGTGATTATTCTAGATGTCAATCCCTCAGGATTATTATTGAATGGGATGATTGTCAGAGGAGAAATTATTCTGGCCTCAGATTCTGGCCACAATTACCACATCAATGTTGAATTAGTAGCTGGTGGTGAAGAAGAATCAACTATTGAGGAATGGACAAGTCCGGCAAAGCTAATACCAATTGCACTAGCATTATCTGCACTTTGGGTTGCATTGGGAATCAAGTCACCTTCCGGGAAGGTGTCGACTGATGACGAGGAAGTTCCAAACACCTCGCTTTATGGCGATGACCCAACCTTTGTTGACCCCTTCGGCGAGACGTACTGAAAGGCATACTCCCTCCCAGTTTGAAGGAGCATCTTCCTCCATTTGCAATAACCAAGGTGCGTGGTCTTCTTCCACCGGAGTCGAATAAACTCTCCAACGACAACCGTATTTGAACCCGGGTCGCATTAACAATCCACGTGAGTTTAATTCGCTGAACAGATCAGTAACTGGATTTTCTACTCCATTAATCCAATCGAGTTCATCTTGCCGCAAGAATTGACGAGAAAGATGTTCAATACCAAGTTGAGGGTGTTTGTCTCTAGTCGCAGGACTTAGTTTACCTTCGGGCTCAATAATAGAAAGCCGATACATAGTAACATCCATTTCATCATCCACTATTGCGATTTCTGCTTTCAAATCTTTTTCAGATAACGACTTAGTCCAATTTAGAAGTTCATCAATATCAAAATCTTCCTTTACTGTTGACCATCTAACTTCTGCCTCGGCATCACCTTTGCTAGGATGTGATTCACGAGACCATCTGAGCCATCGTCCGTCGATTGGAACTACCTTTTCACCTGCACTTCTAACAACATCATATGCAACAGATTTGTAGACAAAATTAGCATTCTCGATAAGTCTGTCATCGACCCAACTTTGTTCAAGCGGAACATGACGATGCCAATGGCAGAACATCACTTCTTCCTCAGTCAGAACAATTCCGCCTTCAATCGGCTTACCCAAAGCTGATTTCTGATGTAGCCTATTGGAGAGAGGTTCAGGAATAAACCAACCAAATTCATGTTTAACAGGAGGTAGGTTTGGCTTAGAAGGAGCACCCTCTTCAGACAATCCAATCGGCCTAGTTGGTCTAGACCTCGGTTTGGACTTCCTACCCTCTGCCATATTAGGCGCATAGTGACCAGTCTTATGTGCCTCCCCCTTAGTAGGTCCATCAGGGAGGAGTATGGTCGACGGTTACCTCGGAACGATGACTACAGAAGAGCGAACTCTTCTTCACCTATTCGACAATCCCTTACCTGAAGGCCAATGGGAAGCACCCTTTGCGGTTACACAAGCCGGAATCTCGGCAGCAGTTCATGTTCAAAGGAAGCATGTTCCTAGGACTCTAAAGAGATTAGAGAAGAACGATGAGTTAACTACTGGACAGCGACATGTCCCTGGTGCTAAACAGCGTCGACGAGTGTATGGATTAACTGCAAATGGCAAATCTCGTGCAGGTGAATTACGGGATAGGATTCTCGCACAATTAGTTTTCAAAAATGGAGAAAAAGTCGCACTTAGTAGTCTGAGGAAAGGAGGTCAGATGACCCTAGACCTGCTTTCATATCTGGACGAAGGTCTAGTATTCCATGAAAATCGAGTGATTTCACCTGTTTCGAATCCAGAAGGAACTGCATCACTAGACGCTCAGGCCGGAGAAAATCTCGTCAAGCGAATGTTTGCCAGAGCCTGGGAAGATGGCAAGATAACAAAAGATGAACAACAACTGATTACGGAGGTCGTGACCTTCCTTGGAATGCATCCTGAAAGAGTTGGAAGATTATCTGATGAAGCAAGACGAGCACAAAACGCTCCTCCACCAGAAGACGTATACCGTGACATGCTTAGACAGGCTTTGATTGATGGTGAAATTGTTGAGGATGAAATCGCCTTACTTGCAACAATGCGACAAGCATTTGGAATCGACATGGAGACGCACGAACGTCTTTTGGAAGAAGCAAAAGCTGACCCAATTTTAGACGAGGCAACTACAACCTACCGAGAAACTCTCATCACAGCTCTTGAGGATGGTATGATCACATCCGATGAGGCTGCAATGTTGAATACGCTTAGGAAAAATCTAGGGATTTCAGATTCACGTCATGCTAGTTTATTGGCTGAATTGCTAGATAGGGATGACCGTAACGAAGAAGCATGAGGTGAAACTATGGGAATGAGTGATGTCGAACATGAAATTCATGACAGATTGGTCAACTTGCAAACTCAAATCAAGAATATGTCTGGAGATGTAGTTCTGGTAGGTGACATAATGCTTGACAGGTATATCCACGGATATGCTAACAATTTGAATTCCCGCGCCCCTGTTCCTGTTCTGAAGGAAACCGAACGCTACGAAGACGTTGGAGCTGCAGCACACGTTGCTAGAGGATTAGAGAACATTGGATTAGACGCTATTCTATTCGGAGTAATTGGTGACGACCAAGCAGGAGGCAACATACTCGAAGCCCTCGAGGAGGAGAAGGTTGAATGCGATGGAATTGCTATCATTGAAGACAGAGTAACTACAGTAAAAACTAGAATGATTGCTGGCAGGGAATACTTGATTTCGAGTCAACAATTACTATTGCGATGGGACATCGAAGATGATACTCCTATCGACTCAGAGGCCCATTCATCCATCATCGACCAAGCGGTTTCGAGAATTTCAACTGCCGATGTTCTTGTTATTTCAGATTACGGCCAGGGAGTCGTTACCGACGAAGGTGCAGCGAGATTAATCAATGCAGCAAAGGTAGCGGGAGTTCCAGTTATTTGCGACCCAAAACTCACAGGATTACATCGAACAGCCGGCGCTGATTGGGTGATTTTCCAAACAAGAGGTCTTGATTTGATGGCAAAGAGATTA
The DNA here is from genome assembly GCA_002498185.1 of Euryarchaeota archaeon UBA10. Taxonomy (GTDB): domain Archaea; phylum Thermoplasmatota; class Poseidoniia; order Poseidoniales; family Poseidoniaceae; genus MGIIa-K1. The sequence continues at coordinate 3,758 of DAGO01000106.1, read as the reverse complement.
GCCTGCAATGATTCGTCTGAAGCAGCAAAACTGCTTATCAAAGAGAACGAATGGAACAATCTAGTTGTTCTACAAGGAGAAAACGGAGTCACCATTTATACAAGTGATGAACAAGTTATTTCCTCCCCATGCACCCTAGCCGAGCCTCGTGGGGCCATTGGAATAATCGATGCCGCAGCAGTAGCTGTGGCTGCAGGAGTAAATCTTGGACTTGAAGTCGCAGACATTGCTCACTTAGCAAATGCTGCTTGTGAATGTATCATGAGTGGTACACAAAACTTCACACTGAATAGTGATGATTTGGCAAACCGTTTGGGCGAAGTTGCTTGGAGTTTGCAAATTTCCCAGAGGTGAAATCTTGAGTTACTGGGTCAGACCCACTACCGCCGACATTGGCATTCGTGCGTTTGGCAAAAATGCAAACGATTTGCTAAAGGAGATGACTGTTGGAATGCAGTCGATTTTGCTGGCTGGAAATCAAGACTTGAATTCAATTACGAGAAAAACTGCAAGGTGGGAAGTCTCTCATGAAGGTGACATTGAGATCTTAGTTGTGAAATGGCTAGATGAAGTGCTTTACAGATGCGAAGTTCATGACGAATTTTTACTGGAGTGCCAGCCTATGATTAAGGATGGATTAATTGAAGCACAAGTCTCATTTGTCTCGAAAGATGAAATCGATTTCGAAATCGAAATCAAAGCCGTTACTACTCATGAATTTGCGTTTAGAATGGTCGAAAACGGGGAAACAATAACCTCAGATTGGGAAAGTGTTCCATCATTCGATGGCCCGGGATGGTACGGAGATGTCGTCTTCGACATCTAAAGTCGCCAGTATTCCTGCCAAAAGCCCGATAGGGCCCATCATCATGCACAACAGAAGAACAGGCATCGAAACCTGGATTGGTCTTTGTGCAGCAAGCATTCGCATCCAGATATATCTTCCAATGAATGTATCCATCACTAAAAAGTGAAGCCAGGCCAAAATAATCATCTCATCGTCAGCGAATAAGTCGACTACAACTTCTGGAGTTGGCATCTGCGAACCCAATGCGGTCAGCACTTTTACGGCATTGGGTAACAAGAGAAGAGCATATGAGGCAATCAATGGGAATGCACAAATTCTGACATCTCCGACAATTTTGTGGGTGATGTCATGCTTTGGAAGGAACCACATCATAACCCACAATGGAAATATGAAAACTGAAGAAAACCAGAAGGTAATTGTCATCATATCCATCGTCAAGCCTCGATGGGAAATTCAACTACCCATTTACAATAGTTTGTATGAAATCAGTGGGAACTCCAAGGGTGGACCCTCGTACCCATGAGCCAAATCCACAAGCTTCCTCCGTCCCGTTACCCCACGGCACCCATGGCCCCAGGTAGGGCTGCTCCGTTCCCGGCCTGACCTGTTCCCCCGGTTATTCAGTTCCCGACTCCTTCCGGTTTCGGTTCATGACACCCGGGTCACGTGGGGGCGAGACATCGACGTCCGCCTGTGGGAACCCATGGACCGGCTGAGCCGCCCCTTGGCATTCGGACCGCCATTTGCGATTTGCGGAAGAGGGCACGCAAACTCCCCTCCTATCCCAGACGGCCGTAACCATCGACTATTTTGAACCCACCGTAAGTTCATTCATCTGTTGCTTCTTCATATTTTGAAGGGCAGCTTGTTTTGATAATGTCAGCTTCAAAAACCCATATCCCATTCTTTTCGTTGAGAATGCCTTCAGCATACACAGTTCGATTATCATCTAATCCATTAGACACTGAAGCATCACCGAAATCGATGATTATCTGTTCATTTTCACCATGTAGGATGAAAGTTGAGGTCGTATTGTCGATAGAACCATCCAAAACTTCCCCTCTAATGGCAATTTGACGGCCTTCCAGGCTTTCTGGGTCTTCCATTACCTCATCGACTGTTCGAGTGGCTTCAGGGGTGTTTATCAGCAAAGTTGCTGCTAACGCAAGAGTGAGCACAGCCCCGATGAGCAACAGTCTTGTGCGATGTGTTAGCAATCAATCACCCCTAGCAATTCCTACTGCCTGATCCAAACTTGTTAGACCTTTAGACTTGAGTTTTCTATCTAGGCCATTTACAATTTCTTTAATCACCGATGCGCCGTTGAAAACCATTGATGAATAAATTTGAACCAAGGATGCTCCGTTTGTTATCTTCTCCCAGGCATCGTCAGAATTAGCAATGCCACCAACTCCAATAATGGGCCATTCGCCTTTGGTATGGTCTGCAATTAAACGAATTACTTCGGTAGAACGTGATTTCAAAGGGTTGCCAGACAACCCTCCCGTTTCAGACATTAATGGTGAATCATCTGGCCGTGATGTTGTCGTATTCGTAGCCACGATACCCGCACACCCTAATCCCCTTGCCGTATCGACGATTGACTTGATTTGAATATCCTCAAGGTCAGGTGCAATTTTCACTAAGACTGGTTTGTCCCCTGAGTGCACTTTTACGGCTTCAATGATTCTAGCAAGGTCCTCATCCTTTTGCAACTCTCTCAAGTTAGGAGTATTAGGAGATGAAACGTTAATCACGAAAGCATCGACATAAGGGCCGCATCTCTCGACTGTCTTCGCATAATCCAGATGCGCATCTTCAAGGCTCGTAATTTTGGATTTACCAACATTCAACATAAGCGGAATGGATGGTTTCTTGCATTTAGCAAGGTGATTGGACATTTTTTCACTACCAGGATTGTTAAATCCCATTCTGTTAATCAAAGCGCTATGTTTTGATGACCTAAACATTCGTGGTTTCGGGTTGCCATCTTGTTCATGCTCGGTAATGCCTCCGACTTCAATGAATCCAAAACCAAGAGTCTCCCAACCAATCATTGCTTCCGCTTTTTTGTCCATGCCAGCTGCTAATCCTAACGGATTTGAAAAATTAAGACCTAACGCACTGGTTTTCACATTACGAGGGCGATATAGAATTCTTAGCAACATTCTGCCGATTACTGTGAAAGATGTGATCCTAAGCCCAAGAATTGCACGGCGATGCGCCTTCTCACTATCCATCAGCGCAAGAAATGGGCGCACGAGTAGTGAGTAACCTAGGCCCATGGGTGGCCCTCGTGAAGGGCATCTTCAAATCTTGCCCTGTTGTGGACAGCAATGTGGACATGAATGACCCTCGCTGGCCATCGCTGCGTGAAGCCGCTCGGAGATTTCTTCGGGAGGATGGATGCACTCTTTCAGTTCCCAGAGAATTGGAGAGGGATGCTTGGGAAATCGTTCAATTGGTTGCAGACCATGTGCCATCAAAGATTGATTTACCCAAAGTGGTCATTGGGGAATTAGCTGTTATCGGCCTTGCTCAAATTGGCGGGCTTGAACCACCAATCGAGGTTTGCTGGGTTCCCGATTGTGGATGGGAGGAATTTTCTGAACAGATTCTTGATTTGCTTGAGGCTGGATATCCCGGTTGTATTGGATGTGGCGGTCCCGGAGCAGAAGAAGAGTGGAATGAAGAGTTTCGGCGAGGCCAATTTTTGGCATGAAATATTGTCCCAATTTTTTACAGGTACTATAGTACCTGTTTGAAAGACGGCAAAACCGAGCCTTCAAGTATCGTCGGTTTTCCCCGGCCAAATCATGCCAGTGGTTGTCATTGCTGAGAAGCCAAGTGTGGCGGCCGATATTGCCAAGGTCCTGGGTGTCAATTCGAAGAAAGATACTCACTGGGAATCTACGGAGGTCTGGGTTACTTGGGCAGTGGGTCATTTACT
>DAGO01000072.1:4515-12033 GCA_002498185.1 Euryarchaeota archaeon UBA10 | reverse complement strand
TGCAGTCTTGTTTGCTTTGTCTAGAAGTCCACTCATCTCAATCACCAATGTGTGCCTACAATGAAGTGCACGGAATGTACTTCGTTATGAATACAACCCCTATATGGGTCAATTACAGTAACAATTTGTATGCCGATTTCACAGACCGGGAGCTGCTTCGCGCCAGTCTGCTTCTTCGTCATCTTCATCGTCTTCCATGCTTCTTCTAGCAATCACTGCTGCTGCCATACCAAGCATTGCAAGGGAAGGAATCAGTTCGAAACCTGGAAGATATACACCACGGACGTAGATGGTAATCATCTGCGCCATTGAGTTACAACCGCTTGTTTCGTATCTGCATGAGAACTCAGAGACTGCTTCGAACTCCAAAGTGTGGTATTCATCAGTCCAACCTTGGTTCTTAGGAGTACGGACCATGACACGGACCTTCATAGGTGCTGCCATACCTTCAATTTCAACAGAAACTAGAGGTATAGAGATCTGGAATCCTTTTTCTTCCAATTTATCTCTGGAGTCATCTGTCACTCCGACCTTGAACTTGTCAGCCCAGTTTCCTTGATTGTAAACTTTGAACTCAAAGTTATGGTCTGTCTTAGGAGACAATTGTAGGAAAGGTTCGGTAGCTTCAACCTGTAAACGGCTGAACTGTAGAATGTTGATAATCATCTGAACTTGTGATTCAGCAATGTTTGGTGGAGGTGCACCGTTTGCTTCTACTACTGTTGCAGTTACGATTAGGTTGCGACCAGACATTGTCATTCTTTGGTCTGCTCTTACAGTGGTCTGGAATTCAGACTCACCATTTGGCGCCAGAGTAATTGTACCAGGCGCAGCGACTACCAATCCGTCGGCTGAAACTTGGATTTGGATTCTTTCAACATAGGAGTTAGGGTTTGAAACCTTACAGTTTGCGAATCCAGTCAGAGTAGCACCTGGGTAAACAGGCACGTCTACAGCACCGCTAGGATTCGGTGATAGACACTGCAAATCCACAGCAGGAACAGAGACCTGAGCCGCAGCCGGTGTTGCTATTACTAGGGTGCTTGCTAGGTAGACAGCAAGTAGGAACAAAGAACGTCGTAGTGCCTTCATTAAATCACCTGTGTTCCGACCCAACTTCTCGACCCTCATAACCATTTTGGGAACTTGCCTTAATCAAAAGGGATAACTGGGCCGCTTTTGGAGTTGGGCACATGTTGATATGCTATAGTCGATTCGACTAACATATCAGAGGGATTTGATGAGTGACGAATTTATGATTGAAGCAGAAGCACATTGTGACGGACCATGTGGTGTTTACGACCCTGCCAGTGCCAGAGTAGCTGGCGAAGCAGTGCAGTCGATGACCAAGAAAATGATCGCACTAGCCGAGAACCATGGTAACGATTGCAGTTCTGCAACTTACCTAAACACCATGAGTAGATATGCAGCTATCAAAGAAGAAGAAGCACAGAAGTGCAAGGATGAATTGCTAGTTCTATGGACTGATTTCTTCAAGCCACAACATCTTGAAGCAAACCCTGACCTTCACGACACATTCTGGAACGCAGCAAAACTTTGCTCCGCATGCAAAGTAGAAGTTTCCGCTGACCACGCACAAGAATTGATGGATGCAATCGAGTCTATCCACAACATGTTCTGGTCGGTCAAGGGCCGTGAAGTTCCATGGATTCGCGCATCTTGAAAGTGAAAATCAAAGGCGACTCAATGTGGCCTACATTCAATGATGGCGATGTAATCACCTGTGAACACTATGACGGCCAATCCGTCTCAGTTGGCGACTTGGTCGTATTTACCCATCCATTCAAGAGTGATGTGACATGCGTAAAGCGTGTCAAATCTTTGACCGAAAAAGGATATTTCGTGGAAGGCGACAATCCCGACCCTCTTGCGAGTGAGGATTCTCATAACTTCGGGCCTGTATCCAAAGATGCAATTTCTGCATTCAAGAAAGAGTAATTATCTCTGCTCAAAACAATCGAAATCGATCAGGTAAGTTGTAGCCAATAGGGTAAACCTCTCTTCAAGACTCAAGCTGCTATCGTGGAATTCTATGGTGAATGTGTCTGCTTGAGTGAACATCATCTTCATTGCACCTTCGTATCTCTTCATGATTGTAGCAACATGAACTCCACCTTTCATCACATTAAAACTGAAATTTTTCCATTGTAAGAGACTACTCGAAATTGTAAATGTAGGGACTCCCATAACACTAATTCCGTAGTTACGTCCAAACCAGGAAAGTCGTTTTGCTCTACCAATTTCTTGACCTCCAATAGTTGCAGCAATTTCTGCAAAAATAAATCGAAACGGTTTGCGCATTTCTGCAATTTCTGCACCGTTCATTCCAAACAACTTCACATCTGCAGCTCTAGAATTTCTGAATATTTGTCGTAAAAAGAAGCCACCTACGCCACCTGTTTCTGCAGATTGTGCAAGTTTCTGACCATTCGGAGCGTGTAAAGAATACTTGTTAGCTGAGTCGAATCCCACCAATACGTTGGATAATTCGACTTCTTGATGTACTACGATTGCTTGCTGCATCAACATACTCTGAAGTTGTTGGTCCATGCCTCTCCCAAGAGGTTGAAGTTATGATGGCTTTGGATGAAGATTCGCTCAATGGGTTGCATTAGAGTGGACCCGGAGGGACTTGAACCCACGACCGCCCGGTTATGAGCCGGGTGCTCCAACCAACTAAGCTACAGGTCCGTAGCAGACATCTCAAGAGGTTGGTAGTCTTGATTGTGATGGTTTAATCACTTCTCGTGCAACCCTCTCACATTTGTCTCTAACTTCCTCTGGGATGAATATCAAAGCCTGTTCTGATGACAGAGTTAGGCTTTGAATTAGAGGGGATGATTCGACGACATCTCTGCCGTCTTCCAGTACAATACCTTGGCTGTAAGGCATGTACCCTTTCTTGCGAATAGATGCAGTAATGATATCTGCATCAGAGAAACCTGCCTCTTCTACAATAGGCAGTAATTTTGGAATTACCACAGAACTCATTTCTGCAGTTAATTCACCAATACGGATTGATTTGTGATAATCACGCCTAGAAACTAATCTGCGAGCATATCCAGAAAGAACTGCATCTTCGTTATCTGCCCAATCCATCAGCACTCCATTGATATCGGCGTCGGTAAGTCTGACATACTCCTTTACTGATAATTTCTCATTGCACAACATGTTCTGCAGGGACTCACTGAGAGATAACTTACCGTCTTGCGCCAATTCTCTCGCACGAGAGAGAACTCTTACCAGATACTCCTGTGTCAACTGGTTGACTTTGTGGAAATACACCTGATTGTACAAGTGGTACCTAGTTACTAAGTATGCTTCGATTGCTGGCAATCCCCACTGCTTGGCATACAAATGTCCGTTATCTCCAACCCTCAATGCACGAATAACTCTAGCTGAATCAAATCCTCCAATCTGGGCGCCAGAATTTGCCTGATCTCTAATCATGTAGTCCATACGGTCTACATCCAATTGGCTGCTGACAATTTCCTTCAGGAAAGGTGCAATCGGCTCTCCATCGTGTTCCGATTCACCGGAGTAAAGAGCGAATAGCCGCGCAGTTCGCTCCTCCCCTAGTACTTCGCGAATGGCGATTCCGATTTCTGTCTCTCTTGATTCAAGAATCAATTTGCCCCAATGTTCGTGGCTATGGAATGTTGCAAACACCTTGTCGGTTTCTAATAGATGAGAGAACGGTGGATGTCCAATATCATGCAGTAGAGCCGCAATTGAGACAAGTTCCGCATCTTCGTCGGTAATGATTCCTGGTTGAACTTCTGAGAGATGTTCACATAATACTCTCGCCAGATGGTACGCTCCAAGGCTGTGAGAGAAGCGATTATGGGTTGCAGCAGGGAACACATAATGGCAAGTGGCAAGTTGCTGAACGTTGCGCAGTCGCTGGAATTCCCTAGTGTCAATTAGCCTAGCAATGTGTGCTGGAACGAAGATGTCGCGATGAATTTCATCACGAATCACTCGGTCCCTCATGTTTGCCGCTTTCGCATCTAATATCAAGTCCTTTCCCTGCGTAAGGGATATGACATTAGATGAAGTGGACGGAGTATGAGCGAGAGTGCACAGTTAGAAGACGGTGACTCAGGAACTGACGAAATCGAAGAACTAGTCGATGAAGCAAACATGGAAATGGATGTGGATGCGGTCTTCGAAACATACGATGCTAATTCTGATGGCCGAATTGAGCACAGCGAGTATGTTGAGAAACACAAAGATGAGGTCGAAGGCGGAGGTATCTCTGCGGTAATCGACAGGTTGCTGGATGACAGTCCTGAACTTCGTGGACAGCGATTATGGGTAATGTTCGCACTATCCGTTTTACTCGTTGCAGCAATGAATGCCTATGCGATGGTACGTGAACCTGAATTGGTGTTAATTGAGGACCTTGTTCAGCACAACAATGAGGTTGTATCCGTTGAAGGAGTTGTAATTTCTTGGGTCGAAGACCCATATTCCTCGGGTGATAATCGAGTTGATATCATCATAGAAGATGAAACTGGAGTTGCAGAATTACGCTGGTATCGCTATGGAGACATCCCGATGCTAGGTACCAAAGTTACTGCAACCGGTGATGTAATAGAATACGAAGGCAGAATCTGGCTACAGGCTCTTGGAGGAGGAGCACTTTCATGGAATGACGCAGACACTCCTGAAGCTGCGGAAATTGGCATTTCAACTATCGCAGCAAATCCAGAAGCATTCCTTGGCCAAACCTTCACCTTGACTGGATACTTATCCAAATCGGTGAATCCTGAATCTACATTTACTGCATTGTATCTTGGCGACCACCCTGAATACGGAAACAGCGAGCACCAAATGCGAATGGTGATTCATTCAGCACCGGACCAATGGCTTGAGTCTGGACAAAAGGTCGAGGTAACCGCAGTTGTGCAGTATGAACAAAGGGAACTTCGCTGGTCAATTCACACACAAGGCCCAGAAATCAGAATTGTTAGAACACACGAACCAGTTCCGACAACTATCGGTTGGTCAAATTATGAATCTTGGTCTTTCTCTTCAAACAATCTAGTGAAACTAGTTGGTGAAATCAGCCAAGGCGATGTAATGTCTGAAGATGGGACTCTAGCAGTCTGCCTACTAAATGCAGGCGACATATCTGGACTAGAAGGCCAAACCAAATCGATCACTGGTAGACTTTCATGGTCTGATTCTAAAGGAATGTGGTGTATCGATGTAGGAAGTAATACCGACTCAGGACTGGGAGATGTAATGGGTGCAGAAGATATGCTGAATCAGCTAGCAAGTAACCCAGCAGATTCACTTGAACATATAGCAAATGGAACTCAGTTCAACATCACAGGGGTTATTTCAGGCTCTACTTTGATGAAGAATGATGGAGATACCAAGGTAATCATCGCAAACGCACCTTATCCAAACACATTGTCTAAGTTCGATGCATATATCCCACTAGGAATGTATTCGGGATGGCTCGAAGATGGTCAAGAGATAGCGGCAACAGTAACACTACAGTGGAATGAAAATCCACCCGAGCTTCAACTCAATGTTGTCAATCTGAACTTTATTGGAAATCAACCAAGTCCAAACTCATACGACCTCACCGATGGCCCACCAGAATTTTATGACCTCAACAAAATGACAAGTATTACTGGAAATCTTGTGACTATTGACAATGAGACCTACCTACAAAAAGAAGGTGGAGAGCAGAAAATCAGGATCAATGTGGCTTCTAATTCAATCTACGAGAGCAATTCAGAAAACCAAGGTAAGACACTGAAGTGGACTGGACGTCTAATCGAGATGGCTGACGATATCACATTGGCTCACTACTATGTCTTGGATGGGGCAGATGTTACTGACGAAAATGGCAATGGAATTGCCGATGATGCTGAAGATGTTTAGGTGATTTGATGGAAGGATTCTTTCTAGAAATGGGCTGGATGCTCGCCGCGTTATTCATCGGCGTATGCATTGGTTCACTTACTGGTTTGATTCCTGGTTTCCACGTTAACAATGTTGCACTAATTCTACTGGGTGTTTCTCCAGCACTACTAGCAATTGGAATACCTCTCTCTGCCGCTGCTGGAATTATCGTTGCTACCGGAGTAGTACACACTTTCCTTGGATATATTCCCTCGGCACTGATAGGTGCGCCCGGTGCCGATACAGCTCTAGCATTGTTACCTGGTCACAGAATGCTACTCTCTGGAAATGCGCCTAAGGGTGTTGCATATTCAGCACGTGGTAGTCAGTTGGGATTGTTCCTTTCTCTACCTTTAATCGTGGCTGCAAGAATCGCATTCGGCCCGGAATTGGGATGGTATGATTCCCTAAGAGGAGCACTGCCATGGGTGCTACTGACTATTTCCGCCCTACTAATTGCAACCGAAACCACTAGACTTGATTTCCCACAATGGATGCAAAAACTCAGTGGAGGAATTCTAGGGGATGATTCAAGATTCGCAGGATACATTGCTGCGACCAGTTTCTTCTTGCTTGCTGGATTGTACGGCTGGGGAGTGTTCAACCTACCAGTAACATCACCTGTCGGAATGCCTGGTGCTGGCCTGCTACTGCCTGCCCTAGGTGGCCTGTTCGGAATTGCAAACCTGCTAGATATCTATGCGACAACCTCTGAATTGCCGCCACAAAAAGAGGATTGGGAATTGCCACCTAGTGGACCACTAATTGTTCCGTGCTTCCTATCTTCGTGCGCTGGAGCTGCGATGGGAGTTCTACCAGGAATGACCGCTGCACAGGCTACAGTTCTGGTAATGGGTGGTCGAAACGTTGCTGCAAAGATTCAGGGCAAAGAAGGCATTGGACTTGATTGGGAGACCCGTCAGTTAACTCAATTGAGTGATGAAGAATTGTTGGCATTGGCTCGTGCAGAAGCTGCTGGTGAAGGAGAAAGCCCTCATCAAAAGCAAGACTTGGAAGTTATTGCTCTACTGTCAGCAACAAACACAGCGGTTACAGTGATGGTTCTAGGATTCTTGTACATTATTGGAAGATCTCGTTCAGGTGCAACTCTCGCCTTAAAGCAGATGTATCCTGTTGACACATGGAGTGGCCTACACCCAACTACAGATTTCATCCGACTTTTGGCACTTACAATCGCTGCAGGATTAATCGCTGTACCTTTGATGCGCCATGTTGGAAAAGGTATTCTCCAACTTCACGAGGCAGTACCTTTGCAGTCAATGGTTATGGGTGTAATCATATTCATTACAGCCTTGGTATGGCTGTCTTGTGGCTGGATAGGAATTGGAGTTCTAATCATTGGAACAATCCTTGGATTGATGCCACCGAGAATCGGAATTAGACGTTCTCACGCAATGGGAATTATCATTGTACCAATTATGATTTACACATTCGCACAGAAGTACGATGCTTTCGGATTCTTGTGATTAAGCATCTCCTGAATTAACTTAGGGCTTCGAAGAGGTAGAATATACCGCTAGAAATAATTCCCACCATAATCCCATTTTTTATGGT
>DAGO01000072.1:0-4083 GCA_002498185.1 Euryarchaeota archaeon UBA10 | reverse complement strand
ATTTCTTCAGGCCTGTAATAGATGTAAATTGGAATTCTAGTCAAATCAACGCATAACGCCAAAACACTCGCAGTTGCTGCAAAGGACATTTTTTCAGTCAACCTACGCGAGAGAAACATTGCACGTAAAGCACCTTGGTGGCCTGAAAGTCCACCCATGAATCCAGAACCAAAACCTCCGATTCTATCGTTGGCTTCTGGTATTTTGTATCCAGTCCACTTCTCGCTCAATGTAAGAATTGGTAAGACGATAAGGAAGACTCCAATCAAAATCAGAAGAGGTTTCTGCTCAACTTGATTTTGTAATACTGCACCAATTATTGCTCCTATCACTAAGAAAATTCCGTAATGTTTGATTGCATCAAAATCAACATGCTCTTTCAGATTTAGATACTTAGCCAAATTGTGTGCACCATGAACTATTGCAACAACTGCTACGGCTTCATGCGGATCTAAGATTAGGAGAACAACAGGAGTTAGCATCGTGGATAAACCGAATCCTGCAGGAACAGTTAATGCCGCTGCGAAAAAAGCAGCTAAAACAACCAGTAGGGTTACTTCCACAAATCTTCCAAACAAAAGAAGCGAATGAACTTTCTACAATTCACTTGCTTCTAGAAATCATCTCATCATGCAATTTTAGATTCAGCAAAATCTCTCCAAAATCTCGAGCATAAGCACATAATCTGCGAACTGATTCTGAAAGTCTGAACAACATAATATCGTCCTTTGTCATCTTCCTTCCTTCTATCAAATCATCTTCATATTCTACAATTTCAAGCTGAGATTGTTTGAGTTCTTGTCTCGATTCTTCAATCTCAAATGAATTCCTTGTTCGAATATTTATCATCAAATTTTTAATCGCTTTTTGCCAAGCTGAAATCTGAATCATGGGTGTTTTTTCACTGTCCAATATGAAATCAGATTCCTGAACAAGATGCGCCATGTGAGTTGCATGGTCCATCATTCTTTCAAGTGAAGTAGCCAGATTAGAATGCTCAACCGCTTGGTTTCTAGCCAATTTTAGGGCTGATGCGACTAAATGAGAATCAAGAGCAACACTGACTTGTCTCTCGACTAGGTAAAGAAGCGCATCGACTTCAGCTTCCCTCTCATCTACATCTTCAAGTAACTCCTTTTCAGCTCCTTCGCTAATGGAAATTATATCGCGAGTAACTGAAGTTAACAGTGAATACATTCGATTAATACTGGCTATAAGCGGCATCTCAGATGCACTAATCAAACAAATTAGATCGATTCTCCCTTCCGATTCATTCATCATTTCAAAGCCACGGGTATTCTTCAGAAATCGCCTAATTTGTCTTTGCAATATTCTTTCATTATCTTTAGAATATGTGATTCGAATTATGTCAACACCTGCAAGGTACGCACCCATGAGGTGGTCATGCAGAGATTCGTGCGGTATCTTTCCAAAATTGATCGAGACAACCTTCTCGGTATTTTGCAGCATTTCCAAAGGAGTTAGCCTTAGGGCACCACTTGGTCGCCAATCAACTCGAATCCCATCGCGAGGGTTTAGTTGCATCTGGTCTACCCAAGGTTTTGGCAGGCTTACAGTGTAGGTAGCACCTCCTGTTAGTTGCACTTTTCTGACATCTACGTCTCCAGGTCCAAACGGCATGAGGCTCAAATTCCCCGGCTATTTACATCTATATAGATTACATGGGCGTTAGGTGATATACTGATTTCTATGAGAGCAATATATGGAACCTGTAACAATGGTTGTTGTTGCCTTAGCGTTGATTGTTTGTGCTTACATGGCATGGAATATTGGTGCAAATGATGTTGCGAATGCTATGGGAACTTCGGTGGGTTCCAAAGCACTAACCCTCAAGCAAGCGGTAATTATCGCTGCTATTTTCGAATTCGCTGGTGCTTTCTTCGCTGGTGATGCAGTAACGGACACTGTTAGGAAAGGAATCTTGGAAGTAGATTTCTCAACAGTAACTCCTGATATCTCGCAAGATATTGCATTCGGATTTATCGCTGCAATGATGGCTGCAGCAGTATGGCTAACAATTGCTACAAGATTCGGACTTCCGGTATCTACAACTCACTCCATCATTGGAGGAATAATTGGAGTAGGCCTCGTTCTTGAGGTCGATCACGAAACCTCCTACATCAACTGGGAAGTTGTTCAGAAAGTGGTAATGAGTTGGGTTGCAAGTCCTTTGATGGGTGCCCTGGTAGCATTCCTCTCTTATTGGGTAATTAAGAAAGCAATTTTGGATGCAGACAATCCTGAACAACGTTCGATGTGGCTTGCACCAATTTTAGCATTCCCAACATTCTTCGTCCTTGGTCTTGCTCTGCAATTCAAAGCTCTCAAGGGATTCTTCGCAAAAGCTCAGTCTAATGGATGGATAGCCGATAAAGGAGACTGGCTACCTTACAAGCCAGGAGACGATGGCATAGCAGGTAGTTGGAATCCATTTTTGGAGACCGCATGGTTCCCTGTAAATTCACTTATTTTGGCTGCGATTATTGGTGGTATTGCATCATTCGGCCTTTACTTAGTTCTGAGGAAGATAGACATTAATCAAGAAAGTAAGGGCTTTACCGGTGTAGAGCGCATTTTCGTTTGGCTACAAATTATTACCGCTGCCTACGTTGCATTCGCACACGGTGCAAACGATAGATCAAATGCGATTGGACCAATGGCCGCAGTTTGGCAGGTTCTATCAAATGACACTGGAATGTTGATGGAGAAGGCTCCAATTCCATTGTGGTTAGTATTACTAGGTTCAGCGGGAATTGCAGTTGGTGTATTGACTTGGGGATGGAGAGTTATGGAGACCATCGGAAAGAAAATTACTGAAATCACACCAACAAGAGGATTCGCAGCAGAATTTGGTGCAGCAACGACAATTATGATTTTCTCAATGCCATTCTTGGCAGTACCTGTTTCAACCACACACACATTGGTTGGAGCAGTTGTGGGAGTCGGATTAGCAGGTGGGGCCAAAGCTGTTGATTTCCGTGTATTCGGTAAGATAGCCGCCTCTTGGGTTGCGAGTGTACCAGTTGCTGCTTTCGGAGCCGCAACTATCTATGTCTTATCTGGTGGAGATAATCTGAAAATGATAATCTTGCTTCCGATTGCTTTCTTATCAGTAGCATACGTTTTGTGGCGAACCCAAGATGGAGAAGTGTATGTTGAGGAAGCACTCTCTGACGCCGGCAGTGGAGAAATCAACATCGAAATCAATGCACCTAAGGCACAAACTCCGTTCGAGTTATTCCATGTACACGCTGAGGCAGTTGAAACCACTGTTGGACACATGCTAGAAGCTGTCAACAAGACCGCTAATGGTGAAGATGCAAGTGAGGAGATTCAAGCAACAATCGATGCTGAACTTAACGCTGACAATGTCAAGGCTACTCTTCGTAAGAAAATAGCAGGATCTGAGTTTAGACTAATCGTTTCGATGGATGACTTCCTACACATGCTGACCCGTCAAGATAGAATTGCAGATTATGCACAGAATGTTGCAGAGCAGTTGAGTTTCAGAGAGTTATACACGGACAAGAAAGCGAGGAAGATGTTGATTGAGATGGGAGAGGCTGTTGCTGAAACTGTCGCTGTCTACGAAGATACTGTCGAAGCAATGCGTGATTTATCTCTCGGTGGAGAAACCAAGGTTGCTAAGGCCAAGGTTGCAGAACTGATCAAGCAAGTGAATCTGAAGGAGCATGCTGCTGACGAAATTGAAGCAAAGGCTGCCGCTCATGTCTTCTCTAGTGGAGACGATGATGCACTGGCTGCTATGCACATGTACAGAGTTCTTCAGAGAATGGATGATGTTGCTAATGCTTGTGAAAAGGCAGCAAACGCATTCTTGCCAAGTCTGTCCAAGTAATATTGGCAGACGGCAAGAATGTGGCCTTGATTGAAACAATACAATTGTTCCATGTTTAAGAAACCATGAATACCCTAAACTGTGTCGACAGATACGGTGGAGATATGCGATTTAGGGCCTTTACCTTGACAGCACTGCTACTAATGTCATCATTATCCTTGTTTTTGGATAATACCGAAGGTACTACTGCAGGTAGAGCAATG
>DAGO01000131.1 GCA_002498185.1 Euryarchaeota archaeon UBA10 | reverse complement strand
ATGGTCAATTGGTCATTCGATGATACACAAGCCGCCAACATTCCTCCGCCGCCCAGGCGAAAGTCTTCACTAAAGCCGAAGCGTACAGGTGCTAACAGATTGTCCTCAAACAGGACAGCAGATGGTCGTGTCCGTAAGGTAATCAACGGCGAAGTCGTGTATGTTCGAATTCGTAAAGTGAAGGCGTAATCACTCAATTACTCCAGAATCTTCGTCCTCTTCACCAGACACTTCGTCAATGTGTGAGTATTCTTTCGCTGCTTCAATACCCATCTGTCTTCTGAGGACTAAGACGAAGATCAAAACCGCGGCTACCAAACCGATAGCGATTGGTAGTGCTAAGTTCGTAGATTCATCATCCTCAATGGACCAAGTAACAGGATTAGTTCTTTCAGTTCCAGTTGGATAAACCACATCGAATCCTTCGAAATGATAAGGTACGAAAATTGTACACTCTAGGGTCAAATCACCCTCGACAGCAGAATCCCAGTTCATTGGAATCTCAATTGTTTCACCAGGTCCTGCAGAATAAGGAACATTTACTCCTACATTTGCATCGACTCCGTTAGAAGTACAATCAATTAGGAAATTTGCGGCAGCATCGCCATTGTTGGTTACCGTTGCCATAACTCCTAGCCTTGAATCGACATTGTTTTCGTCATCACTCTCTACAAGTGAATCAAATGATAGTAACGGGAGGTCTAGTGAAACATCAAAGTGGTTAACCTTAGGTAATTCTGAAATTTGGTGTTCATAATCACCCCATGGAGTTGAAAGAACAACTAGTCCACTGGCACTTTCTTCGTGAACGACTCCATTACCATCTTGCCATCGAACCATCCTATCCCTTTCATCAAGAGCTATTTCTATCACGTTGTCACCCATATTTCCGGAATCGAATGTACTGTTGTCGCCTAATGGCGATGTGCTAATCGAATCATATCCCATGTTGTATCCATAGAATACAACATATCCGTTTTGGACGCCTACAGTGCGAGTGGTAAGGATGTTAACCCAGTTGTCGGTAACCCCTCCTGTACCAGTAGAATTGGTCCAAGTTATGCTTGCATCGTCCCAGATAATGATGTCTTCATCACTGATTCCTCCAGATAATGAAGAATCCGTGACACTGATTGAGCCCATGACTTCAATCGGTCCTGTGCTAGTCATTTGTGCACCATTTAGCGTACATGTACCATGGCAAGATATTCCAGCACCGAATATTGAGCCTGTAACAATTAATGTTCCCTGCACATCTATGCTCCATGCATTGTTTCTGTCAGGAATTACCAGAGACGTACCATCGCCTGATAACTCATCGGCTTCCAACATTACAGGGGTAGCACCCTGCGCAGATAGTGTAATTGTGCTGATTGAAGAAATTTGGAACGGATGTGTTGTTATGTTAACAGTGACATTTTCAACATCTAAATCGCCATTCCAATCGAATTGAGTTCCCGTCCAATTTGTAGTCGACTCATTGTTAATCTCGATATCAATACCGTAGAGTACTTCATCTGCGAAATCAATTCGCAGAACACCCGTCTCTCCTAAGAATCCAACAGGGACATGGACATTAGCAGTGCCCGCTAAATTGAGTTTCGGAGGTGCTACCGCATTCATAGATCCAGATACTACCATGGTAGCTCCCTCTTCGATAATTACAGCAGTATTTTCTGCGATTTCATAATCTCCAGAAACAGTCCATGTTGCTCCATTTGAAACTGTATAAGTTCCAGAGAGAGTTCCGCTGGAATCTTCTTCAGAATCTGCAGTAATATCAGTTGCAGAGACAAATGGCTGGCTTAGTAAAATGATTAGAGACAGTAGCAGTGCTCTTCGCATGTTACCCGCTCTAATGAACAAGCAAATGAATCATGCCCCGACATTATCATCAATAAGGCACATCTTTCCATCCAATCTTGTAACCGATGAGGTTGAAAGAGCGGTGTAGAATTGGCGTGATTACCACTAGTAACAACATTGGCACAATCAAATCTCTATCCCCATGTGCTGAACCTGTTAGGAATAATTGTCCGAATGCGAATACAGATATCGCAAATGGAAGAGTGTCGAGCAGAGGTGCTTTGCTGGAAACATCTCCTTCTCTCTTCATGCCTTTACGTCGCTTAAAATAAGACCCAGTCGAATCGCCGACCAAACTTGTGAAACCCAAGAAAGTACCGAGTACAAATGCGCTTGCAGCCCATCCAGTGGCTGCTTCAGTTGGAGAGATGAAAACCCAATTTTCTGGAACCATTGTCATCAAGTAGCACAGTAATCCGCTAGTTAGTGAACCGCCGATTAGACCATTCCATGTCTTTCCATCACCGAGTAGTCTGTTTCCGTCTTTATGCATCCTTCCTCCGTCGATTGGCCAAGGTCCATAGCCAGTCTTTGGTAGCCACTTGCCCCACATCATTGCGAAGGTATTGACCAAGAATCCTGGGAGATAAATCCAAAGTGTGAACAACATCATTTCAAAGACATTGAAATCTGCCATAAATTGGTGGTGTAACATTAGGCCTTTGAACTCAATGGCGTTTTTTCACTTCACGATGGGCTTATGAGCCTATCATCGATGGAGCGAACATGGCAGGAATGTCGGTTTTGGTTGTAGGTGGCGGTGGCCGTGAACATGCACTATGTTTGGGCCTAGCAAGAAGTCCTTCTGTTGATGAAATCCACTGCGCTCCAGGCAATGCAGGAACTGCTGAAATAGCAACAAATCATGCCTTCAGCGATGTATCTGACTTGATTCACCTTGCTTTCCAATTGCAAGTTGATTTTGTTGTAGCTGGGCCTGAAGCTCCATTGTGTGAGGGACTAGCAGACCAACTTGCAAAAATGGATATTCCATGCTTTGGGCCAGTTGCTGCTCTGGCCAGATTAGAAGGTAGCAAATTACACGCGAAGCAGGTCATGAAACAGAATGGGGTTCCAACTGCGGATTTCCATGTTTTAGGTAAAGACAGCGATATTGATGCCGCACTAGATGATTTTTCAGGAAATCCTTGGGTCGTGAAGAGAGATGTTTTGGCCGGAGGAAAAGGTGTCGTAGTTACAGAAGACCGTTCAGAAGCCAAGCAATTCATCAAAGAATCTATTGGAAGTGACGGTCAAGTTTTGCTCGAAGCTTTCCTCCCTGGAGAGGAAGCAAGTATGCTAGTAGTCATGGATGGAAGCGGCTATGTCTGCCTTCCAGCTAGTCAAGACCACAAGCGAGAATTCGAAGGTGACAAGGGCAGAAACACCGGAGGAATGGGGGCTTATGCTCCGGCTCCAGTCTACACTGATGAAGTCAAAGCAAAGACGATTGAGAGAATCGTTGAGCCTATGCACAAGGACCTATCAAGTCGCAGAGTGCCTTACAGAGGTGTGCTTTATGTTGGATTGATGATTGATGAGCATGGCGATCCATACGTTGTAGAATTCAATGTAAGATTTGGCGACCCTGAGTGTCAAATCACAATCCCTCTAATCGCATCAGATTTGGGAGAAATGTTGAGCGCATCTTCGAGAGATCAACTGGCGTCATGTGAAGTTCAGTTCCACGATAAGCATGCCATGACAGTTGTCCTTGCAGCAGAGAATTATCCGGGTTCAGTCGAGAAGGGTAGGTCAATTTCCAATGTACCTGATTCATCCCCGGATTCATGGGTCAATCATGCTGGAACTAAAGTCGAAAATGGTCAACTTTTGTCCAATGGTGGAAGAGTACTTTCTTGCACAGGTTTGGGAGGTAGTCTCCAAGATGCTGCTGACAAGGCTTACGCCTTGATTGAACAGATTGATTTGTCCGGCTCCCACTACAGGCGAGATATAGGCCACAGGGCACTATGAGAAGTATCTGAAAAATAGGCTTGCAGTATTGCGTTTTCTGGACCAACCAAATTAATGGTTCTGGAATGCCAATAGGCAACGCATAAAAAGGGGTCTCAAGTGGCCGCAATGCTACAGCCTTTAGGCTGCACCTAGAAAACTAGAGGGAAACACAATGTCGACACAAAACGACGGAAATTTTGGAGCGCAAAGCGCAATGGGGTGGCTAATTGCACCTCTTGCAATTTTGGTTGCACTCCTTGCTGACTTCGGTCTAGACTTCGGTCTAGGTCTTGAGATGAACGATTTGGAACCATACGCTGTAATTGCAATTGCAGCCGTACTTGGTATGGCACCACGTGTCATGAAAGAATTCGAAATCATCCAACAAGGCGCAGCTATTTCCCTCGCTACCCTTGTTGTATCACTCGTTCTTGCTGAAGGAGTTTCGATGTACATGGATTCAAACTTCCTTGGTTTGATCTTCTTCATCGTTATGTTTGGCGGATATCTATTGGACTCCAATGGACGTCATGAATGGAACACAGTAATGATTTTCGGATTCACAGGACTGTGGACCGCTATCGTTGCAGCAGCCCACTTTGCTGATACACAAACCAAACTTTACACGCTTGATGGACAAGAGTACATCAGAACATCTGCATGGCAGGAGGCAACTGGATTTGTCTTCTTCAACACTCTTGGAATCTTCGTGGTTCTCGGTCTATTGGCCGCTGTATTACTACGTGGAGT
>DAGO01000011.1:3113-13712 GCA_002498185.1 Euryarchaeota archaeon UBA10 | reverse complement strand
AAGCCAACAAAAGCACATGCGGAGACTCTAGTCAAATCAGAGAGTCTCCTATCCCGGCTCTCGCATCACTATGGTCAATCCTTTTGATCGCCGGGTTTAGCAATAGTTGTGCCAGTAACGAATTCTATTTTCTCCAATGTTTGTTTGAAATCTTTCCTAGCATCTTGTGTTCTGAAGAAAATCACGTCGATTAGATTACCATCTTCGCCAGAAACACTGAGCTCCATACCACTTGCATACTTTGTGTGAGAAATGCCGTCCTCGCTACTAGAATGGATTTCCTTAGTGGTATGTACGAGATACATTTCAAACGGTTTTGCAAGTCTTTTCGACTTAGCTAGATGAGGAGTACTTACGAACTGTTTCGTAAAAACTGAATTGTTGATGTCGATGACAAATTCTTTTTTCCTACCGAAGAAAATAGGCACACTCATCAATCCAAAGCCAAGTGCTAAAGGAAAATAGGACACTATGAAATCGCCTTCGTTTTCATCGATGTAGTAGTATCCACTGAATATACGTTCTTTGTCTGTAAATTGTTCAAATTCTATAGCATACAGTTCTCCTGAGGTTTCATAAACTTGGTAAAGTCTTTCTCCGTTGAAAGGAATTGACGAATTTGAGGTGTACTGCCGGTTGACTGTTCTTGGGTCTTCATCACACCAATCCGGGAAAGTTGGAGTCTCCCAATAGTAGAACCAAAACTCATTACCAGTAAGATTCTCTGGAAGATTGGATTCCCGAACATAGATGTTACACTCGTAATGATCTCTGTCTGACGGAATAAAAGAAATGAACAGGTAGCCATCTTGTTCTGACCACCTATGCTCGTATGTTTCTCCATATTCATCGAATTTGTAGTGGTTTTCTGAAGTCATGTAATTGGAATATCCTTGACGGTAAGTGTCCCATTCAGATTTGCACATGTAAGTGCCATTGGTCAGTATAATCCTGTCTTCCCATTCTGGCCAGCAAGGCTCATCGCCATTGTCATCCATCATTTTTTCATAATTGTTAATCAATACATCTTGAACGAAAGATAAGAGTATCAAAAGCCCAATGAAAAACATAACTGATGGCATAATGTACGAGGTAAAGTCGCGCTTAGCACTAAACTTGACTACTCCAGGGCTTGCATTGAAGACAAGGTCTTCTTCCTCGTAAACCCAGAGAGGGTTCTTATTGTGGAGCATGGTTTGTACAACTTACTCATGCTGATAAACTAAGTCCCGACATGGTACTTATTTCTGATAAACAAACAGAGCAACTGACTTCTCGTCGTGCTCTAGCACTCCTACTTGTTCGAACCCGTGTCTGTCGTGAAATCTCATTGAACCTGGATTTGGAGGGTGAATGTTGACCTCTGCAGTCACGGGGATATCCATTTCTTGTGCCTGTTTTTTCACATGCTCGTAAAGGGTTGAGCCGATGTTTTGATTCTGATATTCTATGCTAACTGCAATTCTATCTACATACAAAAAGTCAGCATAGCGTTGATTAAACCAGGCATAGTTGAGGCTTCCGTACTCGGTATTTGGAGGGAGGCATATCACGAATCCAGCCAAGCTACCTTCGACATATGCTCCAATAGCATATGATGAGAATTCGAGCAGGGAATTTACCTCCTGCTCTGAAACTTTACCAGTACCAGGAAGTCCTTCTTCGTTTATTGACCATATTGCCTTGGTATCTGAATAAGTCAGGAGCCTAATCTCGATCTGCAATATTTCACCACTCTAGTATATGTCAACCGATAATACCTGCAATCATCGTCATTATTGCGGTTCTCAAGGGAACCAGAGGCCTCCACCCATCGCCTGTAATTTCCAATAGCGCGTTGTGCAAGGGCTGTAAATCGGGTCGAGTGTTAGCTTCTACCTGTATTGGTTTAGCCTCCATACCAGCAATCTCATGTCCAAATAATGTCTGTGCTGTAAACTCGCCACTCTGACCTTGACTCGTTCTATCCCACAGCATTTCAAATTCTGCTTGCGTATCTTCACTTAGCCATTCCCTGCGACCACACATGTGCAACCCTGAATAGTGGATGCCAGTGTTAGCCAAATGGGCAATAGCGTTTGCAGCATCGATAACGCTAAGCCAATATCTTGGCTTTCCAACGTACACTTTTCCTGTTGACCAATTTTTGAATTCATCTGGCATCCACCTATCATTTCGTGTAGGAATTAAATCGTGAACAATCAGATTTTCTCCAATGACTAGATCCGCCTTGCTTCCATCAAATGATATCGAATACCCTTCTGCATGTGAAAGAAGTTTTGCTTGAGAATATTTCAGAAGAGTCTCATTCCTGTCCCGATGGGAATCTTCAGTTACAACAACATCAATGTCCATAGATAGCAATTTGTCAACCACTGCTTCACCTAGTGAACAGGTTGCACCCCTAACAACGATTGCCATCAATTCGTGTCGAATAGTATCTTGTTGATGAGTTTATTTGTTTCCCAAAATCTCAATTGATTTTTGTAATTTTCAATTGAAAATTATCATTTAGATTTGATTTCTGTGAAAGATTATGCGACATCAATTAGATTCGCGTTTTCAATATCGTGTAAAAAATTGAATCGCGAACGGTTATTCAATTGGAGAAGAAAGAATTATGCGACAAATTCAATTGGAAAAGGATTCGTTGAAGGGGGCAAGTATAATAGTCGCCACTGTCGAGGATAGATTGGTCAAGTGCCCGAAGACCAAGGAGATGGGAAAAATGCCAAACAACGATTATGACATCCAGGAGTTACTCCAAAGGGATGTATATGTGAACGATACAAAGGTGGGCGTCATCGTAGGAGAGAGACACCACCCGAACGAAGCAAGAGTGCGCTCAATGCGCATAATGGTCGAGCCAGGAGTCGCTGATGAATTCATGCGAAAGCCTGCTGAACTCGCGCCATTACACAAGGAGCTAATACACAGTATCAGAAATGATGGATCTGTAAAACTCTCAAAATCAATGAGAGAACTTCAGCGTCGCTGGAGAAACACCGTCCGTATTGATGAGAAATTGTATGCGCCTGATGAAATGATGGATAGAGCTGTCCTTGACAACCAAGGCATGGAAATCGGAGTAATTACCGATCTAGTCAAAATCAAGAGAACATACCGTGCTGTAGTAGTAAAGACTCGAATTGGAGTCCAGATGCAATATGGCATTGACAATACTATCAATATTCCAATTACTGCGCTCGCACGCACACGCGAGCGCTTGGATGAAGTTGTTCTTTCCAGAACATTCGACAAACTGCTAGGTCTGCCTTCTTACATACAGGCAAACGACCCTGACGCAGTAATGGAAGAGTGAGCGTACCGTCGTCTTTATGATGGGATGGTCGGTCGGCGACCTGCCTTTGCGCGGGTAGCTTAGTCGGCTGGAGCACCCGGCTGATAACCGGGAGGTCGCAGGTTCAAGTCCTGCCTCGCGCACCATTATTCCATCACAGTCGGTGACTTTGTGTATTTTTTTGGGAGCCTAAGTTTAGGCTGGATTAGGAGAACCCTCATTTAGCCCCCTCGCCGGCACTCACCACATGGTAGTGGTGTCGGGCAGTAACTCCCGAGCGCTTGCAATCGACCTTGCCAACGAACTTGGATGGGAACATCACTCATTAGAGGCCAGAAGATTTCCTGACTCGGAAGGATACATTAGGATTCCAGAAGAAGCAATAGAGGCTGTTCGTAGCGAGCCGGTAGTTCTTGTCTCAAACACATTTCCAGATGCGGGAATTGTCGAAACCCTACTACTGCTGGAAGCACTAAGAGATGTTAGAGCGGGACGTACTGAAAATCTCAAGGAAATCGGACCCCAATCAATGGAATCCGTAGGACCTGGAGTGATTGTAGCGATTCCATACTTCGGATATTCTAGACAAGATAAGAGATTCCGCCCAGGAGAAGCGATCAGTGCCAAAGCGATTGGTAGACTGCTGGCATCACATTGTGACGGCATTGTTGTGTTTGATTTACACGCACCTGCTGCTCTTGAGGAAATGCCAATACCGGTAGCTTTCACTTCTGCTATGCCAGAAATCGCTGCGCATCTTCAGGAAAATGTGAGTCCGGATTTCATACTCTCTCCGGATAAGGGAGCAATCGATAGAGCGAGCGCAGTTGCTGAAGAGATAGGCTTACCTTTCTCTTATCTCGAGAAAACTCGAATCGATGCCCACACCATAGTACACAAAGCAAAAGATTTGCAAGTAGAAGGAAAAATCGTCGCCATAGTGGATGATATGATTGCTACTGGTGGCACTATATGCAAAGCCGCTGATGCTTTGAGAAGTCAGGGAGCAACTGAAGTCCATGCTGCCTGTACACATGGATTATTCACTGGAGGAGCAATTGCGCGACTGTCAAATCATGTCGACGGCGTACACGCTACCTCCAGCCTTTCTAATAGCCGAGCGGTAATCTCTGGAGGGGCTGCATTGGCTCGTGGTGTGCGTAAAATCCTCGAGGACTTGCAAAAGTAAGCCCAAATGGCTAACCCGTGGTGTTTATATTCGCGAGGCCGTGCGCAGCCTTGCTTCACATAAGCATGAGAGTGATTTCAATGAGTGCACACGTGTCATATGAGACCCCTAACGATGTCGCAGACAAGATCTACGAGATGGTTTCGGCTAACAAGAATGGAAAGATGAAAAAAGGATCTAATGAGGTAACTAAGACCGCAGAGCGCGGTACTGCAAAGTTCATCATTATGGCAGAGGACGTAAACCCGCCAGAACTACTGGCTCACATTCCTCTAATCTGCGCTGAGAAAGGTATCCCGTTCGGATATGTTCCTAGCCAGGAATTCCTAGCAAAAGAAGCCGGTATGCCAGGCGGCGTCAAGACCGCTTCCCTCGCTCTTCTGGAAGTTTCCAAGGGAGCTCAAGAAAAATTCAACGAAGTTGTAGAGCTAGTAAAGGGGCTTTCCAACTGAATATATCACTGATTTCGGAGGAATAAGAAATGTCTGAAGAACTCGGAGGATGGCCTGCAGAGGTTGTCGAAATTGTAGGAAGAACCGGTATGACCGGTGAAGCTACTCAGGTTAAAGTGCGTGTTAACGATGCACCCAACCCACGTGACGTTGGTAGAATTATCACAAGAAACGTGGTTGGACCTGTTCGTGTCGGTGATATCCTGATGCTAATCGATACTGGCCGAGAAGCCCGTAAACTCAACTATAGGTGATCTCAATGCCAGAACAAAGAATTTGCAGTTTCTCAGGAGATGTCATCGAACCTGGTACAGGCTTGATGTTCATTCGCCGTGACGGCACAGTACAGTGGTTTGCTAACAGTAAGGCTCGCAAGAATGCAGTCAAGCTAAAGCGAAACTCGCGCAAAGTCAAGTGGACCCGCCATTATGTAAAAGGCGGAATCCAGTGATTTTACACAATTACTACAATCGTTGCGCTCAAATAGGGCATGCTTGTCGCCTGCATTGGTGGAATTAGTATGGAGACTACCTATGTTATGGTAAAGCCTGATGGCGTACAGAGAGGATTGGTTGGAGAAATCATCCAGAGATTTGAAAGAAAAGGTCTACAATTAGTTGGATTAAAGCAAGTTATTCCTAGCGAAGAAATCGCAAAGGAACACTATGCTGTTCACGCTGAAAGGCCGTTCTTCCCTGGATTGATTAAGTTCGTAACCAGTGGGCCTGTAGTATGCATGGCTTGGTCAGGAAGAGATGCAATCAGTGTTGCTCGAAATTTGATTGGACCAACCAACGGTCGCGAAGCTGCGCCAGGAACAATCCGAGGAGATTTCGGAATGGATATTGGATACAACATGATTCACGGGTCTGATGCTCCAGAAACCGCTGAATTTGAACTTGGATTATGGTTCCCAGAGGGTACTAACGAATGGACTCAAGATAGTCAATCTTGGGTCTATGAGTGATTTTTGAAATCCAATTGCAAAATTAAAAAATCCAATTGGAGGTTTTGACATGTCCGATGAGGAAAATGGCTCTGAAGAAGAGAGCAAAATCCTCGGTTGGCAACGCCAACCAATCGTTTCAGTTCTAGGCCATGTTGACCATGGGAAAACTAGCGTTTTGGACCATTTCAGGTCCCTCGGTTCTGAGAGGCAAGCAAGTGTAATGGATAGAGAGGCAGGAGGGATAACTCAGCACATTGGTGCAACCGAGGTTCCTGCAAAGATACTGAATGAAACCTGTGCTGCTATGACTGGTGGCAAAGATTTCAACAGCCCCGGATTGTTGTTCATCGACACTCCTGGACACCACTCATTCACCAGCCTTAGAAGCCGAGGTGGGGCACTGGCAGATATCGCCATTCTTGTTGTAGATGTAATGGAAGGTCTTCAGCCTCAGACTATCGAGAGTCTTCGAATTCTAAGAGACAAGAAAACTCCGTTCGTTGTTGCTGCAAACAAAGTAGACAGAATCCACGGCTGGAGAACGGAAAAAGGACGCTCATTCATCGAATCCTGGAAAAATCAGAGAGAGGATGTCCAACAGCTATTCGATGAAAGGTACTGGAAATTACTTGGGCAATTCAGCGAACACGGCTTCAATATCGAAAGGTATGACAAGATTCGTGATTTCAAATCTAATCTCGCTATGGTTCCATGTTCAGCTAAGGATGGAGAAGGCCTCCAAGACTTGCTAACTGTAACCGTAGGACTCGCTGAACGGTTTCTAGAGGAAAGACTGAGAGATACTCTTGGTGATGGCGAGGGTACAGTCCTAGAAATGAAGGATGAGAGAGGTTTAGGCAAAACGATCGATGTAATCCTCAATCGTGGAGAATTGAATGTAGGCGATACAATCACTCTAGTAGGTTCTGATGGCCCATTTTCAACCCATATCAAAGGAATGTTCAGGCCTAAAGGAATGTCAGAAATGAGAGACGCTGGTGACCGCTGGGAATCATGCGAGACCGCAGTTGCAGCCTGTGGATTGAAGATTGTAGCACCTAATCTAGAAAACGTGCTAGCTGGAACTACATTGAGGCAAACCAATACTGCAGAAGCAAAATCAAGCGCTGAAAAAGAAGCTTTCAAGGAAGCAAAGATTTCGGTTGACATCGCCGAAGAGGGCGTTGTAATCAAAGCGGATACCGTTGGTGGATTGGAAGCACTAGCATTTGAATTGGATAAGATGGAAATCCCGATTCGGATGGCCACAGTGGGTCCTGTCAACAAAAGAGACATCATCACAGCCCAGTGTGCCGATGATGCATTAAATCAGGTAATCCTTGGATTCTCAGTAAAAGGAAATACAGAGGTTCAGCCAAAACTGGAGGGGCCAGATGCTGAAATCAAGTTCATCAGTGCAGACATTATCTACCGGATTCTCGAGGAATTTGAAGAATGGAGAGAGGTTACTAAAGCAGAAATGGATGCTGCTGCAAGAGAAAATTTGGTTTATCCTGGCCACCTATTATTCCTCAAAGACCACACCTTCAGGAACAAAGGACCAGCCATTGTTGGGATGAGAGTGCTTGGAGGCAGAGTTCATATCGGCCAAAAAATCATGAAGTTGGATGGTACGCCTATTGGCCAAATTAAGAGCCTCAGAACCAGATCTAGTGAAGATGTAAAACAAGGCCACCAGGGTGAAGAATTGGCTGTGGCAGTAATGGGACCTACAGTGGGAAGACAAATCGAAGAAGGTGACGAGTTTTGGGTTGATATCCCATCATCACACGCCAAGCGATTAAGAAAACTCGATTTGACTCCTATCGAAGAGGAAATTTTGGAAGAAATCACCCGTCTACATCGTAAGCAGGACCACTTCTGGGGCCGTTGAGAAAAACGCTGTACGTCGTGATTCCTCGCGACTTATGGACGCAATACCTTGAAGTATGGAATGGGCTGGTTGGCTATTTGTACCAAGGGGTGCTATTACCATGAACGCAGGATTCCAAGCAGGAGCGCCAGCAGGCGACCATCGCACAAAGGACCTCATTGCCACAGTATCTTCGATTGCAAATTCACTAATGGGTGAAGTTTCGAAAGTTATCATTGGTAAGAACGAAAACCTTCGCAGAGTTACTGTTGGAATCTTATCTAACGGTAACATGCTACTGGAAGATTTCCCAGGATTAGCTAAAACATTGCTGGCAAACACGTTCGCTCGTGCCCTAGGTTGTAAGTTCAAGCGTGTTCAGTTCACACCTGACTTGCTGCCGAGCGATATCATGGGTACGTACATGTACGACCAAAAATCTGGAGAATTCAAACTACGTGCAGGACCACTGTTCTCTAACATTCTACTAGCTGACGAAATTAACCGTGCTCCTCCGAAAACCCAAGCCGCTTTGCTTGAGGCTATGGAAGAAAAGCAGGTTACCATTGAAGGTATTACTCACAAATTGCCAGCACCATTCGTTGTATTGGCAACTCAAAACCCAATTGAGCAAGAAGGAACATACCCTCTGCCTGAAGCGCAGATGGACCGTTTCCTGATGAAGATGAGCATGGGTTATCCTGACCGTGCGGAAGAAAAGGCGATTCTAGCACGTCGTAAGCTGCGTGGTAAGGACCAACACGATGTCGAGCAAATCACCTCACCAAAGAAGGTAGTTGCTATGCAGAAAGCGCTTGAAACCGTACACGTCGACCCAGCAATTCTTTCCTACATTGTCGAAATCGTCCAAAGAACCCGTGAAGACCACCGTGTTGTAAACGGTGCATCTCCTCGTGCGAGCCAATCGTTGTTCAAGACTGGGCGTGCTGCAGCCGCTATTGACGGAAGAGATTACGTAATTCCAGATGACATCAAGGGAATTGCTTTGCAGATTATTTCTCACAGAATCGTAATGAAGCCAGAAGCAAAGATCCGTGGAATTACCGGAATGCACATTGTGCGAAAGATTCTGTCCGAAGTCCCAGTTCCTGTCATTCAACAGGGATGATTAGCACTCCAAGAATGCGACTCTTTACAGAGGGCCGCCTATCACGGAGATACACGGCAGCGAGTTTGGGAGGTGTTTAGATGAATCCATACAAGATGGTAGTAGCGGTTGCAAATCAGAAAGGAGGCTGTGCAAAAACAACTACTGCGGTCAACCTAGCTGCCGCTCTAGCAAAGGGAAATCCCAAATTCAAAGTCCCACCAGCAAAGGTTCTACTCATTGATTTAGATCCACAAGGAAATTGCGCTACATCTTTCGGTGTGGAAAAGAAGAAAATCAAGAAAACCGCCTATGATTTACTTGTAAATGATAGCGGTGAAGAATTACCATTAATGGAAGAATACATCATTTCTCCTCAGGAATTAACTGAATCTATGCAGAAAGCATGGTCAAAACGAAATGAAAATTCAAATCGAATTCCTGAAGATTTGGGAGTAGACAACTTGTGGCTACTTCCCAGCGACATTCATCTGTCTGGTGCTGAAATCGAGTTGAGCCACAGAATCGGTAGAGAAACAAGGCTGAGAGAAGCCCTTGCTCCAATTATTGACCAATTCGACCACATAATTATCGATACTCCACCATCTCTGGGTTTACTATCGATAAATGCGCTATGTGCTGCTAACTGGGTATTCATTCCTGTCCAAGCAGAATACTATGCTTTGGAAGGTTTCAGCATGCTGATGAACAGCGTTAAGATGATTCAGAAGAGAATAAACCGAAACTTGAAGATTTTCGGTGTAGCTATGACCATGGTAGACCAAAGGTCGAAATTATCACTTCACGTATGTAATGAAGTACAATCTAAGATCCCGAAAAAGGTGTTCAAAACGCCTATTCGAAGACTGGCAAAGGTTGCAGAAGCAGCCTGGACTGGAGCGCCAACTGTTATCTTGAACAAACCTAGCAAAAGCGGTGCAGGGGCAGGTAGCCG
The DNA here is from genome assembly GCA_002498185.1 of Euryarchaeota archaeon UBA10. Taxonomy (GTDB): domain Archaea; phylum Thermoplasmatota; class Poseidoniia; order Poseidoniales; family Poseidoniaceae; genus MGIIa-K1. Next base: position 3,885 of record DAGO01000011.1, on the reverse strand, counting down.
AGAATATTGGTCACTGACTAAGGAATATCACGAAAGAGTGCAAGAAATGCGCCGTCAATTCGGAGTCACTGAGCACCCAAGGTTGCTTCTAGAGAAGCAAGGTCGGTCGATTTGATTAGGACGCAAAACACGCTTCGCAAGCGTTTGCATGCGCGCGGGATTCAAGTAGTCAGAAGACCCCATGGTATCCATGACCGGAGAAGGGATGACCTCTGTGAGTGTAAGTTACGAAGTTAGAAGACAATTGAATACATTGAGAACGATGGACGGACATCGCAGTGTAGACTCATTCTTGTCTGAACTAATTCGAGCACATAAATTAGCTAAAATGAATGGCGATTTAGATGAACTGCGCACACAGATGAAAGAAGTCGCTGATGTTAGCGCTGAACATCTTGTCCAAAGATTGAATCTTGCTCCATTCAAGGTGTGAGGTGTTTCCATGGATTGGAGACCTTCTGGCTATATGTTGTCAACTAAAGACCTAGTTCACGCTATTTTTGATGGCAACAGTGACGCTGGTAAATTACTAGTCAAAGCAACAATGGGTGAAGTAGAATTATTCGCATCACCAAAGAGTTGGAATGCTATTTTGTGGTTGATCACAAGTACACTCAAAGTAGACGGAGCATCCGTGTATTCTGGGGAAAAACTGGGTGAATTGAAATCTAGCCTGCCTATTGTCTGGCGAGCTGATTAATCACTTACCTTGCTTAGCAAGCCATTCAGCACCATACCATTTCCACTGATCCATTGTCCAGCCTTCAGGTAG
>DAGO01000011.1:0-2727 GCA_002498185.1 Euryarchaeota archaeon UBA10 | reverse complement strand
CTCCTTCTGGTCGACCTCTTCCTTACTGGTTTGTGGAGGTAATCCAGCCAATTCTTCAAGAGAAGCCGATTCTTCAAGAACTCCGGAAGATTCTGTAGTTTCACCATCTCCCTTGATATCAATATCATCGAATCCACTACCCAATTCGTTTCCATCATCGCCGACTTCCATTGGTTCGATTTCATCGTCCCAATACTTGTCCGACTCGACTCCACCTGACGCTGACAATCCAGCTTTACCTTCCAATGCTTCATCTTCAGCACTGTTCTCTCCATCTGCGAATGGTGCGCCGTATGTCTTGACTAGTGCTCTGCGGCGACGTGCTTTACCAATGCCAGCATAAATCAACAAGACTGCAACGATTGCCGCGAATCCTGCACCAAGGAAAGGTAGGATTTCCTTCGCAGTATCCAAGTACTGGTCGCTCGACTTCGCTTCCTCATCTTTAGCGTCGGCAGAATTTCTCCAAGCGTAATAATTCAATGCGTTATCTCCAGATGCTTCCTTGTCTGCGAGATAATTTTGGTAATCGACGTCTCTAACTCCCTGACATTTTTCTGTCTCGTCTGTTACTACCATTGTGCAGTGGTCTTCAAGGGTTTGAACTAGTCTGTTTGAATCATTGTAATCCATACTGAAACCGATTTCATCACCGTCTGAGTCAATGTAATCCCTAGAATCGTTTGGTAAGTCGTCGCCATCATCATAGAAACCGTCTCCGTCACTGTCAGTGCATCCAAACTTCTCGATTACAACATAAGTCAAAGTTAGTGAACCATCGTTTGAGATTTCCGGAATGTAAGCGTTAGTTGAATTGCCCCACAATAGTGGGCAAGCGTCTGGATCATTGCCTTGCAAATTGTCTCCATAGCCGTCTTCATCAGAATCCTTCCACTGAGTAACATCATAGATTGCGAAATCTGCTCCATCTGCCACGGTCCAATCGTCTGTAGGGTCGGAATATCCGTCACTATCAGAATCCTTGCAACCAATTCTGTCTATTGTGGAGAATCCGTTCTCATCAGGGCATACGTCACCATCGGTTCCGTTGATGTTATCTCCATAGCCATCGAAATCAGAATCTGCCCATTGTGTAGGGTCATCGGGGAACCTGTCCCCATTTTCTGAACCCATGTTATCGCCGTATCCATCACCATCAGAGTCAATCCATTGACCTGCATCATCAGGGAAAGCATCAGAATCATTGCCATCTGGATTATCCCCATATCCGTCACCATCAGAATCCGCCCACTGTGAAACATCCTCTGGGAATTCATCGGAATTGTTTCCATCCGGGTCATCACCATAGCCATCGCCATCGGAGTCCTCGGTTTGTGAGGAATCTAGCGGGAAGTGGTCTTGGCTGTCTGTAACTCCATCTCCGTCAGTGTCTAAATCATACAACCTGATTTTTGAAGAGGATGAGAAAGTGGAAATGATGTATAGTTCTCCAGAGTCTCCGTAAACGCCCATCATTACTCTGCCTGCAGACGAGTAATCATCGCTCTCGGTAAAGGTAGAATCGTCGATAACGTGCAATTTACCATTCTGAGTTCCTACCATGATGTCTCCATTGTCTGCGATATTAATCGAAATGACACTTTGTCCGCTGGAGATTGAAGTTTCCTCTTTGGACCAATCAGTGAAGTCGTAACGGAACAGGTCTCCGTTGGCACATCCAACAATGATGTTACCATTACCGTCGTTGATAATCTTGGTAGGATAAGATGAGAAATCTGAGAGGCTGTTCTGCAATACACCTTCTTGCGAGAAAATCTTGACTAAGTTGTCTCGCCCACCTGTGACGATTCTATCTTGAGAAATAATTGTCATCGCTGTCATTGCAGTATTGTGAGCTTCTGTAGTTTCACCTGTTTCTTCTAGTGAGTCAAACTCCTTTGCACGCCTCTCTCCTCCATAGAAGCCGAACCATAGGTCGCCCTCGGAATCCCATGCTACCGCATCTACTGAATTTGATGTATTGTATTCCGAAGTCACAATCTTCAATTCTGTGTTTACGATGTACACTCCACCAGTGTGTGCCACTGCAATTTGTAATCCTGTAGCATCAGGAGTGGCTGAATTGGCAGTGGTGTTCAATTCAATTGACCATTGAGTGATCAACTCTCCGCTACCCCAGAAATGCTCTGATAAATTACCCGTAGTAGTCAGGGTAATCATGGTCGAAGAAGAGGAAAAAGAAGTGTGAATGAATCTTCCGTCTATCGTATCAACAATACCTACCTCTAAGAGATTAGATTCTGCTTCTGCAGTTGGTATTGCAGGTATCAGTAATAGTGCAAGAAGAACAGCAATTGCTTTCCTCATAACTACCGCCAAGAACGGCAGACCTATGAATCGCTCGGAGTGAAGTGTTTGAGCATTATTGCTCAATCTTCATCTGATTCTACGCTCAAATCGCTGCTTGAAGATTCTACAGGAGTTAGTTTCTTGATAGGCCTCAGGCTTGCTGTTGGCTCTTTCTCTACTTGGGAACCAGGTCTTTGTCCAGGTGCAGAAGATGGAGGAGGTCCTCTTCTCTTGGCTGGTGTTAGCACCTTCATGGTAACTGGCCTTAGAACAGCTGTTTGTTCCGCCTGAACAGGCTTAGGAACTTCGAGTTTCTTGATTGGAGTCAGGGTTGCGATCTTTTGAACTTCTTCGACGATTTCTTCAGTAATTTCTGCTACTACTTCTTCAACCGATTCGATTTCAGGCTCAACGATT
>DAGO01000069.1:1809-4691 GCA_002498185.1 Euryarchaeota archaeon UBA10 | reverse complement strand
CACAAGTTGGAAGGGATGAGCGTGTTACAATTCGCCTTTGATGATGATAACAAAGACAATCCTCACAAGCCGGAAAACATCACTATTGACCGAGTTGTCTACACTGGAACTCACGATAACAACACGACAAAGGGTTGGTGGAGTGAGAAGAAGAGAAAGCGACTCAAGCCATACATGAAGGAAGGTGAATCTGTTTGCCAGACAATGATTCGACTAGCCGTTCAGAGTCCTGCTGGCATGGCCATAATTCCAATTCAAGACATCATGGAATTAGGTTCAGAGGCACGAATGAATACTCCTGGAGTCGCCTTTGGAAATTGGCAGTGGAAGTTTAGTTGGGATGACCTATGAGCGATAAAATCGAAATCAGAATTAGCGAATGGTCCGAGATTTGCTCGGCCTTTGCAGACATGTTTGATGGCCTTGGTAAGGTGGATATCTCTGAAGATGTAATTTCCTATCAATCAATTGAGCCACATGTTGCAACAGGAATTTCCCTTGATAACAGAGGAAGGCTTCTGGCAAACATGCCTTTACATTCGATAGAAACGGAATTTGATATAGTCCAGATTTCAGGTGACAAAACGTCAATCAAATTGATTGGAGAATCGACGAACTATGTCTATCGTATACCTTCTGAGATTCTGAGATCAAGAGACTGAAAATGGGGATAAAGATGGATTCTACTTTGCGGAAAAGATTGCCTGTTTCTCAATCCATTGAGTTTGACCTCAGTACAAGTCAACTCTGGGAATTAATTAGTGCAGAAGAAAATCTGAATGCCAGTCATCCATTTTGTAAGACTAACGAAGCTATAGTATGGGGCGATGGAAATTATAGTGACAGGTTGGTCTATCTCAATGATAGAACCTACATCAGAAAGTTCCAAACATGGGACGAAGGAAAAGGCTACACACTTCTAATCGGTGAAGAAAATGGCCCGCAATCCTTTGTTGAGTGGGTTATTGAGGATAGAGGAAATACATCGAAATTGACGATAACAGTCTATCCTTTCATACTCGCAAAATTGCCAAAATTCTTGGCGTTTTTACCTCACAAATTGTGGGTTCAACCCAGATTGAAATCCTACCTAAAATCTGTATTGGGAGGATTCCATCATTATGCAAAGACTGGAAATATAGTGCCTAGAAATCACTTCGGAAAACATCCTTGGTTTTCCGATTAAGACCAGTAGGCTTCACGGATTGCTTGATTTGCATTCATGCATGCAACAACATCTCCAGGGCGGCTAGGAATTTGCTCATTACCTGCAAGATGGTTGTAAATTGGCATCACGTTAGACATGTTCACAACACCCCAACCGACTTGTGTACAAGGTGCAATCGGAGACATTGGTGTTGTTCCAGAGGTTGGGTCCCAAGTAGAGAAACTTGGATACCATGCAGATTGGTTTAGAGCGTGTCTGATGTCTGCGTTAGTGATTTGTAAATCGCTGCTGTTGACTAACAAACCGTTTCTTGCGTATTCATCAGATGCACCAGATAGCATGTCACCTGCGTCCTCTCTTAGCATGGTGATTACCAGGCTGAGAATCCCTGCTGTGCGTGGAGTTGCGAATGAAGTTCCCGAGGTTACATGGTAGCCATCAGTGTCATCGTGGTTAGGAAGAAGTTGGGTCCAATCAGCAGCAATATCTGGGTAAGAGCCACTCATGGTTTCCTTTTGGTCATCGTCTTCCTCAGCATATCCTGAGATTCCAATCGACCAAGGCGGGCCTGCTGTTGAATCTTGAACTGCAGGTGAAGGCGTGTTGTCTGAAGCTCCTGTGTGAATCTTCTTGTAATCGACAACTGCAACCTTTGTTGCATCTTCAATTCCCGGAACTGGAACGCTACCAATAGGTCCAAATGAAGTTGTGATAATGTCGACTAGTGGCTGATTTGCCGCTGCCAGAACCGCTGCATCCGAGAAGCCTTCTACAAAGAAAATCACAGCGTCCGGGTTAGCATCGAGTACAGAACCTGTTACCGCAGTGCCGTGCCCATCAGATGGGTCGTCAAGGATTGGGATTTGTGTATCGTCATCGGGAGTTGTTCCAATGATTCTAGTTCCAGGGAAGTAGACGATATCTGTGGATGTGATTACGTCCCAGCAGGACTCTTTGTCAGCCTCATAGCGCTCCTGCCAAGTTCCTTCTTGAGTTAGTTTGCAAGACATTGTGACACCAAGACCGTCAAGCAGCCAATCAGGATATGTCTCATTCAGGCGGAATCTGTCGTGGTAGACATTGATTCCAGTATCGATTGGTGCTACTACGCTGTATGCACCAAATTTCTCTTCAACCACCGGGATTTCAACTTCTTCGGTTGCCTCTTCCCCAAAACAACCTGCAAGTGAGATACTGGCCATTAGCAAGGCCATCAATACGACCTTGGCGTTATCTCGCATGATAGTCCCAGTCGCTTGGGCATTTTGAGTTTGACCCCGACTATGCTCTTCACATTTTGACAGAACAATACAGACATTATTAATCGAAACCGTGGATTTTCCCCCATGCCAGAAGGACCTGAAATCCATCGTGCAGCGGATAAAATCCGTAAAGCACTGGAAGGAAAGGTCATCGAGGACATCGAAATTACACTACCTCAATTCAGTGGTAGAGAACACGATTTCCTAGGCAAGACTGTCAACAAAGTCGAGGCCAGAGGTAAGGCTCTGTTAATTCATTTTGACTCATTTGTTATGTATAGCCATAACCAATTGTACGGTCGCTGGACGGTGAACCTCAGAACGACTGAAGCCAAGAAATGGAACCGTTCACTTAGGGTAGCACTAACCACTGACAAACACACTTGCAGACTTTGGTCTGCAACCGATATCTTGCTGATGGAGCCATGGGAGCTTTCTGGTCATCCTTACCT
>DAGO01000069.1:931-1419 GCA_002498185.1 Euryarchaeota archaeon UBA10 | reverse complement strand
AGAAGGAGGCTCAAAACCCTGCTACTGGACCAGGGATTCTTTGCTGGAATCGGAAACTATCTACGCAGTGAAGTCCTGTTTACCTCAGGCTTACATCCAGACCGAACGGTTGGCTCACTCTCAGATGAGGAAAAGGAAATGCTAGCAGAGCAAGCACTATTTTTGTCGAGGCAGTCTTTCCATAATCCAGGAATCACAATTGAACTCGAATTGTATGAAAACTTGAGAGATGTCGGATTCACAAGAGGGCAAGCAAGGCATTGGGTATTCACTCGTAACGACCAGGAATGCCATGAATGTGGAGATTTAATCGTCCACACAAGACCAGCAGGGCGCAGGCTAGACTTCTGCCCATCTTGCCAAAACTAAGATTTGATTGATGCAAGGATACTCGGGTCTAACACTTCGCCTTTGGTCATTTGTTGGCGCACGTAATGTGTGACTTCTTTTGCGGTATCTTTGGCTTGCTGTGTACGCTTTGCGAGTGT
>DAGO01000069.1:0-590 GCA_002498185.1 Euryarchaeota archaeon UBA10 | reverse complement strand
CGCATCGGCATTGCCATTCTGTGATTTCCTCTAAAGTGGTCTTGATTTTCTTCTAGGAAATTCCAGTACATATCAGAAATTGGGCATGATTTTTTGAAGTGAAGTGAACAATCTCCGCAGTAATCTCCCATCTTCTTGATGTAGGGAGTTCCGCTAACATATGGCTTAGTAGTCATCACTTCGCCAACTGCATAAGTTCCCATAGCTAGTACGTTTGGCTCGACCACCCAATCATAGGCATCTGTGAACATTGCCCAGAACCAATCGGTCAATTCTCTTGGGTGGATTCCTAGCAGGTTTCCAATATTTGCAAGGACCATGAGACGAGGTATATGGTGGGCATAACCGGTTTCTACAACATCTGAAACCGCTGTGTCAAGGCATAACATACCCGATTTTTCTCCCCAGAAAGTCGGTGGAAGTTCGTATGAGTTCTCTAGTACGTTTGGAGTGATTTTGGCTGTTGGCCATTCTCCTTCCCAGCCAGCTGCAGGCCTTGCTTTAACCGGGGCTGAATCGGTTGCAAAGCCGTCAGTCAATTCGTGAACATGGTGAACGAATTCTCTCCAACCAATGATTTGGCGAACGAA
>DAGO01000090.1:29309-34984 GCA_002498185.1 Euryarchaeota archaeon UBA10 | reverse complement strand
TAGCAACCTGCGGGCACTACTTGCGGGGGTCATACAACTCGCAACACACTATAGGGCATGAACCCAACGGATGAATCAGTATGTTTCACGCATTAATTTGTGAATCTTGTAAGGTAGCAATGCGCGGTTGACAGGAGTGACTTCCAGGATTCTAGCATCGTCTCTTCTCCGAATGTCTTGGAGCAATGGGTGCCGACTCTTCTTGTGTAGTGCAAGTAGTGTTGGCTTATCGACTTCTAGTGCGGACCTAACAACTTCAACAAACTCTTCTGATTCGACAGCGAACTTTCCAATTTCATCAATAACGATAACTTCTGAATAATCTCTAGCATTCTCGATGGCTGGAATTGCAACATTATTCAGCGCTTCAGTATCGATTCCATATCCTAACACTCGCAATCTGCTATCGATTGATTTGTGAGCCATCACCGCCTCTTCTCCGGTTTTGATATTGATGACTTTGTAGCCTACTCGCTCGGAATTCTCCATGAGTGGTTCAGTACGCATTCCGCCGATGATATCGGTATTGGCTCCGTCACCGCCTCTAGCACTTATTTCGCGACGTCTTTCATCTTCAAGCATCTCGAGCACTTTTGCTAAGACTGCAGATTTTCCAGATCTTGGCAGACCTGTGATTCCAATTTTTGGATGTATTCCCATTAGTTTTCACTCTCTAGCGTGATTTGCGAATTGCGCTGGTTGCTTCGAGGGAGGTACTGATAATAAAATGTGGGGGGAAAAACGCCAATTTTCGTGATTCCGGAAACTGGCGCATACTTTCCGTAAATTAATGCCCTCAGAACATTATATTTCGGATTTCAGATAATGTTCTCGTCACCCGGCATTGGTAGAGAAATGATTGAGCGACCATTCGCTCCCATTTTCCAATAATCGGACACCCAATCCAAGATTTTAGCTAAGTCCTTTTTCGACAATCCTGCAGCGTCACATATTTTCCTAAGTGCTTCCAATTCTGATTCATCATAATCGCCATCAACAGAAGCTAAGAGTGCAGCGTCTCTTAATGCCAGCCTTATCGAAGAAACCTCCATCCCATCTAGAACAGAATCTAGGTCAGGAGGCTGGGTGAGTAATTGTCGAACCTCTTCTCTGCTCTCAGGATGAAGCATCATTAGGCCCATTGCTGATTCAATAGCAGAAATTTCTTCTCGAACCAAAGCCCCATCTGCAGCGGCAACCATGACTAGGGTGCATGCAATTTTCCTTCGCTGTTCTTCAGCCAAAGAAAGGGCAGCGTCAGGAAGCAGAAAATCACCTTGATAGGTCATTCAGTAAATCATATCCGGCCTGCATCCAAGTATAACCTTCTACAGTCCACTTGAGCAATCGATTGACTGCATCCGGAGCGAGCTCAAGATGCTCTGCGATTTCATCCAAAGCCTCTCTTTCATCCTCATCGACGGTTCCGTCGGAAGCAGCCATCAATACAGCATCTCTCAAAGCCAATCTTCCGGCTTCATCTCCTAGATTTTCGAGACAATCTTCTAGACTTGGCGGATTTTTGAGGTCTGATCGGATCATCTGCCTCTGTTTTGGAGATAGCAAAGCTGTCCCGAGTCTTTGTTCAAACATTGCCATTTCTTCGACAGTCAATTCATTGTCAACTCTTGTCATGTACGCTAGCAGTCTAGCATAAGCGAACCTTTCGGACTGAGGCAACTTGTGTATCGTGTCGGGCAGCATGTAGAAGGCGTGGTCGCCGCAGGACTTGAATCCCACGCTAAAAACGAGCAATTCAAAAGCGATTATCAGAGGGCGAAATCATGGTCGACGTCGAAGTCTACACCAACAAAGGTTGTCCGGCGTGTGTCAGTGTCAAACACTACCTCGACAGGAAAGGCGTAGATTATGTTGAGAAAAAGCTAGGTAAATCGAGGAAGGTCGACATAGAGTTTGCAGTTCGTACAAAAAACTCGAAAAAAATCCCTCAGGTGTTCATCGACGACGAATGGATCGGTGGCTTTGATGATGTTGTTCGGTATGACAGAGCGGGCGAATTAGACTGGCGCTTAGGACTTACAGAAAGGCCAAAGACAGGATTTATTCAGAAAATCATTCGTTTTCTAAAGGGTGAGAAATATTGATTTCTTTGAATGCGATTTCTCTCTGTCCTAAATAATTCAAGAATCCCCACAGACTTGAGTTAATCAGGAATGTGATTCTCTCATCAAATCCCCAAGCAACTGTTCCGATGTAGTAACAAGCGGTTGAACCCACTCCCCCGATAACATACAGAGCCATGGTTGTTGGAATGGTCCACTTGATATCTCTATCAGAATCAAAAGTCCATATTCTGTGAGTCCAGTGCGCTTGTAATGAACCTAGAAACCAAGCGATTGCCCATGAAACGGTTGGCCAATAATTCCCATTTGGCAGAATTAAAACAAATAATTCCCACAAGATATAGAACGCGAGGAAATTGACCAACGCAGTCATGACATATCTTCGAAAAGAACCATGTTCACCCAGCATCAATCATCCTCCGTAGATACGTCTGATGTTTTTCCTGTAGGGATTCCTCTAAGGGATGCATTATCGCTTTGAATAGCATCGAGTAAATCATAGTCAACTCCTAGGCTTCTGGCTAATTCTCGAAGAGCAAGAGTGTCCTTAGGCAGGCACTTCCCTCCAAAACCTCTCATCAACCCCATCATTGGCTCGAGATGAGAATCTCCAATCGGTTGGTCTTGAGGGGTTGTGATGATGTCTCTAATTTTAGACCATTCAATTCCCATTGCAGTACATATGTCGTGCATTTGGTTAGCAAAAATCACCTTCAATGCATAGAAGTTATTTTTCGTATATTTCACCATCTCTGCTTCTGTAAATCCGACATGAAACATCTCTGCATCATTGAGTACTCCTGCAATTTCATGCTGCTCATAAACCATTGAAGCGACTTCCTCATGTTCGCTCCCAACAACTAATATTCTCTGATTTGCAAAATCTTCCAAACGATTTCTTTCTACTAAGAATTCTGGTGAATATGCTAATTTTAGATGAGGATATTTGGATTGTAACCTAGCCGTTGTTCCAGGGACAACTGTACTTTTGATGACTGCGATGAATCCCTCTGGTAGCGCTTCCAAAATACTCTCAACAACGCTTGTGTCACATGACCCATCATCTTTTGCAGGAGTGGGCACTGCGATGTATGCCATTTCACAATTTTCGGTTACGTCAGACAAATCAGTCCCCCTGAGAGGGTCGTGAACAAACAAATCGTGAGCATCACTGAAACAATGCTCTATGGCTCCTCCAACGATACCTACACCGATTATTCCTATTCGCATTTCACTCTCCTCGAATTGTAAATAGGCCGTCCTGAACCATTCTTGCAGCTCTTTGAAGATTTTCTGGGGTTCCACAATCTATCCACGTGTTCTCCCCCACAGAGATAACCTTAGCATCACCTTCTACAAGGTATTGTCTGGTAACATCTGAAATTGAGAACGAGGGAGAGTCCTGTACAGAATCTAATCTTTCCCAAAACCTTTCATCGAAAATGTATATTCCTCCTATTGCAAGATTCCCCGGTGGAATGTCTGGCTTCTCAACAACATCAATCACCGCATTGTCGTCTAGAATCGCTATGCCGAAATCACTAGGATTCTCTACTTCTCTTGTCAGCAAAATTGCACCCTTTGTAAATTCATCAACGTCTGATTTTAGGTCAATGTTCGTTATATTGTCTGAGAACCATATCAGAAGTGGACAATCTTCGTTACCTTCTCTAGCCAACTGCAGCGCTGCGGCAACACCCAATGGTTCTTCTTCAAGAACATAATTTACTTCAGAACCAACATGTTCTCGGATCTTATCGATGAATTTGTTTCCAATAATTGTGATGTCTTTTATGCCTGCGTGTCTAATTGTTGACAGAACGTAATCAATGATTGGACGGCCACATAATGGTAACAGCGTTTTGTGAGTGAAGTTAGTTAGGGGGTACAATCTACTCCCATGACCGCCTGCCACAACGATGGCTTTCATCCTGTGTGCCTCTTAGTGTTGGCTTATTGTATCACTGGGTCTCGGAGTCTGGATTCGCTACTTTGTCGAACACACCTTCTTCGGCATTCTTCTCAAAGTAATCTGTTTTGACAAGATCTCCCAACCTGTCTACACCATATTCGATCAAATCAGGGTCATTAGATTCTGCGATTTCCCATCTCTTTTGAGCCATAGTGGCGTATTTTTGATTAGCAGCTGCCACCATTTTTTCTCCTTGAGTCAAATCATCTTCCATTCCGGAGTACTTTTCTCCCTCAACTACTGCATCGCGCCTGACTGGTTCGTGACCCAGTTTGAAGTCCGTCTTACCCCAATCAGGTCCCAAAGGATCTGAACCTCTGGTTCTAACTGGATTAATCTCTTCGATGTCGTTAGCAATCCAATCTGATAGATGTTCGAGATAGGCATTGTATCTCTCTTCTTTATCATCCACGTCTAGGATGTGAGTCATGTCATATTTTTGCGCAAAAACCTCTTCGTTTTGGTATAACATCATGCCCAATAAAACGAAGGAAACGCCGCTAATCAGCACATAGATATGAGTGCCAAATGCCAAAGGATCATCTTTTCCTAACCCCAGTACGATTGCAAGAGCTACGCAAATAATTCCGGCTATGATGAAAGGAGAATATATTCTCGTGCGCCATCTTAGGCGATTTAATTCAATCATCGAGTCGTGCATAACATCACTCAACCCATCAGGGATATTATGTCGTCCGTCATAGCAGGTGTTGAATTATTCTCCTGCGTGAGTACAGAATCTCTCATATTGATGTGTTGTCTAGGTTCCAGAGCTAATTTTTCTAGAACCATAGAAAGAACCTCTTGCACTCTAGCTGTTTGTTCACCTTGAGAGATAATCATTCTTTCAAGAGACTCAAGTGTTTCGAAGGAGCGATCAGTGGATACTTCAAGAGCGGTTTTTTGTGCTTCCATCGCTTCCTCTTGGCGAGCTAACAACTCCCTGGCAGCAGGGCTACCTATCGCATCTCTACGGTGTAATTCATCTAGGGCTTCTCTCAGGTCTTTGGTGGTGATGTCAAGGGCCCTTTTCATGTCGGTTATTTGTCCGATTGCAATATTTAGTTCGGATTGCAGTGATGTTGCTTTGTGACGCAGGTGGCTTCTTGCACTCGCCTGAATCATTGATTCTGACATAAACGCTGCAAAAACACCCACTCCAATTGCAACATGTGGTTTAACCTCTAGGATAACCATCATCCACCACGCTGAAACACCAATGATTGTTGATCGTATTAGGCCCATCAGAGTTAGATACGACTCCGGTATATATTGAACCGAAGTAGGGTGTCCTTGGGCTCCCACGCTCATTCATCAGGAATGAAGCAATCATCATCGATTTCATGAATCTGACTTGTAATCAATAAATGATCCAGGGCTTCGTCACATTCTTCTTGCGAAATTCCGTTTTCGATAAGCGGAGAAAAAAGGTCCTCCAAATCAATCCAACTTGCACCTTTCCCTACCTTTTCCTGAGCAACAATCAACATCATTTGGGCGGTTACTGCAAGCAATGGATCGTCACAACCATCGTTTGGAAGCAAATTGATGAAAGTACCAGCAGGGTGGGGCTCTTCATCTGTGATATCTTCGATTCTATCTGTAAGATGTTTCAAAGG
>DAGO01000090.1:27529-28906 GCA_002498185.1 Euryarchaeota archaeon UBA10 | reverse complement strand
GATTCAAGTCTATGGATACGTTGCTCGAGTTGTTTTCTCTCTCGCTCGATATCCAATTCAATTAGTGCTAAATCTTCATTCGCCTTTTGGATTAGCCAGTCTTCAATCTCGAAGTTTGGGTCAATTCCAATCATAGTGTCGACAAGACGTTTGACAGCAAGCGGCATTTGGTCCACACGCAACCTTCTCTCAGATTTATCGCGACTGTCCTCAGCCATGCTATTAGCCTCATCGTGGCGCTCCATAAAGGTAGAGTATGGCTCTGTAGGTTCACTTCTATTGGAATAGTGTATCACTGCGCGCTTACAATGACTAATTTCCCTCTCCAATGGACACCAGCCTCTCCAAATCGGCAACATTCCTCGGGCGCGCGTTCATTTAGGTGCTCCTTTTGCCGTGGGTATGAGCGACCACCGCATCGCGATTTTGCCCGGCGACGGAACTGGCAGGGAAGTTGCAATCGAAGCGATGCGGATTTTAGATACCGTACAAGCTCACACTAATCACGGGTTTGAACAAGTTACAATCCCATGTGGCGGCCAACATTACAAAGAAACAGGTGAAGAATGGGCAGAAGGTTCATTCGAGTTTTGCCGAGATGAAGCCGATGCAATTTTCCTAGGAGCAATTGGACATCCAGGTGCTAGATTGCCGAATGGCGATCTCGCTGGTGGCTCGGTAATTTTGGGAATGAGAGCAGGTCTAGATTTGTACGCTAACGTTAGACCAATCAAATTGTATGATGGCGTTCCGCACAAAGTACATGGCAAGTTCACACAAATTTGGGAGCCGGGCATGGTGGACATGACAGTCCTGCGAGAAAATACTGAAGGGTTGTACCATTCACTACTTCGCCGTAGTGCAGATAGGGCACTTGGCCGAGAAGAATACACTCCTCCAGAGATGACATTCCCCGGTCTTGAAGGCGAAGTAGCATATGACCCTAGGCCGATTTCATCTAAAGGCACTGAGCGTTTGGTTAGAATGGGCTTTGAAATCGCTCAGACTAGGAATGGTGCGCCAAGTGATGGAGTTAGTCGAGTATCGTGTATCGATAAGAGCAACGTCACTAGAGGCTGTCAATTATTCCGCAAAGTCTTCGACAATGTGGCAACATCGTACCCATCTATTGGAACCGACCATGGCTACATCGATGCCTTTATGCAATGGTTAACCAGAACTCCAGAGTATTACGATGTAGTTGTGCTTTCGAATATGTTTGGAGATATAGCTACCGATTTAGGAGCAGTTCTGCAAGGCGGTATGGGCATGGCTGCATCAGGAAACGTTGGCGATAATCACGCATTCTTTGAACCGGTCCATGGAAGCGCTCCAAAGCATGCAGGCCAGAATAAAGTGAATCCTATTGCAAGCATC
>DAGO01000090.1:22475-27417 GCA_002498185.1 Euryarchaeota archaeon UBA10 | reverse complement strand
AACCAGAACTCCAGAGTATTACGACGTAGTTGTGCTTTCGAATATGTTTGGAGATATAGCTACCGATTTAGGAGCAGTTCTGCAAGGTGGTATGGGCATGGCTGCGTCAGGAAACGTTGGCGATAATCACGCATTCTTTGAACCGGTCCATGGAAGCGCTCCAAAGCATGCAGGCCAGAACAAAGTGAATCCTATTGCAAGCATCAATTCAATCCAGATGATGCTAGATTGGCTCGGCCGTAAGAATGGAGAAGAAGGCTTAGTGCAAGTGGCCCAATTAATCGATGACAGTGTAGCAGAGCACCTTAGTGGTGGCAAATCTTTGACTTATGACTTAGGTGGAACAGCAACCTGTAGTGATGTTGGAGAATCTATCAGTAGCATACTTACAACTAAGTTGCAAGAGCTTTGATTTCACACATATCTGTTTGCCATCGAAGATGTGATGTGGTTTAGTGCCGCTTGCAGCGCTTGATTGTTATTCCAATCAGTAGGCTCTGGCCTTTGAGGAATCATTTGAATTAGATTTTTAGCGACTCTAGTTACTTCGTCAACAATACCTACAGTGCCCCCTCTTGACGAGCGCGATAGTGGGTTCAGGTCGATTACTAGGACTTCTTTACCCATCGCAACTAGAGCCTCACACCTATCGCCATCTTCTAGTGGAACAAGAATTGTATCTGCTTCGAATATTCCATTACTTTGACAAGCACCTCTTGGCCCTTCAAGACCTTCGATTCTAGCATCAGGAACCCCGCCAAGAATTTCAACGTCCAATCCCAATTTCACATTAAGCATTTTCAGGTGTCCCAATAACGCACCCATTCTTTCAGGTGTGCGGTAGAAGATGTTTATTTCAACTGGGCAATTCAGTTGGCTAGCAATAGTCAGGAACTCTTGTCCTGCAAGGGCGATTGCGTTACCATTCAACGATAGTACAGGCCTTCTAGCACGGATTAATCTGGCAGCGGCTTCTCTTGTAGCATCTCTGGCTGAAGGTATGGTTTGCTCTCCAAGTAGGTAGTCGAAAGCTTCCCCTCTGCCATGAGCAATCATTGCAGAATCTGCAAGCATACCTTTTGCTCCTGCCTCAGCCACTTTCTTTCTTATCATCAACGATTCATATCGTGGATGCGACGGGTCTACAACATTCTCTTCATCAGACATTTTAATTCCTCACAATTCTTCTACTAACATTGACAAATCTAGCGGAGTTGTTCCGCGGTTGATTGTACTGGTTGAGAGTACATCAAGTCCACACTCTCTCCAATCTTCTATGTTTTCGAGTAAAATACCACCACTTGCTTCAAGCACAACATGCTCACGAAGGCCCATTTCAGCAAGTTCATCAGCGACAGCTTTGCAGCGTTCTGGATTGAAGTTGTCTAGCATAATTACTAGGCGGTCATAACCATTCATCATCCTTCTTTCAGACCAAGTAAATGCAGCCATAATGGCTTCTTTTTCTTCGCGAACCTCAACTTCAATGAATGCCCCGCACTCATCAGGATTTACTTCGCCTAAGTATTTCGAAATTCGAGCACCATTGTTTTCGATTTCTGGATACATCACAGCAAGGTCGTTTTCTTTGATCATTACAGCATCTTGCTTGGTTAATCTATGAGTAAGACCTCCGCCTAAGTGAACAGCCCACTTGTCGAGAAGCCCCCAAATCGTTTTGCGAGTACAAGCGATTTGTCCAGGCGCTTTCGAAGACCATTTCTTTGCTTCAGTTGCAATGCCAGATAACTGTCCAAGGATGTTTAGGATTGTTCTCTCGAGTGCTAATACGGCTTCTTTGTCGCCGCTTATTGTAGCAATTTCGTCTCCAGAACCCACGCTCCTTCCTTCACCATGGCTCCAAGAAATTTGCAAACTTCCTGCCCAAATCTGAATCATATGGTCGACAGCAGCACATCCGGCTAAGATGCCGCTACTTTTTGCGATTATTTTCGCATTAACGTTGTCACTTCCGCCCATGAAAGGCATATCTATGCCATCATCTGCAAGCAGAGCACTAGTCCACCTATCCATGCTGGACAGAAGTAGCCGACTGGGGCCTTCTGAGGCATCCCACAATTTGGAGCCCCTATCATGAGGGGGTCGCGGATTGTCGGGCATAATTGTGGCTAAAGGTGCGAGGATTTGATGATTATGCACCCTGTCGGGTGTCCATGAAGCGGGTGCTAGTAGTGGGTGCGGGAATCCACGGACTTGTTACTGCAGCCCGTGAACACATAGCGAAAAACCAGGTTTTCATCGTTGAAAAACGCAAACGAATTGGTGGGCGAGGCACTAGTGAGGAATCATTTGGACACCAGTTGGAACATGGACCTCATCTATTGCTCAAAGGCGGAGAATTTCACAAGATGGTCAAGAAAGTTAGCAAAGTCAAACCTTCACTTAGACCGTTGAGACCGAATAAGGTACTAATCGTGGGGCACGGAGCTCTTTATCCAGTAAATAGTCCAAAAGAAATGCTGAATTTTAAACTAGGAAAAGACCCAATCAGAGAGGATGCAATACGACTAATTTCGGGATGGGGACAAGATATTCCCGAGAGGAGGCAAGCATTGCTTAAAGGCCGTTTGTGCGTTGTAGGAGAAGGTTGGTCTGGCCTCATAGGCCGCTTAGCATCGACTTTGGAAGAGGTAGGAGTACCAATCCAGACTGGAATGAAAATTACGGACACCTATGAAGGAGGAGTGGTTACCTCCAAAGGTCTCAAAATCGAAGCTGATGAAGTCCGAATGTGTGATGGCTCAACCGTAGGTGAAGCTGTTAAGGTTTCAACATTGGATGTAGTTCTGGACAACCGTCCTCTCAAGGGATTACACGGTTTAGTCAAAGGGGATGTAGCGATTATCGATTTAGCTGCAATTCATACCAAGAAGGCACCAGGGATGAGTCATTTCTCCTGTATTTCATTATCTGGCGGAATTGAAGCGATTGAGGATTTACTGGATGAGAGGGTTTCTGGATGGCGCTCTCATATCATAACAAAGAGAGAAAACAAATCCATCACGCTTACAGATTCTAGAGGATATCTTTCGGATGGGGTGATTTGAAGCACCGTCTAGTATGACAGCCTAATATGCGAATAGTCACTTGGAACGTTAATGGCATTCGGGCCGCAATTCGTAAAGGATTCGATAAGTTTGTTGAGAAGATTGATGCAGACGTTTGGATGCTCCAAGAAGTGCGCTGTTTACCAGAACAATTACCGCCAAAATGGGCACCTCCTGCTGATAGCGAGATGATTTTACATCCTGCAGAAAAGAAAGGATACTCTGGAGTGTCTACTATTTCGCGAATAGAAATGAAAGAACTTGGCAGAGGCATGAAAGGTAGCCTTGACCCTGAAGACTCAGAGGGCAGAGTGCTTGTGACACAGCATGGCGACATCACTCTAGTCAACACCTACCTTCCAAGCGGTTCTTCCAAGGAAGAAAGGCAGAGATACAAGGAAGATTGGATGGCGCAATGGAGAGAGTTCATCAAGCCGATGTTTGATTCAGATAAGCCAGTAATCGTAGCAGGGGACCTCAACATTGCACATACTGAAAACGACATTTGGAATGCAAAAGGTAACGCAAAATCAAGCGGATTCTTACCGCATGAAAGGGAGTGGTTCACCGATTTGCTAGGCGATGGCTGGCACGATTTGTTTAGAGAGCACGTAGGCCCAGACGCCAAGATTTACTCCTGGTGGTCAAATCGAGGACAGGCTCGTGCTAAGGATAGAGGTTGGAGAATTGACTATCTTCTAGGAAATAAGGCTGCTAAAGAGAGGACTAAATCGGTAGAAATCGATAGGCAAGGCGGACTTGAAGTAAGCGACCACGCCCCAGTGATTCTCGACCTTCACTCATCTTGATCGGAGAAAATTGTCAGCAAATTATCAACCGATTCTCTCAGTGTTTCCAAACTATCTGCAGTGACATTCACTACTAGAATGGACTCTCCACTTTCTTCAGTTAACTCATAGTCGAATCCTTCAGGAATCAGGCTAGACAAACGAAGACCGATTTCCGCAGAGCCGCGCCACTCGAGGGTGGTTGAGCACTTATCGGCCATGGAGTGAACTACAGCATCCCCTCAATGAGCGTTACGATATCACAAGGGTTCTTTCAGTAAGTGGCTCTCGCACGTGTATGGATGAGCCAATCCAAGTCCTTGCAGGAACTGGTGGCGTAGCTCTTGGCGAGGCTCGTACTAATCATCAAGGCCGCAGGGCGGTATTGATGCATAGGGATGGCAACCCTGCAGAATTGCTTGCATTAGCCGAAACAATGGGCATTGAAATCGTAGATATTCAATATCAAAAAGGGAATGACGACCCTAGGACATATTTTGGAAAGGGTCGATTACAAGACGTGGCGGATGAAATTTCCAGCGCGGTCGAAGGCCACCCATGGCACGGAGTCGACTTGGTGATTATCCATTCAAACGCATCTCCCAGACAACTAGTGAATGTTCATGAATCAGTCCAAGTGGAAGTGTGGGATAGAGTAAGACTACTGCTTTCATTATTCATTTCTCATGCAGGTAGCGTTGAGGCTAGAACTCAGGTTAGAATCGCTCAACTGTTGGCCGACCGCAGTGTCCTTCGAGAGTTGGTCAACCAACAAACAACCGGTGAGAGAGCTGGTTTTGGTGGTGCAGGTCAACAAGGAATCCGGGGAGTTTTAGAAACGGTATCTAGAGAACTAACTCAACTTAGAAGGAAGCAAAGAAAGCACGCGCTAGCGCGCAGTGAAAGAAGACGCCAGAGAGTGAGAGGAGGTGCTAGAACCGTCGGACTTGCAGGTTACACAAATGCGGGCAAATCATCCCTATTTCTCGCCTTATCTGGAAAACAAGTTTTGGTTGAAGACAAATTATTCTCAACTTTGGAAACCACTGTTGGAAGAATGGAAATGAGTCCGAGAATACTATTGGC
>DAGO01000090.1:15937-22063 GCA_002498185.1 Euryarchaeota archaeon UBA10 | reverse complement strand
TACTTGTGGTAGACAGTAGCGATGAGCCAGACGAGTTTAGAAGAAAATTGTCAACCACTCGACGTGAGGTTCTGGAGAGGGGAGACGAATCCGGAATGAACATCAAAGTTGTATTGACAAAATCAGACCTCGGAGGAAATATCGAATCAGCAATAGAGATTGTCAATTCTATGGGAATGAGCGACCCGCTAGTTGTATCGTCCCATGATGGGCAAGGCATGGATGAGCTTAGAGAATCGATCATGTATTCTCTATACGGGCCAAAGACTACACTAATTGTGTCACAGGCTGGTGATGGTGAACGTAGTGCTGAAGCCTATGTTAGCCAGATTTACGACTTAGGAATTGTAACTGAAAAGAAAGACCTCGAACTGACTCTTTGGTGCGGAAAAGCAGAGATGATGAAACTGCTTTCCAAGTCTAATGGACGCATTTCAATCAAGTAGGACTGCCACTTAGGACTAAACATGTCCGAACTGCTTGAGGATGTGCCTTCTCTTCCCGAAGAAGAGCCGGTCTTCCAATCAAGCGGCATCGCTTTCGAAGTAAAAAGCGAGGACGGGCATCCAGTTTTACGTATGATTGGGATTTTCGTTTTCGTAATTTGCGCTCTTGGATTCGCTAATGGTTTAGATTTCATTAATCCGGAATCTGGATTGGTACGTCCACACGAGTGGATAAACGGAATGGCACAAGGAGCACCTCACGATTCTGCTGAATTTTCTGGTACAATTACTTCTGGCGGCGAGCCACTGGTAAATGCAACAGTATTACTAGAGCACAAAACCGCTGACGGGATTATCGATGTTCCATTAGAAACCGTGACTGATGAAAACGGCTATTTCGAATTCACAGGTGCAACTCCGGGTCTAACTTCTATGGAAATTAAACGCCATAATGACGATGGTAAACATGATGCTGTTAGGCATAGATTGATCTTGAACCCACCCTCATTCTTTGAGAAAACAGGTTTTACAACCATCGATATCGATGTTCCAGAAACCGCCGAATTTTCTGAAGTTGAGTGTAAAGGAAACTACGCAGACGGCTCTTGTGTGAGGACAATAAGTTACTTCGATGAGCAAATGGAATTCCCTCTGCTCGATGAATCAGCAGCTGGATTCTACATCATGGTTGGTTGGGCAATGATTGGATTAGCACTAATCTCTGCGGGTTTCGCATTCTTTGGAATCAAGAAAGGCTCCAGGGGAATGATTCAGACCTCTTGTGTTCTGGTATTCTTTACTGCCGGGCACTACTATAGTGCCTGCTTGTTCTCAGTAATGGCATTCGCCCTGACATTCACCGTACCTCGCAAGACGATTATTCTCGACGCTTGAAGCCGACATCCTATTGACTCAATCCGGTTTAGGCCTACTATGGATTTGATTCAGGCGGCCTGGATGATTCGAGATTTAGGCCAGCCAGTCAGTTCCATCGACTTACAAGAAGACTCGATAATTGCGGGGGGCTGGGATGGTTCTCTCAAGATGTGGAACGGCGATGGTGACATTCTTTGGTCAGCCCAATGCGAGGACAGAATTGAGGCAATCCTTCGAATTGGTGAATTGGTAGTAGTCACTTCTGGCCTGCACATTGCATGCGTAAAATCGGGTGACATTCTTTGGAGTAATGCACTGGAAGGTTCTGCCGATTTACTTGCATTCCATGATGACAAGGTCATTGCAACATCTAGCGTTTATGATATCGAGCATGGGGATTTTATGGAAAGCGCGTTATGGCAATTTTCACTTGATGGGGAATTGATTGAAGTTACACGTATGGATGAAAGACCATGGTTTTTGCATTCAGATGAAAATCTAATTTTGGCACTTGGTCGTCCAAAATGCGGACTATTGGTTGACGGTGAACACAGAGAATTGCCTAGCGATTCACCGGTCATGTGTGGTCTGTCAGGGCGAGAGAATATTTTGTTCGGCCATGCAGACGGAACAGTATCATCATTCAAAGGTGATGAAATATGCAAAGAATCCACTTCAATTGGATCTCTAATCTGCATCGAGCAGGGCTTCGTTGCTGCATTGGATAACGGGGACCTAATCGCTAGAACTTCAAACTCAGAACAGATTTGGACAGCTAGTGGGCCACAAGTTACAACTCAGGTCGCAGGATTCGATGATATGCATTGGTGTGGGCGATGGGATTCTATTTGCGGCCATCTGGAAGTGAGGGCTAGTTCGGGCGAACTGGTGGTTTCAACCGAAACTAGCCGTCCAAGGGTTTCTGATTTTTCAGAAAATCGAATCGCTTTTGGATTTGACGATGGACAAATTTTGGTGTGGGAAAGGAAGTTATTCGAACGTCGCTCAAAACAGGAAAAAAGCGAAGAAAATAGTAAAAATTCTGTACTTGCAGCAAAGCTCAGATCTTTGCGAAAATAATGTTATTTATTGCACAAAATCTCCATCGGAAGCAGTGGAAATATTGCTTGCAACCCTCCATTTCCGGTGGAAAATGGTCAAAATAAGCGTAAAGTTTATTTGCCTCCTCCCCACAAGGGAAAAGTGCCGCTCCACAAGGAGTGGTGGAGGACTTCCTCGGAAAGCCTCCGGGACCCTTGCCAACCGGCCTGCTCAAACCGAGCAAAGTGTTGGTCACGAACTCTGGAGACAGAGTTAGTGAGGCGCCAGGGAAGATACGGACTTTTCGGAGACCGTAAGTTCCCCCGCCCGCAGGATGACTCCGAGCTTCGGCAAAGAGTCAACCACACAACCTTCGGGAAGTGTGGTACAGGGAGGGCTGCAACCTAGTTGCAGAAGTACCAATGACTGTGCATCGCCGGTAGGAGTGGCAGTAACAGTTCTTCGGGACAACCTCTGTCACAAATAACGGCACGGCGAAACCGAGCCAGGAAAGCGACCTTCGGGAAGCAGAACTGAAAACGGACGCCACGGACGGTAACCGCGCCACCTGCTTCTTCGGAAGCAGGTGGAAACGGACCTCCACGTCGAAACCGAATCTGAAGCTCGCTTCAGGAAACGGACGACACGCCGGATCAAACAGGAACACCTCGGTGTAAATGCGAGAAACGGCAACCGGTAGAGAAGAAGGCAACCTTCGGGATGCACAAATCGATACCACCCTGGGAGCTAACCACTTCGGTGGAAGGTGAACAGAAACCCGGCCGCTGGGAAGAAGGCGTCTTGGCAACAAGGCGTCAACGATCTGGAAGATACTCTTCGGAGTAGACGAAGGTGACGACGACCCGGCAGCCACCAGCGGAGGCTGGCAAGGGGGCGGATATCCCACCCGGATGAAACCCCCTTGCCAGTTCTCCCATCCTGCTCTCACAGGTAAACGGGTGCCAGTGCGTTCCGCTTATGACTGTTAAGGGTCTTTTTTCATCTTACAACCACTTTTGCTTGGTGGTTAATTTGAGCCAGTCATTTCCTCTGGTCTAACCCACTGGTCAAACTCTTCATTGCTTAGATAGCCTAGTTCAAGAGCGGCCTCTCTGAGAGTAGTACCTTCTTCGTGAGCCTTTTTGGCAATCTTTGCAGCTTTGTCATAACCGATATGATTGTTCAATGCTGTTACTAACATCAGTGAATTTTCCAGATGATTCTTGATCATTCCTTCATTGGGTTCGATCCCTTCAACACATTTTGTTCTGAATGCTCTCATTGAGTCAGACAGAATCCTTACACTGTGCAGTAAGTTGTGAATCATCATAGGCTTGAATACATTTAATTCGAAATTTCCTTGACTCCCACCTACTGTTATTGCGGTGTGGTTACCCATTACTTGGCAACAAACCATAGTCATCGCTTCTGATTGAGTTGGGTTGACTTTACCCGGCATAATAGATGACCCAGGCTCATTTGCTGGTAGTGAGAGTTCTTGCAATCCACACCTTGGCCCTGAACCTAGCCACCTAATGTCGTTGGCAATTTTCATCAGACTTACCGCCAATGTGTTCAGTGCTCCACTTGCAGCAACAATCGCATCGTGTGCTGCTAATTGCGAGAACTTATTCGGTGCTGAAACGAATGGAAGATTGGTTTTCAACGCGATTGCAGATGCAACACGATTTGCGAATTCTGGATGGGTGTTCAAACCGGTTCCGACTGCTGTTCCACCTAATGCTAACTCATGTAAGTCTTCCAAAGCAAACTCAATTCTTCGTATGTCTGCGTCTAATTGTGCAACCCATCCACTCGCTTCTTGCCCCAGTGTGAGAGGTACAGCATCCATTAGATGCGTCCTGCCTATTTTTACAATATCCGACCATTCATCTGACTTGCTTGCAAGAGCATCTCTTAGTAGAACCAAACTAGGGATTAGTTCGCTAGTAATCGCTTCAGCGCTTGCAATGTGCATAGCTGTAGGGAAAGTATCATTCGATGACTGGGCACGATTCACGTGGTCATTTGGATGGACTGGTGACTTAGAACCAAGAACTCCGCCAGCCATCTCAATAGCCCTATTTGCAATGACTTCATTGGTATTCATGTTAGATTGAGTACCGGAACCTGTTTGCCAAACCCTCAGCGGAAAATGGTCATCCAGTTCACCATTGATTACTTCTTCAGCAGCAGAAATAATGAGTTTTGCAACCTTTCCATCTAATTGTCCTAAATCAGAATTAACCTTCGCAGCAGCTTGTTTTAGTATGCCAAAGGCGCGTATGACACCTCTTGGCATTTTGTCATCTCCAATATCGAAGTTGATTAGGGACCTAGCGGTCTGACATCCGTAGTATCGGTCAGCGGGAACTTCAAGCTCGCCCATGGTGTCTGCTTCAATTCGTACCTCTCCCATGTACCTACGGCATAGCCGACCGTCCATGTCCCTTTCCCTCTAGTAAGCGTCAAAGGTGAGAATCTCGAGCAGGTAATAATGGCCGCTTACCGTCTCGTATGGTTCCAGCATCTGCACAAAGCAGCAGGGACTTATGTGATTAGACGGGCGATGGCCAACGGCGAGACATTTTGGCCAAACCATGAGAATGGAAACCCACTCAATAATGGCGAGGTAATTCCTTTGTGGAAAATGAACTCTAATGAGTTGACATCATTCATAGACGAATGTGAAGAGAAAGCGGTTACATTTGTCGCATGTGAATGGGGCGGGCCAGATTACGAAACTCTGGCCAAGGACGAGAGAGTTACCATGTTAACGTGCCTTAGACACCCAATCAAGAGATTAGTTTCAAATTACAATTACGATCACTACTGGATGTGGACTAAAGCCGCATCATATCAGGAATATCTAGCAGAAGGCCACCTTCACTCATCTCATGAATACTATACCAAAATTTTCGCGCGCGGAGAATTAGACTCCAATAAAGCGAAATCCAACCTCGAATTATTTGATCATGTAATCGTCGCTGAAGATGGCATGGAAGCCTTAGACGAGCTCGGCTGGTCAAAGGAAAGCGACACAACCCATCCTACATTTGGAGACTCAAAGAGAGCGATGATTCTGTTTGCAAAACTTAGGTGGTTCAGATTGTTCAATTATCTGAAGAAAAAGAAATTCCAGCCCCCTAGCGAATTAAAAATCGAAGAGTCCAACCAAAGTGACCTAGAGATTTACAACTCAATGCGAAGATAGATCTGGCCCTATTCCAGTCATGACTTCTCCATTTTTCCAATAGCCTCGATACATCAGCATTGTCTGAAATGGGATGGCGATATTGCCTTTCGAATCGATGGCTATGACTCCGCCTCTACCACCGAGTGGTGCAACCATATCGAGCATATTTCCACAGGCATCTGCAAGGGAATCTCCCGCTTTTACTCTAGTAGCGACTTCGTGCGCCGCACAAGTTCTGATGAAGGCTTCACCAACACCAGTACATGAAACTGCAACTCTGTTGTCCGCCCAAGTTCCAGCGCCAATAATAGGGGTATCTCCGATTCTTCCATCCGGTTTTCCAGTCATCCCACCTGTGCTTGTTGCAGCGGCAAGAACGCCCTTCGAATCTATGGCAACTGCACCGACAGTTCCCATCCCTTCGCCATCGTGGTCAAGTATAGCCTCATCATCTTCATCCGTCGAACCAGGTCTTGATTTCGCATCCTTCCACTTCTTCCATTGGGCTTGACGTAAATCAGTGATCAACCATTCTTGCGATACCTCTTCAACACCGTTTTTGATTGC
>DAGO01000090.1:13846-15539 GCA_002498185.1 Euryarchaeota archaeon UBA10 | reverse complement strand
CGGATGCCTGATTTTTTTTACATTGACAACTGAACCAGCGGCAGCATCACTGCCACGCATGATACTTGCATCCATTGTAACACTCCCATCAGCCGCAATAACAGAACCGATTCCAGCATTGAATAGTGGTTCATTTTCCAACATTTCAACAGCGATAGTAACAGCTTCTAGTGCATCAATGCCGTCTTGTAGCATTGTACCTACTGTAGTTAGAACGCTCTGCATGCATGCTATGCGTTGTGGATCCAAATCTGTTGGACCTTTCCACGGACCGTCACCGCCAGCTCCACCGTGAATGGCGAGGCCGACCACCATCTCACCTCATGCTCTGGTAACTGAGATGATTTGTTGAGGTTGCGCAGGCCTGTCTCCAGGAAGTTTTCTGCAGCCTTCGATTGTCTTAACGACATTCATTCCATCAACAACTTCTCCGAAAACAGCGTGGTTACCATTTAGCCACGGGGTTGCAACGGTGGTTAGGAAAAACTGCGAGCCACCTGTGTTACGGCCAGCATTAGCCATTGATAGAACACCTGGGCGGTCATGCTTCAAGGATAGAGCACTAGGTTCGCAAGGGATCTTCCAGCCAGGACCACCTGTTCCAGCCATTCGACTCATTGGGTCCTTTGAATGAGGACACCCGCCTTGAATCATAAATTGCTCAATCACTCTATGGAAGTGTAGTCCGTTGTAGTATCCATCATCAACTAGACGAAGAAAATTCGCTGTTGTATCTGGGGCTTCATCGGTAAAAAGCCTAATTCGGATTTCACCGGCACTTGTCTGCATAATGACGTCTGTCATAACACGGTCTGGGCGAAGCCCGTAGATGACCCTTGCTATGGTCTAATCATTGGTTAAGCCAAGGGCGGAAATGCTGGTCAGCATATGCTCTTGCTTGTTCAGCCGTGTAACCATGAGCCAGAAGTTGCTGTTCGTATT
The DNA here is from genome assembly GCA_002498185.1 of Euryarchaeota archaeon UBA10. Lineage (GTDB taxonomy): Archaea > Thermoplasmatota > Poseidoniia > Poseidoniales > Poseidoniaceae > MGIIa-K1. The sequence continues at coordinate 14,597 of DAGO01000090.1, read as the reverse complement.
GCAACTGCTCTGGCGTAATACTTGGGTCTGCACCCGCCAATCCTCCCATCGGTTGGTCAAACGCTGCGTTAGCGTATGAATCTCCAGCAAGGCCATCGCCTCCACGACCCTTTCTAACAATCAAGAAAGTTAGTAGAATGATAATTACAACACCGAAGCCGACTCCTCCAATCATCACAACATCAGTACTGCCTTCCGCTGAGTCATCTGTGCTTTCTCCACCGTCTCCGGTTCCTGAACCACCGTTGTTGTCAGTGCCTCCTCCGTTATCGGTTCCACCGTTGTTATCAGTACCGCCGCCATTGTTGTCGATTACTTCACAACCGACTGAGTCGACAGTGACGTTAACTGCAGTTGCTGGGCAATTATCCATTGAATCTACTACACCGTCTCCGTCAGTATCAACTTCACAACCGTTCTCATCAACCACTACGTCTGCAGGAGTTGAGTCACAATCGTCATCAGAATCCTGGACGCCATCGCCATCAGAGTCAACGAATGGAGGTGGACATCCATCTCCACCTTCTCCATTTTCGACACCGTATACGCCAGGGCATTGGTCCCCTAGGTATCCAGAGCTGTTGTCCCCAAATCCATCTTCATCTTCGTCAACCCATTGGCTTTCATCCAGTGGAGAGAAGTCGTTTAGGTTTGACCAGCCGTCTCCGTCAAGGTCAGCACAGCCATAGCGGTCGCCCCAACTCTCTCCGTACTTGTCAGGACAATCGTCAACGATTCCGTCGCCAGTATC
>DAGO01000090.1:11257-13464 GCA_002498185.1 Euryarchaeota archaeon UBA10 | reverse complement strand
GTGAAATTATCTCCCATCATTTCATTGTTGATGAGTTCAACCTCGTCGACAGCACGGTCCATGTTGATCATTACATGACACGAATAGGTTCCTGATGCAGTAGTTGCATCGATGAATGTTGATGATGCTCTCTCAAGAACTAGCTGTCCATATGTTGAGTATGTGCTCATGGTTGACGAATCGATTTGCTCAACAACAACTCCAGTTTCATCCACTAAATCCAGACTCCAATTGAAGTCTCCAATTGCAGGACCACGCAAGTTGTGTATTTCGAATGAATAGAACAATTCCTCGTTGCTAACCATTTCTGCACCACAGGATAAGTTGCTGACTGCAAGGTCTGCAGGTGCAGGAGGCATGGAATTGATTGAGATGTTGTAGTAACCCTCTCCTCCAGCAGAGTCGATAACTAGAGTGAACATTCCGTCTTGTCCTTCATATTCTGAATCGCCCATAGACATCCATTCTGTACCATTCCAGCCGGCTACCATGTTGCTTTCTTCATCGTATAGATTTGCAGTGAATGGTGAGCCCATATCTGGAGAGAACATCACGTTGATGTTGTTGTAATCTTCAAGATTGAATTGGTATGCGTCAGAGGTATCTTGCCCATCCAAGCAGCCTTGCCCCATCATTGACGGGTTTGATCCTAGTGGAATCGCATTCGCCATATCTGTTCCAGCATCTGTGCCTGTCCCAGCATCAGAGTGTCCAACACATGTAAATGGTGCAACATATCCTGCTGGGTTTCCAATTAGCAGTCTGTAAGTTCCAGCTCCGCCAGATTCCCAGAACACAGTGGAACGGTTCACCATTATGGTGTAGGTTCCAGCCACGCCATCGCTAGAAGTGCCAACTGTAGTAACTTCAGAATCTGAGAACAAACCAATGTCTGAATCTACTTCAGCACCACTTGAGTCCAGCAATGCAAGGTTTACTGCGCCGGATGGTGGGTCGACGAGAGTGATATTCAGATTCTGACCAGCGCCAATAGTGATTGTGTAATGGTCCGCAGTGTCGCTTGAATCGATGCAGCCGCGGTATTCCGCATCAGCATAGTTTCCTAAATCGAAAGCACCTGCTGAGTTGTTGGCAGCATCGCCACCCATTCCTGCATCATTTTGAGTTGCGCAAGAGGTTTCTGCATTTCCAACAGTGAATTGCCCGGAACGGGTTTGTTGATTATTTTCCTCATCTCTCTCAAGAATTAGGTCGTCTTGGTCAGCTACAACGTAGAGGTAATATCCACCTTCCACGATATCTGCTGGAATTGTAGAACTGATTGTCACGCTAGTGTTAGTATCAACCGGGATTCCGCTCGTGGTTGTGGAACCAATTTCATGGTCATACCAGTCTACGCCAGTGTTCACTGAAAGAATTACAGTCAAATCCACGCTTGAAACTCCGTCTACAGTTCCTTCATTTTCCAGAACGGCTGTGACATCAAACATGTCTCCTGGCTGGCCGCTGCCAGCGCTGGTTACAGTATCGATAGTATAGTCCGGTGCAGGAATACTTTGGTTAGTCCAAACATCGAGAGTGTAATTTGAAACTCCGGAATAGTGGGAGACATTGACGTAATATGTTCCGCCAACTCCTTCGTAATCTGTTAATTTTGCAGTAGCAGTTTCAGGGTATGAAGAGGTGAATCCTCGGTCAACTTCTGAACCGTTGGAATAATGAATGAACACATCGAGGTCGGAAGTTTGGTCTTCCGCATCTAGGGCAACTTCGAGGAAGTACCCTGCGGGCACATCGAAGGCATAGACGTCATCACCATCGGCACCATCCATACAGCCGGTGTATGACGATGTCACGTTACTGCCCATGTTGGACGCATTAGCAGCATCATTGCCCGCATCCGCTCCAAGACCACCATCGTTCTGTGCGCCTCCTAACAGGTCAGTACAATCATTACCAACAACGGTCACTCCTGTTGACCACATGTTATTGTTAGATGAATTGCTTTCAGTAATATTTCCATATCCGTCAGCCCATACTAGCCAATAATAGGAATCGTTGGTCAAGTTGGCTGGAAGAGTGACACTCATAGTAGTATTTCTTGTCGCGCCAGCAGCCAAATCAGCCTCCTTAGATACATCGTCAAGTAATTCGTCACCAAAACCGTATGTAGTGTCAGTTGAAAGGATGAAGAATACATCAAATGCCCCTGTGGTTGCAGAGGAATTGTTTGCTAAGTTTTCTAC
>DAGO01000090.1:0-10855 GCA_002498185.1 Euryarchaeota archaeon UBA10 | reverse complement strand
GTTGAATTGTTGGTCCAAACTCGCAATGTGTAGGTTCCATCTCCACTGTATGCATTTATCCAAACATAGAATGTAGTAGCATTTCCTTCCAGTGCAGTGCCGCCAGTGGTTACTTGCTCCAGAGGGTCGTTGTACTCGGAGTAATCATAGAATGTGGATTTGGTTGCATCCACTAAGTACAGGTCAAAGTCAGCGCCTGTTGGAACAACGAGTTCAACATCAACTTCCTTACCTGAAGTCGTGGTAATGCTGTACATGTCTTCAGGATCGTTAGCATCTACGCAACCAGTTACTCCACTTGGACCGTTTGTAGGGTCGGTACCCAAGCTCTTTGCAGTTGTACTGGTGTTTCCAGCATCTCCTGCCGAGCCAGCATCTGTTTGTACAGTACTGCACGGCGCGCGGCCTGATGCCCCGGTGTCGATTCTTGGTCCAACCGAATCGATTGTCTTTGCAGGCAGATCGAAAATCGGCGAATCATCGAACTCTTTTCCTTGTTCAATTCCCTTCTCATAATCCGCTGAAACTAGCGGAGTCATGGACATCATTATCATCAGGCTGGCAAGAAGGATTGTACGTGTACGCATGGCCCTCACGTAGTACTCCTGCCACTGGTTCGCTATCAAACTACGGTTTTACGCCATGATGCACAACAGTGCACATTTTGCTCAATTTAGGACCGGAGCAGCAGCATTAACTTCGGCTGAAACACCCTCGGAATATCTTTCGAAGTTTTCATTGAACATAGCAGCCAACTTGTCAGCAGTAGCATCGTAAGCATCACCATCGCTCCATGTTTGCTTGGGAATCAATACCTCAGAAGGAACTCCAGGGCACGACTTAGGGATTTCAAATCCGAATCTTTCATCGGTTACATATTCAACATTGTCGAGTTCTCCATCCATTGCTGCATTCAACATTGCACGAGTATACTTGATTTTCATTCTGCTTCCAACGCCATAAGATCCACCAGACCATCCGGTGTTGATTAGCCAAGCGGTAGACCCATGTTCAGCCATCTTGCTAGATAGTAAATCAGCGTAGACTCCAGGGTGCATTGGCATGAATGGTTCACCGAAACACGCAGAGAATGTTGCCTGCGGCTCAGTAACTCCAATTTCAGTTCCAGCAACCTTTGCAGTGTAGCCAGAGATGAAGTGATAAGCAGCTTGTGCGGACGTTAATCTGCTGATAGGAGGAAGAACTCCAAATGCATCGCAGGTTAGGAAAATCACGTTTTGCGGGTGTCCTCCCTTGCTATCCAGGGTTCTGTTTTCAATCGCTTCGATTGGATATGAGCCACGGGTATTCTGAGTCTTGCTAGTGTCAAAGAAGTCTGGAATGCCTTCAGAATTGACGACGATATTCTCTAGGACAGTTCCTTTTTGCCGAGTTGTAGCAAAGATTTCCGGTTCATCCTCTTCTGACAGATTGATGAGTTTAGCATAGCAACCGCCTTCGAAATTGAATACTCCATTTGCGCCCCAGCCGTGTTCATCATCACCGATTAGAGCACGATTAGGGTCAGCAGAAAGAGTCGTTTTCCCAGTACCAGACAGACCAAAGAAAATTGCAGTGTTCTCACCGTTTGTGTTAGCAGAACAGTGCATAGGAAGGATTCCTTTCTTTGGAAGAATGAGGTTCATGACGCTGAAAATGGATTTCTTGATTTCGCCAGCATACCTTGTGCCTCCAATGATTACTTCACCGAGTTGATAATTAACAATAACAAAGCATTGTGAATTCAAATCATCATCATTTGCTTCGAAATGAGGGGCGTGGTAGACTGTAAATTGCGGGACATGGCTTTCCAATTGTTCTGCACTTGGGCGTACGAACATGTTTCTTGCAAACGCATTGTGCCATGCATTCTGGTTGATTACACGAATCGGTAGAGCTTCACTTTCTTCAGCCCCGCAGTATAGGTCCTGAACGAACAAGGACTCTCTTTGTGACAAATATTCGATGACTTGACCCTTCAATCTGTTGAATACGGATTCATCGGTTGAAATGTTGACATCTCCCCAATTGACATCTTGATTTGTTGTTGGCTCATCAACAATGAATTTGTCGTTAGGAGAACGCCCAGTTCTCTCACCGGTTTCAGTAACCAATGCACCCTCAGATGTCAAATAACCTTCATTCCTTTCGACAGCTAAGTCGATCAGAGTGATGTTATCTAAGTTCCAATAAATTGTAGCATCGGTATCGATGCCGCTCTCAGATAGGTCGCCTGAAGGGGCACCCACAGCGTCGGCCATGCACTGTCGACCCGCGGGCCCTCTTTGTCCCTTGCGGTTCGCATCTTCAAAAAAATGCGCGAATACATTCCTAATTCAATCTGTGAAGGGAGATATTGAAAGCCAATTCAAATGGTGCCCTATCAATGGAGAAGGAATCTGAAGACGAAATCCTCTCCAAGAGAAATTTTGAGACCGATTCAGGAGTCAACCTTGACAAATTTTTGATCAAATCAGTAGTTGAGGAAGAAGCGCCAAAAGAGATTGATGAAACTGAGGAAAAAGAAATCGACGTTGCCGTAGGGGAGGTTGCGGAGATTTTCTCGCGCGGCGATGCTCCAAGCAGAATAAATAGAGACGGCACGGTTGACAATGCTCCGGAAGTGGATAGCGTAACAGAATACGCTATGGAAGGAGAGAAGAGGTTACATTATGGATTAATGATCTCTATGATTGTAGTTTGGTCTGCTATCGGCACAATCGTAGGAACTTCACCAATCTTCAGCCACACAATTTCAGCGATTGGATTATTCTTGATGGCTGGCTTTGGAATGTGGCTCGGTCAAATCTGGATTCCGCAAGAAAGAATGCATTTGTTAGGCGTTACTTGGGTTATTATCTCGATGAAAATCCTGTATGGTTTAGCAATCTCAATGTATACATGGGATTGGATTGGAGAAACCGAATTGGGCGCTTCGTTACTTGGTTTGGTTACTCTCAATATTGCTATAGCGCAATACCATGATGAAGATGCTATAGCTACTCAAGCAACGTTGGTACTACTCGCAATAGGCTCAGCCGCAGGCGGGCCATATGGCGAAGAAGGAGTAGCGATAATGATCGGAATAGGCACGCTTCTATTCCACGGATTGGCTTATCTCAGAAGTTCAGGAAACCTTGCATCTCTCGGTATTGCAGTATCTTATCTGTGGATTGGTCTTCATGCAATCAGTAATGATTGGGTTATCTTTGGCATTGAAATTAAACCGTTCAATGATGAATTGCTTCTATTCTTGTTGATGTTTGGCGTGACTGGCATAAATGCAGTAATTGCTACTAGATTTGCAAAGGCAGAGAATTGGTTTTCCTCAGCTTTCAAAGCGATGGGCCTTGGAAAGCCAGGCCTTTGGTCGGTGTCTGTAGGATTGGGAATGATTGGAGCTTTACTTGCAATTGCTTCAAATCGTCTTGAAACAGGTTATGCTCTGGCACAGTTGATCCTTCTTCTATCCGCATTTACCCCATCTTATCTCGTGGTCAGAGGCGAGAGTTGGCAGCGACTGCAACGCTATGCGCTTTGGCCAGCACCTGTATTGTTGGCAATTCTGATATTGATGGTTAGAGGCGTAATCGATGCTCCATTTTCCGAACCATGGTCGATATATGCGGTTTTCAGTGCAGCGATTACCACTTTCGCGATTCTTAATCATCAGCATGCGGTTTCCGACCATGTATTGTGGATCGGCTCGATTGTGATTGTAATTTTGCTAACACTGTTAATCCCAGCAGACAAGACTAGTATGGCAAGAGTGTTGTTGGCATGTCAAGCGGTTGTTTGGATAGGACTTGCATTCCTTGCAATACAAAGAGATTCTCCGTCCTTAGCAGGAACTGCGACTTTAGCACCATGGTTTTGGCTGGTGTTATTTGTGAGCAATTTGGAAGGGAGATTGATTTCAGTCGATATCCTGCCAATGAATTTCTCTGAACTCGATGTTTCGGTTTACTTGATTACGTTATTATTGCTTCAAATTCCTCTTAACTTCAAACTCGGTGAGAGTGGAGTAAATCTCGCCGGTCGTTTGGTTGGAATGTCTGAATTGAGTGCGAGAATGAGAGATAGTGGGATGATGCGGTTGTGGAATATCAGTTTCATTACAATTATCTGTTCGATGTTATTCATCACAAGCCCTGGAATTGTACCCTCTTATGGAGTGATTTCAGTAATGGGGCTATTGTTGATTTATCACTCGATTGCTATGCGGATGGACAGGCACCAAGGCACCCCGAGAACGATTCTCGTATCTTGGGCAATTGCTGCTTTAGTACTTCAGTGGCGATTTGGTTTCGGCGCAATATGGATAGGTTTGTTTGGAATTTCATCGGTTCTAATTATTAGTTGGTCTGAGATAAACGCAAAGCGATTGATGGAAGGAGAGAAACTCTCTCATCAAGCATTGATGCCAGGCAATCTAATTTCGATTGTACTTGGTTTCATTGCAATTATGCTGATGATTATTGGATTGGATGAACCACTATCAGCAATCCTTTCGCACAGTGACAAATTGCCTTCTGATATTGCTAATCTTAGGCTCGCCAGCTTTGCTGCAATATCCACAGTTGTCGGACTATATCTGCCTCGTGCATCGACATTGGAGAGGCTCCTTCCATCTGCTGTTGCTAGCATAGCGGTCTTGGTTACTGTCGGCCTAGCATCGGTCAGCCTTGAGGACGATATGACCCTGTATCTTGCTGGGGTCAGTTTCATCGTTACGGGGGCTTGGCTGTCGGCCCAAGGAGAAATCAGGTCGCGCTTGAAACAAGTATCTCAGCGCGATGAAAGATTGGAAAAATACCTCGCAAGACAAGAATTGAAATCACAAGTTGAGCAAGAGAGTGAAGGCTCGCAAATCAAGATGATTGATGCAGAATTACTCCAATTGTCAGAATTGCAGAAAAAGCGTTCACGTCGCCGCTCTTCATCGGGAGATTATGACCTTATTGTCGGCGATATCCATCACAAACCAACGATAGTGATTTCATTCATCATCGTGACAATTCTGGTAGGTGTATTCTTTGCTTGGACCAGTGGAGAATCGCTACCCGCAATTGCAGTAGCCTCATTCGTATCCGTTCTGTTTATTGGAATCGCTCGCTGGAGAGCAGACCAAGTTAACTTACAACTTCCAGATATTATGGGGATTGAATCCCCTGTTGCCATTACAATGGCAGGTTTAACTCTCATTCAAATCGCTGGAAGGCTTGGCGATGCGAATGTAACTCAGGAATATCAGTGGGAAATACTCGTACTACTCGGAGCCCTGATTATTTTAGCATCCATTTCACTACTTGGAAGAAAAGATCTCGGACTGAGAATACCTTCGGTACTTGAGGGGATTGTTCTTCTATTGCTTACTTCAAGACTTCTCACTTCTTTGATGGGAGTAGATAGTATCCAGCTGATTCCTACATTCAGTGATGAGTTGTCTTGGATAGTACCAGTAATTTCTTTGGAGGTATTCTTGGTCGTGGCCGTATTATTGTTTGAATGGGTTGAAGCAGAAAGAATCAAGCGGGGATTAGGAGACCACAGAGGAGCGATTGGCCGAGTTTCATGGGCAGTAATGACAATAGCGATTTCATTTGGAATTGCAGGAATTCTTGCTAGCATTTTTGCATTAAAGAACTCGATTAAATGGCTTCAACCCGCAGTCCCGGTTGGCCTAGCCCTGTTCTTGCCAATCAGTTGGAATGCCTTGGGAGGATGGATTTCAGTTCTTGATGGAACTACTGCAATATTCATGATAGTTCTAGGCACCATAGGACTAGTCTCATCGGTATACAGTGTAATTAGTGATAAGCAAATCTGGATATCTTCTGGTCTATGGGTAGGACATCTGCTGGTACCTTCTGGCGCATTTGGTCACTATGAACATACTACAGTTTTGATGATGACACTGATGCTAGTTGTATCTACAACATCTTGGTTAATCGGTGTAGTAACACTACGCCGTGGATGGAGAGTACTTGGAGCTCTTGACTTAATTTTAGCATGGATTGTTGCAGGTATTCTCATGTTATCGGGAGCGACATCTCTAATGCTACTGATTATGTTAATGGCAACAGCAGTATTACTCGGATTAGTCACTTGGTTAGGTCAAAAGTTTGAGGCCGAATTAGCCAATACCTAGTCGAACAATTGTTCGCGCAGTGTCAGGATAATTTGTTCCATTGCTTCCAATGCATTGGAATAATCCTTTCCAGAAGCAACTCTAAGCGAGACATTTGTTTTGGCTTGTGTACCAGAGTTTCGAATTCCTAGAGAAATACCATCGAGTTCAAGCAACATTAAGTTCGCTTCTCCGACCAGGCCACTGCGCTTCATTTCACCCATTTTTTTGGTAGCGATGAATTCAACAGTATCCGCTAAATCATTATCTCCAGTCCATCTGGATCTGTTGGAAGGAGCAATTGAAACCCTGCGTTTGAATCCTTTAGCAAAAGCCTGTGCTCTCTTTTCGCAGGCCACTGCACACAAGACAACAAGCATGCTAGCGACTCCATCTCCAACGAGACATCTTCCACCTTGCGGGTGAGGTGACGCCATTACCAAATGCCCCGAATCTTCCACCCCTAGAATATTGCAGTCAGACGATTTTAGCGCATGAGATAGCCACCTATCTCCAACTGCAGTTTGGGAAAACAGCACCTCAGCGTCTAGTCGGTCAAGCGACGAGATTAGGGATAAATCAGACTCTATACTTGCAGCCAAGTGCCATTTACCTTCGGCAGAACGTAGTATATGGTCTGCCATTTCATCGCCATCAACAATTCTGCAGCCAGTTTCTGTAGATTCTATGAATAGGCATCTATCTCCGTCTCCATCTAATGCAGCAGCGATGATTTTTCCAGCACTAGTTTTCTGCAGTGAGCTGATGAGTACATGCTCATCTTTTGCCGCCTCTTCCCAAGTCCAAGAATCAGTGGGGCTAAATTCTCCTGCCCCGCAGTTATCATTCAGTGCACTGGCACGAGTGGAAACCTCCTCTGCTTCAATACCCGCTTTGCCGAGGAAATCGCACAGCCATTCACTTGCTACACCCTTGGAGGAATCTATGAAAATCTTCTCTTGAGAGGGCGGCGCGAACATCCCACTGAACTCTGCTAATCTCACAACTAGCAATTTTTGATGTGCCAAATCAGCATCGAAATACGAATCCGGTTTGGATAAATCCGAGAGTTCACTTTCGTCCACTTCCCTTTCTTCTGCAGCAAGTTGAACAACTAACTCTGAGATTTCTTTTTCTAATACAGGACTAGTTTTGAATCCGGATGAATCAAACACTTTGATACCGGAATCTGAAACGGGATTGTGACTCGCAGTAATCATGCAGCCCAGCGCAGAACCTGTTTCCAGCAGAGCGTTATGCAAGCCCGGAGTTGCACAAATCCCACCGTGAATTACAGTGCATCCTCCCAGATGCAATCCGATTGTTAATGATGCAACCAATTCGGCATTTCGTGGGCGATTATCCCATCCAATGATTATTTGGGAGCCTACAGGAACATTCCTAGAAAGAGCCTCTCCAACCAGTTTCAATAGTCTTGGAGAGATTTTACGTTCATCTACCAGATACGAAATTGCATCTTCGTCACTGCTAGGAGAATCTACAACTTCGCCACGGATTCCATCAGTGCCGAATAGCATGTGATCACCCAATTGTGGAATCTGAGGAGTGAACACCTGTTACCGTAGTATTAGGCATAACCATGCATCTAGGGCCCAGCACTACGCCGGGATTAGTTACTGCGTTACAGCCCAATTGACAACCTTCACCCAGTATTGCACCGAACTTTCGCAGGCCCGTGGCTAATCTTTCACCATCGATACGAGTGTGGACTTCTCCACCATCATTTCTAAGATTGGAAAGCTTGACTCCTGCTCCAAGGTTTACACCGGGTCCTAACACAGAATCTCCAACGTAATTGAAATGCGGTGCTTTAGCACCTGGAAGAAGGACGCTGTGCTTGACTTCACTTGCATGGCCAACTAATGCGCCACCGCAAATCCAAGAGAATTCTCGGATGTAAGCACCATGTCGAATTACAGCGCAGGGCCCGATATATGCAGGGCCAATGATGTGCACAGATGGCTCGATTGTGGCACTATCGTGAATGTGAACAAGACCTTTGGAAGAATCTATACTAACTCCTTCTCTAGTTTGCTCACCTACATCAGCAAGCATATCTGCCATCTGACCTTTCAGTGTAGGCAAAACCGACCAAACGGGACCACTTGGAAAACAAGGTTGACGTCCGATTGACTCATCTAAAGACGGCCAAAGGTCATCCGCTTCAGGGGCGCTCATCAAAGCATCCCATTACCAACAGCGATTTGACCTTTTCAGGATACGCTGTAGATTCTCTTGCCTGTTGAGCGGTCAAGTTGGAATCCAACGATGTTCTTCAGATACCTTGGAATGAAGAATCCAACCTTCCTAGATGTTAATCCGTGGTTTCTCATTCTCAATGTGTTTGAGAGATGATCTACAATATCAGCTGCAGAGCATCCTGGATTTCTGGAAACATATTCTGTAATTTCCATCTTCAGACGCTCTAGTCTCGCACTTTTCTGTGAACCCCTTCCATTCATGTATTGAGATAGCACTGCGCACTATATTGACTCGAAGCGGGAAAGCCCGGGGTCCCCAAGTTAGCGATGAACTATGAAGTAAAATTAATAACAATTTTTGGATTGGTAATAATATGGCAAAGTCGACTGTGGTATACCTAATCGTCATGGTCTTGTTGACCCTCCCTCTGACAGGATGCGTAGAAGAGACCATAGAAGAGAAAAAAATCCAAGCCGAGGAATTAATTGAGGTTGAAAACCCGTGCATGATGCCTTCGGAGGCTGTCTCACAGTCAATGATTACAATTCCTGCGCATGGAGTTGACAGGTATTTCCGATTAACTGTGCCGAGTTCAGAAGCTGGAACAATGCTGCCAATCGTTTTGGCTTTCCATGGCGGTGGCGGCGCAGAGGAAGATTTCCCACAACAAGATGAATTCGACGCTCTAGCAGAACAGGAGAAATTCATCATGGCATATGTGATTGCCGAAGCGGATAGGACTGCAGAAGAAGGGGAGTGGTTCCTCAACTCAGCAGCAACATCTAGAGATGACAATGACTTCTCAGAAGCAATAGTGGACGAGTTATCAAAATCTTACTGCATCGACGAGGATAGGCTGTATGCAGTTGGTTATTCACTAGGTTCGATGTTCACTTACGAAATAGCATGCCAACTGAATTCCAAATTTGCTGCAGTTGCATCATTTGCAGGAACAATGCCTGTGAGCCCAGAAACTTGCAATCTGTACGGCAGTATGGGAGTGATGCACATACATGGCAAACTCGACCTTATCATCGATTATGATGAAGACTGGGATTGGAAAGATGGAGAACATGAGGGGGTTGGAACGATGAGTAACATTCCTGGAATGATCGACTACTGGGCAGATAAATCGAACTGCCAAGAAGAAAATTCGCACTACCACTTAGACGTTGAGCATGTCGTGCACAGTCAATGTTCTGCCGGTGTGTTAGTGGAACACTACGGCCTAGAGTTTGGAGGACACGGTTGGCCAGAGGAAGTTGCTGGTATCGAAACTTACCAACTGATGTGGCAATTTTTGTTCCAGTTCACGAACTGATAGAGTCCTTCCAAGCTTAGGATTATTGAATCACAAGAAGTCTAAGATTTGATTCCACTTGAATGAGGAACCTCTTCTGAATAGGTTATCATGGAATTCTGTTTGAGGATAGTGTGCACAGCGAATAACTCTGCCTCGACTATTGTAGCATCCTGAACGGGTGTTGATTGGTACCATTATTGTCGACAAATCTAGAGCAGGACCATTGGCCTCTGGTATGTCAACTTCGACCTTTTCTTCTATTCCGTCCCAGGATATCTCTTCCAATTTGGGAGGCAGCAATCCCATGTCGCTTTCCAATCGAATTACACCTTCAGCAAGGCGCTTAGGAGCCCAAGTGTTGGAAAGTGAACCATCTAGCCAAGCAACTAATTTCTTCATGTCAGGTAACTCTAGCAAAGTGATGAAAGAACGCTCCCACCATCCTGGCGACCGAGCCAATGTTACATGGTGGATTCCTGGTTGAATATCTCTCGCGTCTAAATTATCGGCCCATGTTCTGCATATCCCTTCTAGCCTCACAGGAATGATTGGCATGTCTGGTGCCATAATATCGCATAGGCGATACGGGTTAGCTAATTCTCCAACAATTAGCAAAGGCCTCCGCTTTTCTAAATCGATAACGTCCTTGACCATCTTTCCGTTTTCTAGCGTGAATTTTCCAACATATTCCTTCAGACCGCCCAAGTCTAAACTATCTGTTTTGGGCATATCTGGAAGCGTCATTTCGCTTAATTCTGCAGACGTGAAAAACATCGGCTTTGAAGGCAATGGGAGCGGCGAGTTACCTGGGGGGTTTGCCCATAATCGAGGTGAGGTCGCCATAATTGCCCCACTATCGAGATGTTGTTGAAACTTGCTCACAACTAGAACCGATGGATTGAGATGCAGTCAAAACGAACCTTCAATGGGAATGAGGTCAACGCACTTACATGGCGCTTCCACAAGATGTACTTGCCCGTTTAGCGAGTTTATCGGGCTATGACCAAATGTTAGAGATGGATGCTGTAAGCAGAACTCACGGGGTTGGCCTGGCTGAAATTGAATCTCAAATTGCTGCATACAAGGCAGGAGCTATGCAGCCACAAGCGAACAATCCGGTCGCAGATTTTGACCCGGTTGCTAGTAAGGAATTAGTAGATTTGGAAAATGCACAACCAGTTAATACTGGGCCCAATTAC
>DAGO01000007.1:35672-42435 GCA_002498185.1 Euryarchaeota archaeon UBA10 | reverse complement strand
CTTGAGAAGGTTGAAGGGTTGTAGCCTTCGCCATAGTCATGAGAGATATGGCGCTCCTCATCCTCATGCGGCACGGACAATCCATGTGGAATGCTGCAAATCTGTTCACTGGATGGGTAGATGTCCCGCTCACTAACAAAGGAATCGAGGAAGCGATTGCTGGCGGAAAAGAAATCGCATCTCTACCGATTGATGAGGTTCACGTATCGACTTTGATTAGAGCTCAAATGACTGCAATGTTAGCATTAGCACAACATGATTCTGGCAAAACTCCAATCTTCCAATATTCAGCAAATGAAGATTCGATGAGTCAAAATGAATCTCGAATGGTGGAATGGGCTCAATCCAATGATGCGGGAGACAATACAATCCCTGTCTACGTATCTTGGCAATTGAATGAGCGCATGTATGGCGATTTACAAGGCCTTGACAAGCAAGAAACCAGAGACAAATATGGCGATGAACAAGTGCACATTTGGAGGCGCTCATATGATGTTCCTCCGCCTAATGGTGAGTCTCTAGAACTCACTGCCGCGCGAACAATACCTTATTTGCAATCAGAGATAAATACCTCCCTAGCAGAAGGGAAAAACGTGTTTGTAGCAGCGCATGGAAATAGTCTACGCTCAATTGTAATGAGCATTGAGAATCTTTCCAAAGAAGAAGTCTTGAATCTTGAAATTCCTACAGGTCAACCTATCGTTTACGAGTGGAGCGAGGGTAACTGGCAACGCCGGTGATTATTTGACAAGTCGAGCCTGGATTTGGGCCCCTGCATTGTATGTCGCAGGGTTGTTGTTGATGAATCTGCTATCAATTCCGCTAGCACCAGAAGGTATGCCTGAGGATTGCCCTGAAAATTCGGGTAATTGCGAGCGCCGCCAAATTATGCTCGATGTCAGCGAAGAAGAATTGCATGAGGCAATGGAAGAATGGGCGGACACACGTATATTCACTGCATCTTTCAGTGAAGGACATATTGTTGACAGAACTCTTTTGATGCAATTTCCTGATGATGTAACCTATGAGAACAAGTGCGGTTGGATTGAGGTTCAGAGTGAATCACGAATAGGTGGCTCAGACTTTGGAGTAAATGCAGATCGTTTGGATGACTTGGAGGATTTCTTGGAATCTTACGATTTCAAAACCACTTGTCAGTAAGCGATTCCGTCATCGTTAACGAAGACAACGTTTACACCTAAACCCGCTTTATGAAAAGCAATCAGTTCCAAAGAATGGATTCTATGTCCGGTTGGAGCAATACCCAAGACCTGGCGCTTATCCTTTCTAGAAAACCAAGATTTTTTCTCGCCAATGATTCTTCTCTCTCCTTCAATATCTTCGAACCAAGGCAGTGGTCCTTCGGGAGAGAATTGTATTCCTAGAATTAGGTCGACACCATCAGTTGATTGAGCAGCATCCGCATCTGCGCCGCTTGGGATTGCAGGGCAATTTGGATGAGTGTGTAGCCAGTGAGTAAAGCGACCAGCTCTTGGGCCTCTATCATTACCGAAGACTTCGTCAGTCCATTCCTCAGGTAAGTGGTGCACGGAGAAGGAATCTCCTCTATTGACCATCTTGGCCTCATGGATTCGATAGCCTTGACCTGCGAACAGATTTTTCGTTTGATTGGAGCCTTGGAATTCAACCTCAACCTCGGGCAAATTCCTATCTCTAGAAACATCGAGCCCAACCAAAATTTCATCTGGTAATGACTTGAACGCCCATTCTAGGATATCCTCCAATATTCGAGCAGGGAAGTGAACCTGAGCGACATACTCGTCTCTTCTATTGTGAGATTCATCATTGTAGATGGCGACAGCATCTGCCAACCAGTCGCTCACCATAGACGTCCGATGAAACACTTAGTCATGAATAAGTCGCAAAAATTGGTTTTCCGGGGAAATCTTTGAAAAACCAAAACCCACACATTCTCTCCATGGCGAAGAAGAAGCGCGGCTTTGGACGAATCTTCGGTGCTATTACCGGGAGTCCATACGAACGCTTGCTGAAGCAAGTCGACAAAGTAGTCGATGAAGCGGATAGCGATAGAGCACTCGCTAAGACCTTGAGAAAGTTGGTTAAGACCGTAGGTCAACAATATGAAGAAGGCAACATCGATGATGAAGAGCACGATTTAGTAATCGAAGCAATAGAAGAAGTCGACCCAGAAGGCCGTTCATTCTCTAGGTTAACAGATGACAGTGATTCATTTTATGACGATGGAGATATGCCAGATTCTCCAGAACTAAAATTAGGCAAGAGAAAGAATTTGGATGATTTGATGAAATCTCAAGGAAATGAATTCACAGGTTCATTTGGAAGGGATGAGTTCGAAGAGTTCAGACAAAAAATGTCAGCTGATTTCTATGCAGATTCTGACGATGCCATCGCTGCAGGTGACCACCAGCATGAGATTAGAACTCAAAACCGAGTATTCGCTGATGCTGAGGAAGGTATCACTCAACTGAAGAAAAAGATGGCAGAAGAAAGCGGTCTTGAAGATCCAAACGCCGTTGAAGAAGAAGAGGATGAGAACTACTACACCGATGACGACGGCATCGAATGGTGGAAAGACGATGATGGCTATTGGTGGTACAGAGAGCCAGGTCAAGACGATTGGCAGCCTCACGACTGATTCCAGATTTCTAATTCTGGAACACTGAATTTGACAATTCCAATATCAGCTCCAGCGACTAGCATGGCATTGTTGGCCATACTTGCAGAACTCATCGCAACGATAGTTCTGGGTCTTTGTACATCGGACGAAAGCAATCCTTTCAGCACATCTAATCCCCTTGTTGGTGGCATGTAATGGTCCAGCATCAAAATATCAGGAGTATATTCTGAAATCCTCTCAAGATAGTTTTGTGAGTCCCAGTATTGTTTGAACACAATATTCTCTAGGTTAACTCCACCGCTAACCAGCAAGGCTTCGATGTCAACAGAATCCTCGAAGGCCAGCACCTTCATTCCACAACATCCCACCAATTTGGAACTTCAAACCACTCAGG
The DNA here is from genome assembly GCA_002498185.1 of Euryarchaeota archaeon UBA10. Lineage (GTDB taxonomy): Archaea > Thermoplasmatota > Poseidoniia > Poseidoniales > Poseidoniaceae > MGIIa-K1. Next base: position 39,421 of record DAGO01000007.1, on the reverse strand, counting down.
CGCGGTTTCTTCATCACGGTCAATCAATGGTAAACTCAGTACTGAAGAAGAATCGATGTTCACTTGCATTCCAATTGCCGCACAAGCACTTGGCAAGTAATCCATGCCCATCTCAGTCAATTCAATGGTAATTTCATTACCAGCAGGGACGATTACGTCCATTGGGTTGAACTCCATCTGCATGTTGTAAGTAGTAAGAGGGGAAACGGTCTTTGCTTCATATCCTCCGTCTCGATATCTAACGTCCATTGTCGCGTGACCGATTCTGAGGTTTTGAGTTGCATCAAACATAGTTGCGAACACTTGTCCACCGTCACACAGTCCGGTTGTAGCGGAGAGGTGGAGAGTTGGTAGCCCCGAGATGAATCTATCATTATCTGAAGCAGGAATTGTCACAGTAACGCTTGATGAGGCACTGACAGTACTTCCCGTTGAAGTAGCTTGGTCCAGAGTTATCTCTTCCCAATACATGTCTTCAGGCGGCCAAGTATCTTCTACATGCCATCGACCATCATGTCTCTGCATTTGTACATGCAATTCTGGCATTTCTCCGTTGCCTTTGAGCCAGTACTCAAACCACCAGAATAAGTCCACAGCCCAATCCATCCTTGTCATTTCGGGGTATGCTTCGGCACCATATCCTGGAGATACTGCATTTTGGTGAGTCGTAGGCTGGTCAGGATAATTGTGAGCCCATTGCCCCATTATACCTCTAGCAGGAATTCCTGCATCTCTCATCAGTTGATAGGTCGGGAATGCGTGGTATGGATCTACATTCCAATCCTGCATTCCCCACACGAGATACACGCTTCCTTTGTAATTAGCAAGCACGTCAGGCAGGTGTCTTCTTTCATCCCAATAATCATTCCATTCTGCTCCACCGTAATGTGCCCAAAGGTGGGTAGTAAAGGGATTGAGTGGACCTTGGAGGTCATCTTGACAAACTCTCATTTCGTCGGTTGTTAGGTCGCTGGTTGCCGCCCAATATGCTGCATCATAACCAAGCGCTCTGAACTCGCTTGAACCATTTCGGTAGAACATTTCCTGTACTCCAATTGAGCCTGAAATTGGTACTATTGTCTTCAGGTGCTCTGACGGGTTTTGGGCTGCTTCCCAGTTTGTTGTACCTGCATAGGATTTGCCCATTAGTCCTACATTACCGTTGGACCAATTCTGCTTACCCAGCCAATCGACAACAGCTTGGATTCCGATTTGTTCGCCCAAGCCTTTCACATCTTGACAATGGGTAGACTGACCAGTTCCAAAAGTGGAGGCTTGCGCAAGTGCGTACCCGTGCGAGATGAAATTGTTGTAGACCCATTCGCCAACACCACGGTCAGGGATTGTGTTTGGGTTTGAATCCTCACCAACACCCGGCATACCTTCTCCTCCGAAGTCGTAGTATGGGTGTATGGTCATGATTACTGGAACCTTAACTCCCTCAGCTACATCTGGTAGCCACAATGCTACATGCATCACATCAGGCTCTGGGAATCCGACATCATCTTCAGAGGGAGGTAATTCAACTTCAATGAAATGTTCAGTGTAAGTTCTAACCCCTAGTGTGCCGTTTATTGGCAATACAGACCTCTCTTGACCTGGCACGTATAATTCCAACTCATGTCGTTCGTGAAGTGGAACTTCCCACCAGTTAGGTACACTGGTTTCAGTAAAAGCCTCATCATCTAATATTTTACCAACATTCGTGCCTAGTAAAAGGAAAATTATCGCAACAGCAAAAGTGGTACCCAAGGTGATGTTGAGAGTATTATCTCCCGAGTCCGGGACGATTTCTGCCTCGAACACTTCCTCCTGCATCACCACTACGAGCAATGACTTCCTCATCAGTCTTATCTAATCCAGTCTCAGATACAAATCCTCAAAGAGTGAGTGCTCAAGCATTAATCATGGGCGAACAATATACTGTCGCAGGCCAGTCAATACCGACGATTACTACAGCTTATGGTGGATTTCTGATTCTATGGGGGATCGTAGTTTCACAACTCTCTGATGCAGCGTCATTCACTTCTTACATCCCTTCATTTATGGGAATTCCACTTCTGATTTCGGGGATTTTAGCGACCAAGATTCCTGAGAAGAGGAAATTGTGGATGCACATCGCTGCCACATTTGGATTGCTTTGCGCATTAGGCGGATTAGACTTCATTAGAGGTATGTTAAGCGATGAGGGTGCGTTTGCTCTACCTGCAGCCGGTGCATCCAAGTTGATGCTACTAATCACGGGTTCAGTCTATACCTACATTTGTGTTCAATCTTTCATACATGCAAGAAAGTCTAGAGAAGAATGATTTCATAGATTGAGTTACTCGGTCAATCATGCGAGCCGTAGCAGTACTCCTGTGTTTGCTACTCTTCGCGCCTGTCGTTGGGGCAAATTACGAGACCGGAAACGAGTCTTGGAGAGAAGTTGAAGTTGATGTCTCCCAATGGGACGATGGTCCAGAATTAGAAGGATCTCCGATGGATAACCCACGCCCCGGCGATGCTGTTTTGAAGATCAAAGTGTCATACAAACCAAGCCACTTAGCGTCAGAAGTACAGGGTGAAATTATCATTGAGTTGTTTGAAGAGTGGGCCCCTAATACTACTACAAACATGATTAAAAATGTCGAGAATGAGATTTACAATGGGATATTTTTCCACAGAGTAATCGACGATTTCGTAACACAAGCAGGCGACCCAACCTGCAAAACAGTAGGAATCTATCCTGCAACAAATCTTCAATGTGGTGGCGGAGGAACTGGTGAAACAGTGGATATGGAGCACCATGAAAATCTCTCACACGTAGATGGTGCAATCGGTATGGCTCGCAGTCAAGACCCAGATAGTGCAGACTCTCAGTGGTACATCGCTGAAACCGAAGCTCACGGATTAGATCCAGAAAATCGAGACGATGAAGGATATGTCACATTCGGAATTGTGCGAAATGGAATGAGCCATGTCAGAGCCATCGCAACCGTTCCAACCACTGATGACCCTAGTGGCGAAGAGATAGTTGTCAATCCAGCATCTTCAGCCGGACGGCCAATTTGGGAAGTCCACATATCAAGTGTAGAAATGATTGGTGTTATTCCATACCCTGATGAGCCTACCAAGTCTGAATCACAATCGTTCCTATCAACAATAGCGGGCAAAGTAACCGTATCAATCGTTTTGGTTGGACTGGGAATTGTTGGATATGTGTTCTATGCAGGAAATCGCATCGATGAACCAGATGCGATTTTGCTGGACGATGAATCTTAATTGATTTCCAAATCTAGGACAACATGCATTATGTGAGGGCAATATTGTTTCACAGTTTCAATGTGGGTTATCGTTGTCGATTTACCGGATGCTGTTGCAAACCATTCAGCGGTTTTTCCAGCCCAATCCTCGATTTCGTTTTCATGAACATTCATGTGGATGTGGAGCATTCCTCCGGAATCTTTCAAGCAGCGTATCGCAAGCCCCCAAGCGTTCATTGAAGAAGGAATCAAACCAAGAATCACTCTATCCGCAATCCCTCGCAGTTGTTGCAATGTTTGCCGATTATCTCCAGGATATATCGTACATCTATCACTAACAGAGTTCCTTTCAAGTCCTTTTTTCAGAGCGACTATGCTTTCGGGATTTATTTCACAGGCGTGTACGTGCTCAGCCTTGCCACGAACTAGGAATTGCAATGTGTAGTAACCGATTCCACAGAATGCGTCAACAATGACTTCACCATCTGTGTGGAGGTTCCCCAT
>DAGO01000007.1:15122-35289 GCA_002498185.1 Euryarchaeota archaeon UBA10 | reverse complement strand
ACGAAATTTTCTCGATGAACTACCCAGCCATCATCACCATGGATTAATTCGAGTTGAGATTTTCTCTCAATCCCGGAATCAATCTCATTTTGAATAGCCAAGCGGTTACAATTCAGCGCCTCAGCAACTTTGTCCAATGGCCAATCAGTTGTGTCTGTTCCTTGTTGGAAGATGACCAAATCTCCGAGTTTTTCCCACTTTTTTGGCGGGTCTGATAGAACTCTCTTCAGAGAGTCATGAGGGTTAAATCTCTCTACAGTTTGAAATTCCAATTCTAAATCTCCGAAGGTTACAGGTATAGCGATCAACTCTCCATGAGGCATGGGTTTCAAGTCTCGGTTCAGCTGGCCTTCATCCTTCAGTCTGTCATATTCTCTAGATGCATCCCCTCTGCTGCATATGTATGCATAAGAGGTTGGCATATTCACGTGTAAGGGGCAAACCATGTTAAATGTCCCAGTCCACAGAATATATGTTAGCATGAATCGGGGGCTCGCAATTTCGTTGGTCAGTATATTTGCAATATCTGTACTGGCCCCTTTCGCAAGCGCAACAGGAATGCAAGCTTGTACATTGAATGGCGGTACTTGCGACACATGGGATAAGGCTGATGATGGAACTGAAAACCAACAGGATTGGATTGTGGGAATTTACGAATTCGATTTAGTCGATACTTCCACAATCAATATGGAAATGTCTTGGGCACTGCATGAATTCAATCGTACGACACTGGGTCTAGATGGAGCGTTGCTGAATGCCGCTTTGGCTGCCGAGGGAATGAGCCCGCAAGATGGAGCACCTGCAGACTTAATTCGTAATTACTTCGACCAAACCACAGCCGGACCTGGCACTCCAACAGTCAGAGATAAGTTGATTTTAGAGGTCAATGACACGATAGAAGAATTGCTTTCTGGCGGGTTCGGCTCAGTTAATTCGATATCAACAGATTATGTAAACTCGATTTCCAATTCTGGAATAACCACCACTTGTACCGATGACCCGAGTATGGATTCAGCATCTGAAGCAGGACTATCGGACAATGTGTTCGACCCTCCAATTTGCTTCTCTGTAACGGCAAGCGTGACTCTGTCAACCTCGACTTTCAATTTGGGAAGTGTAGATCCTCTAACTTTGGAGAGAGTTTACCGCGGTATGCTAGTAATGGGCTCAGACATTACCTCCAATTTCGACTTATTCAGTGAACCAGGGCACAATTCGGTATTCGTGATAAACCCGCCAGACTTTGCGACTGTGAAGTCTGTAGATTCTGAAGGAACTCGAGTAATCAAGCAGGGTCCGCCATCTTACATGGCTGCACAATGGGAAATTGATAATCTGGATGCTCCGATTGGAGGGGAGAGATTGACTCAAACCGCAAGTGTCGAGATTGGGCACAGAAACTCGACTCAAACCAGTAGTGTCGAGATAGGCCCTGAAGACACTGGAATAACACTCCATGTAACTCTTGATTTGTCCAACGAAGATTCTGCTTGGGTGGACATTGTTGCTGGAATCAATCACATCGATGATGCTACGATGAGTGATTGGGGAATATCGCTAGTTGATGTGACTGAGAATGCTCAAATTCCATGGGTCACATCTGATGGGATACGGTTGGCATATCAAAGCGATTTGGTTGACTTAGATAATTTTACGAATAATTTCCCGATGAATTTGGTTGGAGATGCTATTGAAAGCGCAGTTCCCGGAGTGGGGGATGTAACAATAGGCAATCCTTCATGGGTATCTCAATCACTTCCTGTTGGCATTCCAGAACCGGCAGGAGGTCTGAATTTCACTCACGTTTCATGCCCGGAAACATTGCCCCCCGGGACTCAGGTCTACTATTGTGTAGAGGGACCAAATGCAATGGATGGTAGCCATCCAATATACCTGCGTGCTTCTTCGAACACCTTTGAATTGCGCATGTTGGATTTACTCAAGCAAGAAGTTGACGACTCGACAGGCCTACTCGATGTTATACAAGAGAGTGATTTACAGAGAATACTAGATTCGGGGTTGACGATTGAAACAGAATTTGGCCAAGATTTGCTTCAAGACATGATTCCAAATGACCTGCCTCCATCAGAACTGACACTCGAGCTGATATTGCCACAATGGCTCCAGACATCTACCGGAGATGGTTCGATCGTTCTAGTCGAGAGGTCCAACGGAGTAGATGATTTAGCAATCTCAATCGGAGACCCTAATTCATACGACCCAAGACACGCAATTCTTGACTCTGATGGTGAAGAGATATGCTCTGCGGATGAAGCGGATTGGTCTTGTATAGACTTGGATGTTGAACTTGATGTCAGCGACTTAAATTTCAATGAATGGGGCCCAAGCATTGACCTTACAGCATCTTTTTCAGCGACCGTAGATGTCTATCGAATCAAAATCCCAGACGAGGTTCTCGATGAGTTAAAATCTGATGATACCTCAGTTAGCTTGGAAGTAATTCCTTCAGATTTAATCAGGCTTGGACTCGATATTGGAGGTAGGCTTGCTGAACCGATAACAAATGATGTGAATCTAAGCGGAGATGAAGATTTCAATTTTGAATTCACAACCGAAGGACTCGAAGCATTAGTTGAGCAAATGGGAATTGAATTAACCAATAGATTGCATAAATCTGCATTAGAAGCAAGCAATAGAGAAGATGCTGTAGAGATTGACTTGTCAGGAATCCAAATCATAACTTCCTTGGAAAATTTGGGTGGTATTGGAACCTCTATTGGAGATGAAACTCCAATTAGGTTGTCTGTCAAGATACCTGAATTTACATTTGAAGCGGGAGTAACAAATGGATGGAATGGAATCATTGACGGTGAACCTACAGTTGGGGTAGTAACCGCACTTCAATCACCGTTAATCAATGCAGTAAATTCCTTCCAGAATCTACTGACAAACGTCGGCCTTGCATCCTTGCAGATGAGTGGTTCTGGTCTAGATATCGACAACAACGGGGAGCCATTTGAATTCTCTTTAGAACCACTTGAAAACGACGACTCATTTTCCTATCGTTTGCTTGAGCATTACGCTCAACCGACAGAAATAGGCCCTTCAGATTTGAGAGGTGAAGTAACTTTCTTGATGCCTGATGGAATTACTCTAGAAAATTTCCAGACTGCTAACGGTTGGGAGAAGGTTGACGAAGTTGATGGTAGACAAAGAATTACGCTATCACTAGAATCGCTGGCTGCTGGTGAGGAGATAACCTTCAGTGTCAAGGTCTCATGGTGGTACGTACTCTCACAAATCTGGATTTATCCCACCATAATTTTGTCACTTATCGTGTGGAGAGTTCGAGCTAGAAGAAAGAAGAAGAAGCGTAAGAGAGAACTGGCTGCTGCTGCAGAGACAAAGATCGTTTCAGCCGGTTCAGGTAAAGGCGGGCTATCGGATTCTGATTTCGCTGCCTTAAGTGCAGGTTATGACCCTACGGCAAAAAGTAGTGGCGGTTTCGACTTGTACGCTGATGACCAAGACCTATCAATGTATGATGATGAGCCTTGGAATTAGTTTAGCGAATCAAATATTCGTTGTGCTAGTGAAGGCCCAATGCCGGGTACAGTCTTCAAATCTGCAACTGAAGCATGCTTGATTCCCTGCCTGCCACCGAAATGGCGGATGAGCGACTGTAGCTTCTTCGCTCCTAATCCGCTTACTCCCTCTAGAGGGTCAGACAATCTCTTTTTCGCTCTATTCTTTCTATGGAATTTGTTCACGAAACGATGTGCCTCATCTCTAGCATGAACTAGAATCCTGCCTCTGCGGTCAAGGATAATATCTTCATGACCTTCTCTGTGAATTGTCTCCTCTCGTTTTGCAAGACTTGCTAATTCCATCCTATCTCTGACTCCATGCTCTTCTAACAGTTTTGCAATGATTGCAAGATGGGTTTCTCCTCCATCAATAAGGAGTAAGTCAGGCCAATCCTCGACTCGTTTTATCCACCTTTCAACGACCTCTTTCATCATCCTCAGGTCGTCCATTGCATCGCCCTTAACAGTGTAAGTTCGATACTCCTTTTTGGCTGGTCTACCATTGCGCAGGCAAACGCTTGCACCTACTCTTGAATCTCCCAATAGTTGGGCCATATCAAAACAGACAATGTGGTCTAAAGAGTCCATTGAAAGCAATGTTGCGGCTTCGTCAGCAGCTCGCTGCTCTAGTGAACCAGATGCTTTGTTTGACATCCTCTCGACTTGCATACTCGCGTTTTGTCTTGCTAAATTGGTTAAGGTGACAAAATCTCCTCGCATGGGAACTCTAACGTCCACGTTACTGCCTCTCCTATCATTAAGCCAGCCTTGTATTGTATCAGATAGTGGGATAGGTGTTAGCAAAATCTTGGGTGGTCTTCGATTTGCATAATGCTCTACAACGAATCTAGCAACAGAATCACCTTCATCGCCTCGATGGATCAATGGCCATGATTCCTGCCCTTTGATTACTCCGTCATCCGCATGAATCACGACGATTGCGGCTAAGTCGCCTTTGATTCCAATACCTATTGCATCGCATTCTCGATATACCTTTGATAGGATTACTTGTTGGCTAGTAACTGTTCTTACAGCTTTGATAGTATCTCTAATCGAGGCTGCAATCTCGTATTCTTGAGCCTTAGAATATTTGTCCATTTCAGTTGCTAATTCTTCGATTAAATCACCGGCATCGCCGTTCAGAATCCTTCTCACATTCTTGACACGCTGTGCGTAATCTCCGGCTTCTATGCATGGCCCAGCGCACAATCCTATGTGCATGGCTAGGCAACCCTGTGGAAGTAATTCTTTGCAATCACGGATTCCGAAATGCCTACGAAGTAATTGGACGACTTGCTTAGCAGCACCTGCATTGGGGAATGGGCCCCAACGCCACGAATTTTTTGGAGGGTGTCTGGTGTACAGTATCCGAGGGAACTCTTCTTTTGTTAATGCAAGGAAAGGATATGATTTGTCGTCCTTTAGCATTGAATTATATCTTGGTCTGTGTTGCCTTATCAATTGCCTTTCTAGAATCAGGGCTTCTTGAGGAGAATTTGTGATTATACATTCTATGTCATCTGAATTTTTTACCAACTCAGGAATCATTGCGCGGTCAGGATTCGATGAAAAATAGGAGCGAATTCTTTGCGATAGCATTGTAGCTTTGCCGACATACAGGACGCGTTGCTCCGAGTTTCGGAACAGATAGACTCCGGGCTTAGCCGGCAAATCCACCTTGTCCAGAGTAACCGGCATGATACCTTTGTAGTGACATTCCATCAAGAATACATCGCAATCATGGAAGGGCAACAAACATCATTGATGAGCGACAGCAAACAAACATGGTGACTGGTCCCGAGGCAAGAATTCTTGCGCGATTAGCCACCTTTCCATCAAGCCTAAATTCCGCTTGGGATGTACCACGGGAGTTATGTTTGCCCGGACTTTCAGAGTACTTGGGTGTAGTGCGTTCAGCACTGCATGCTCCATTGAATGAGTTGGTAAAGAAGAAATTGATTACAGAGAGAAAAGCTCATGTTATCGGCGGAGGAAGTCGAAGACGCAAAGTCTACCACATCACTGAAGCAGGCAGAGCAGAATGTGAGGGTATCGAAGCACCTTCGGCAAAAAAGGTCGGAGAATTATTTGGAAAACCTCCAAACCAAACTTTGTTGCGAGGTAGAGATTTACTTATCCAAGAATTGAAGGATAAAAAGAAACTAATTTTGACAGGCCTACCAGGGATTGGTAAGACTTCATTGTTACGAGGTATCGCAGATGAGTTGGTTAGAAATGGAAAAATAGTTAGGTTTGCAACCATGGAATCATTCAAAGATATAGTGGAAATTTTCAGCGATTGGGGCCTTAATTTCAGCAGCGAAACGGCAGTTTTGAATTCGACGAAAAACGAGGTCTTGATTATTGATGAATTGCAAGAAATCAGTTTACGCCACTTAGGTCGTTTGGAAATCTTTGTTGGTAAAGCAGAACATGTAATCATGGCGAGCAGGGCACCGCTACCAATTAGTGAAGGGTTTGAGATAATCGATGTGCCTCCGCTAGAAGTTGCTGATGCAGTGGATTTGTTACCGCCGCATCTGGATAATCGTGAACTTGTAGTACAACGTTTAGGCGGCCACCCTCTAGCTTTGCAAATGCATGATGAAAACTCTGATTTGCCCGAAGCCGGTGCTGATTTACAGGAGTGGGTGAAAGATGTCGTTCTGTCCAATCTCGGGGATGAGATCAAAGTTCTAGACGAATTGTCTCTATTGCCTGTACCAGTTCCATGTGAGTTTTTGCAGCATGAACAATACCTCTTGGAACTGGATGATTTCGCTTTACTAAGATGGTTTGAATCAGGAGTTGAACTGCATCATTTGGTTCGCAATGTTCGTTCGACGATGTTATCAAAACAGGACCATGCAGCTGCTGCGAACTACTGGTCACAACTAGAAGGCGACCTAGCTAGATTGGTAGAAATGCACCACGTTTTGAGTTCGGGGGGAGATGTAGAATCACTATTGATTCGGAATGCTGAATCTCTCATGGTGCGTTCAAGTGCGGGATTGGCCGCATTGATTGGAGATGCGATATTCCGCCATCCTACTCCGTCTTTGCATCGCATGGCTGCTATGGTTGCAATTGAGCGAGGTGAAGACGATATTGCATCCAAACATCTCTCAAATATCGATGCTCCAGATTTAGAATACTCACTTTCATTATTGCAAGGAAACTTCGAAGTTGAGGTTCCAGACGATGCTGACCTACGTTTGCTATTATCCGAAGCAACTCGAAGATTAGATGATAGATTGCCGGGGAATAATGCGAATTCAGAAGTAATTCAGTTGCTGGAAAAAATAGACATTTCATCAGTCGATGCTGAAATGAAAAAAGTGGTATTAGTTGCGATTGCTCATATCCGTCATGCATGGTTTGTCTCAGAGGGAAATTGGGATGACGCCAGATATATTAGAGAAAATTTGGAATCTCTATCTCACAAAGAAGACCCTCAGTTGAAAGCGATGAATCTACGCGCTGAAATTGCGCAGACATCACAAAACTCACCTTCTTTTGAGAAATTAATCGAAAGTGCATTTTCAAGAACAGGACTTCGAGCAAAGATGCTTCAATTATCTCTACTGGAAAAATGCGACTCTTCCAGAGCAGTATCTATACTGAAGAAAATTGAACTGCCAAGTTCTGATTCTCAACTAAATCTAACATCTGCTCGCAGAATTGCTGCAATGATTTGGTACTACAGAGCCAAATACAAAACACATAATCCATTTTCTTCAATGGCAGAAGCGATTTCTCTTTGGAAGACTTCACTATGCCCTAATGCTGCAAAAGATGCAACAGAGTTGATGCATCAATTAATCTAGAGTTTAGCCTCGATTTTTGTGAATCGAGAAGGGGAACACTCTAATGGTATAGGTCAAGTGTCTGTAATTATGCTGAGGACTAAAGCGTCGTGTGCCTTTTTCCTCATCTCGATGTTTTTACTATCTGTTCAATCCCCGATGCTTCTAGCAGACACAGAAACAGGCGAGGCTAGCGGGCGAGCTCAAACAACTTGGTCTGGCAGCGTCGTTCTGAATAACCATTACACAATTCCAGTTACCGATGAGTTGGTAATTTCTTCTTGTACCAACGTAACTATGTCTAGTGGGGTTAGGATTTACGTTGAAGGAAGAATCACAGTTGAGGGAACTTCCACATGCCCGGTGTACTTTGATTATTCAGGCGGTGGAGACCACATGGGAATTCAATTCAATTCCTCCTCAAATGGAAGAGGTAGCAAAATAGACAATGCTTCAATCATTCACTCAACCTATGGAATTACAGTCTATGGTTCAGATCCTTATCTTGCCAACGTAACAATTTGGAATCCGGATGATGTAGGAGTAGACCTATTCAATTCAGCAACACCAACAATACGTAATCTAGTTGTTGATGAAGCAGGCCAAGATTGGAATTTCCCTAATTATTGGAGATATGGAATAGGTTTGTCCATCGGTGCAGGTTCAGCGCCAAATATCGATGGTCTGTCAGTAAATGATGCAGTGACTAGAGGCCTGAATGTTTGGGGAAGTTCAGGGGGGTTGATTAGGAATCTAACCTTGACAAATATCACTGGTGCAACTTTGGCCCAATCTGCAGGAATTTGGGTCGAAGATAGCGTCCCTCTTATCGAGGATACTGTAATCGACAGAGCGGACCATGGAGCGATTATTCGCCACATTGACGACGGCTCTCTTACCCGTGCGGTAATGAGAGATTTAGAAATCAAGAACTCGATGTACAAGGCCATTATTTTGGATAAGGAAGACCGTACCAACTACACAAATTATCAGAGTGCAATTATCGAAGGATTACAGATTAGTGGCACCGGAGGCCCTGGAGCAAAAACCGCAGGTCTCGCAACTTCTACAATCGAAATTAATGCAACAGGCGCTTGGATTGAAGATGCTCATTTAGAAGATAATGATGCAGTTGGCGTGCAGTTGTATTTCGTGGATTCATCCACTGTTTTCACAAACCTATCAATCAACAATACTGGCGGAGCCGGGACCGGAGCTAATGCAGCGGGCATCTCTGTCCGTTCGTCTTATTTCGCTGCTAAATTCAACGGATTAGAAGTTTCCAATTCAACCGGACCAGGAGTATTCGCAAAGAGCGGAGGTGCAATTCAGGGAAGTGATTGGCACCTTCACCATAACGGCAAAGAGGGATTTTACCTAGAGAGCGCTGCAACAATTGTTGATGGTTTGGATTTGCATAACAACGCTGATTCAGGTGTTCATATTGACGATGCGAGATATGTATTCCTTTCCAATTTAACTAGTTCACTCAATGGTGATGCAGGACTAGAATTCGATAGAGCAAATGACATAGAATCATCCTCAGGAGATGTAAGGTGCACTAATTGCACCTCAAATGGTGACAACCGCGGTGTAGTCGCGATAGATTCAGTCGACCTTTATTTGGAAGGTCTAGAAGTATATGACCCAATAACGGGGCCTGCGATTTCAATCAATAACAGTGGTCTGGATATTGGTGTTCAAGGAGGAATGTTCCACTTGAACAACGTCAAGACTTGGATAAATCACAGCGGCCCTGCAATCGAGATTACAGGAGCAGAAGGAGAAATAGATGGCCTTGACATGTATGGAGCGCATGAGGGATTAGTTTGGGATGCTGACCATAATGTTGAGCGAACCAGCATTTTGTCGAATACCAATTTTTCCGGAACGGGATGCCTTACTCTATCTAATCATGACCAGCTATCAGGTCAAGGCAATCGAATAACCAACGATTGCACAGGAAATCTGACATTCACAAATGTTGAATTGAACTGGTCTGGACTCACCGATTTAGGCGCACATATTTTCGATGTTGATACCAACTCTCATCTGCATCTTCATCAGCCTTCAAACATCGATTATGAAAATGCTTCAATCGGTGGTAATGGGTGGATAGAAGAAGCATGGAATGTTGAAGTCTGGGTAATCAATAACAATTCCAATGGTGTGCCTGCGGCATCAGTTTCGCTCGATTTCGACCAACTTGAAACAACCATCGGAGATTCGACAAACTACGTTGGAACTGTAACATTCCCGGACCTCAGAGGAAAGAAATACAACAGCCTAGGTCAGAGTCCGTACACTACCGTAAACGTTGAATGTAGTTATGATGGAGTCACTAACTCAACCAATATTTCTCTCTCGCAAGATAGAGCAGTTTGGTGCCATCTTCCTCTTGAGAACCAAGCACCATTCATCATGTGGGATTCGCCACTTGACCAGAATGTATTCCCTTCGCAGAGCGAAGTTTTGTTCAATGCATCTAGGTCATGGGATCTAGATGATGACATTATGACATTCACATGGACTTCATCATTAGATGGAGAATTACTGCAAGGTCAAACATCAGAATTTACTGTAAATGGAATGGTCGCACCAATCATTGCTTTGAGCGACGGAATCCACGATATTACTCTAGAAATATGTGATGATAAAGGGAATTGCGTAGAAGAAACTAGAACCATTGAGTTATCCAATCAGCCTCCCACTATTGTGGTAAATACAGACCCTACTCTCTCTCCGTGGGGGGAATTAATCTCTCCAATAACTAAGCCTGTTGAGTACAATCTCAGCGGCACTTACGACCCAGAAAATGATACTCTGTTTTGTTCATGGAGTTGGCTAGGTAATTCCGTTCAAGTCAGCGATTGTACCAACGGTACAGGGTTCCTTTCTTTCGCTAACTCAACATCCAATTCATTCGATTTAACACTCTCAGTTTCTGATGGTATCAATAATCCAAGTGAATGGGTAATTCCGGTAGAGTTGTTCAACGAGATGCCAAATGCTTCTTTCGACGTTATTAGAACAGGGAACTTATCTGAAGATTCAATCAATTTGGTCAGTACGACAATCGACCCTGAAGGAGACGAAATCACCTATCTTTGGGAGAGTTCACTGGATGGTGTTATTTCCAATGAAAGTTCATGGCAAGGACATCTCTCAAGAGGCGTCCACGTGATTAGTCTCAGTGTCAATGATGGACGCATGGAACACATCAATTCCACTAGCATTGCAACTGAAATTGTAAATGTAGAAAATAGTCCACCACGAGCAGTAATTCACACTCCACTTTCCGGAACGAATTATGATTCTAGCAATTTGTTTGAATTCAACGCTTCGGGCTCTGGAGATTGGGATAGCGCTTGTGCAACATTCCCAACCGATATTTCTTGGCACTGTGCTGTTGATGAACCAGCATCAGGTTCTGAATATCTGATTTACAAGTGGGAATCAAGCATCGATGGAACCCTCCAAGAAAACGGTTCAGATTGGTTAATCTTTGAGGGCTATTTGACTAACGGAGTTCACACTATCACATTGACAATGGACGATGGAATAAACGCACCAGTTGAAGCTAGTGTAATTGTGGAAGTCGCATCTTCTGCACCTGTTCTAAATTTGGAAAGTCCCGATTTAGATCAAGGATACCATTCCAGTGATTTGATCGAACTTGATTTGCGAAACAGCGTTGACTATGATGGCGATAACTTCACCTTCAATCTGACAAGCGATATTTCAGGAGTGATAATGACAGATTCTAATCCTTTGGAGATTCATGGGATAAACCTAGTCGCAGGACAGCATTCTTTGACATTCACTTTGACGGACGAAACAGGTTTGTCCAGACAAGAAACGGTTAGTTTGCAAGTTGTTGAATCGGACCCTGAAGCAGTAATCTATGAGCCAATAAACAATCAGTTCTTTGAGCCAGGCGAATTGATTATCTTGGATTCTAATGGAACTAATGATGCTGATAATGACATTACGCGCAGAGAATGGAGGCTTCATGTTCCTGGCGAATTGTACCCAACTGTGATCTCTAACTCAGAGTTCCATTCTACTAATCTGGTTCCTGGAGTACACCATATTTCTCTGTTCGTGGAAGATAGAAGGGGCGGTTTCGATGAATCTCACATCAACATTACAGTGGCATCAAGTAGTCCTGACCTTTCCAATCTAACCGCATCACCTAAGTTCATTTTAGTTGATGAGTTGACTAAGGTAACCGTTAGCATAGCTTTGGATGACCCAGATGGAACTACTTCGCAAATCACCGGTACAATTACCAAAAACCTACAGGTTTGGAATTTCAATTTGACCGATGATAATGGTGATGGAATATGGGTTGGCGAGATAGATATCATCGCTCAAGAGAGTGGTAAGGCACAACTCAAAGTCACAGCAGTGGATGGAGAAACTATCGATTTCATGGCTATGGATTTGGACTTCATCGAAGAAGAAACCGACAACAGTTCGTTGTTTATTGTAGCCGGGGGAATCGCATCATTCCTTCTCGTAGCGCTATTATTGGCTTGGTTGGTGATTCGTAGAAGAAAGCGCTTAGCAGACCTTGATCTAATCGATTCTTGGGGAGTATTTGGTGGAGAAACAAAAGAATACGACCCCGACGAATTAGAAAATTGATTACTGCAAGCCAGTAGACAGCACCACCAGTAATGCTCGGAGGTTGCTACGTTATTCTTTTCAGCCCATTTTGTGTTGGGATTACTAGGCTGACAGACACTACTATTGGTCGCAAAATGAGTATTGGATTCTTCAATAGAATCATAATCGACAAGCTACAATTATTGTGACTATTTCTGTTCTGGTATGTCCCCGTTTAGAGAATCAGGATTATCATCCAGAGGACCCCATTCAGTGCGGGTTCGATTCAGACCGAATCTCTTTGCCCAAATGAATTTCAAATTTTTCCATCCATCTCCCCACGTGTGTATTTCTGCTTCACCTACACGTGGGCGGTATGGGACTGAAATCTCGATGGCCTTTTTCTTGCCCAGAACTCTTCTTGCTAGGATTTTCATTTCTTCAGAAAGTGGCATCCCATCATTAGTAGGGCGCATCTTTTCATTCTCAAAAATCGACTTACGGAAAACCCACATGCCGGACTGAGAATCTTTTATTCCATAACCGAAAGCTAGTCTTGCGTTGAACGAAAGCATCCAATTACCAAATCCGTGGAGACCCGACATCGAACCTTCTTCAGCAAGTGTCAATCTATCACAAGTGATGAAATCTAGGTCTTCATCTATGAGTCTCTTCACTAGGTCAGGAACTACTTCAGCAGGATACGTGCAGTCTGCATCCATTGTTACAATGATATCTCCTTTGGCGACAACGAACCCAGTTCTGTATGCTCTACCATATCCTTTTCTTGGCTCTAAGTGGACTCGGATTCCCTTCTCAAGGGCAATTTCCCTAGTCTTGTCTGTGGAGTTGCCGTCAACAATCATGATTTCTAATTCATCACACCAATCCCTGGGGATAGAATCCACAGTAGGACCAAGGGCTTCCTCTTCATTTCGAGTGGGAAGAATGATAGTGACAGAGACAGGTAACTTGTCCGCCATGGTCTGTGGACTCAAGATTTCGTTTTGAAGGCACCTATCCATTGGATTATTTATCATATTACGAAGTCGGAGTACTGTTCGACATGCATATTGCCATAGTGTCCGGCGAATATCCTCCTCGTTGGGGAGGCATTGGCTCGGTGGTGTTTCACCTTGCCGGACACTTTGTACAATTGGGCCATGAGGTCACAATCATTACTCGCTCTCACCATGAGAAAACACCTTCTCAAGAAGGCGTAGAGGTAATACCAGTTAAGTGGGCAAAATTGCCAATGGCTTTCACACGTTCATACGGTAAAAGTGCGATAAAGGCTCTGAAAAAGTTGCACGCAAAAAAGCCGATAGACATCATCAATGCCCATCTTCCATTGGTATCTTGGAAGCGCAAAGAATTCAGATGGCTCGAACAAAATGTTGCACCGGTTGTTTCCTGCCTACACGGTTCATGGTTAGGAGAAAAAGAAGGTGTCAAACGAGCAGCTGCTGCTAAAGAATCGGCCACCTGGAAGAATCCAAATGACCTCGCAATCCTCACGACTGCTGGCTATTATTCGAAATATGAAAGAGCCGGAGTCCTCGAGTCAAGTATCTGTGTTGCGAACTCCCAATCAACATTGAAAGAGTTCCAAAGATGGTACAAACCTGATGAAAACTTCGACTGTGAAGTTATTCTATGGGGCTGTGACCACAAGGTATTCCGCCCTCCCAATATCGATGATGAAGCCGAACAGTTAGAGCATGAAAGAATCAGACAATTGTATGGTTGTGGAGACGAAGAATCGCTCAATTATTCTGCGGAAACCAATACTCCAATGTTACTAGCAGTAGGGCGATTAGTTGCTAGAAAAGGCTACATGACTTTGCTAAGAGCAATGCCGGCAATTTTGCAAGAAAACCCAAATGCAAAACTTGTGATTGTTGGACGAGGACATATGAAATCAAGTCTCGAGAAAAATGCAAAAAAGCTTGGCATTTCAGATTCAATTCACATTCAAAGTAGCCTTACATTTGAAGAACTTGCTCAACATTTCCGTTCAGCAGATCTCGTGGTTTATCCCTCTTATTACGAGGGTCAAGGCCTGATTCCTTTGGAGTCACTGGCTAGTGGGACTCCGGTTGCAACCGTTAATCAAGAGCCATTGACTGAGATGGTGGATGATTCAGTAGGTGGATTATTCAAGCGTGGCGAGCCTGAAGATTTGGCTAGGTGCGTAAATGAAATGTTAGCTAGCGAAGAAACTGCCAAGAAGGCGATTTTGGGCCGAGAAAGGGTTCTCTCTCGCTATACTTACGAACATAATGCTTCAGATTATGTTGCTGTTTTCAATCGTGCAATTGAGAAACGAAACGGAAAATAATCTCCATTTCTACAAAACTTTGCCGGCGTTGTCTTGAAAACCAAACCCTCGCATGCATGCACATGCGCGCGGAGCAGTGGGTGGTGTGCTTCCTCGCAGTGTCCTTGTTGACGTTTTTACCCGCAGTACAGGCGGATGATGACACCTCGACTGCAAATGTACTGACAAATGGAGTTTCAACCAACGGCTATGTTTGTTACGATGACGGCTGTTCACCTAATGATGAAGTCGATTGGTGGAAGATTTACGCCTACAAAGGCGATATCGTTCAAGTTGGATTTTCCGGTTCGATGAATAATGGCGCATGGTGGTGCCCAGGTGACGGTTGGGAGGCAGATTACTCACTTCACGATTCTAATGGTGCTCAAGTAGCGAGTCAAGCAATGAGCGATGCAGGTTCTTCGACCACTCTTTCCACAACAATGCCAACCTCCGGTTGGGTTTATGTCAAAATTAAGGGTAAAGATAGCTGGTGTAATGATGGTGTCGATTATACTCTAACTCCTTCATTGAACCAAGATAATCGTGATACTGATGAGGACGGATTTGTCGATAATGAGGACGACTGCGACTTGGTTTCTGGTACTTCAACCAATGACCGCCAAGGCTGTCCTGATACAGATTCAGATGGTTGGTCTGACCCCGATGAGGGTTGGACTACAAATAACGGAGCAGATGCTTTCCCTACTCAACCTAGTCAATGGATAGATTCAGATAATGATGGGTTTGGAGACAACATCAATGGTTTCGAACCGGACCATTGCCCATACCGAAGAGGGTACTCAAACCTAGACAGATTTGGTTGTTTGGATTCCGATGGTGATGGCTGGTCAGATGCTGACCCTGGCGGATTAGACGGAGTCGAGCCATGGTTTGCTCACCCTAATGGTTCCGCAGATGCTTTCCCATTCACTCCAAGTCAGTGGAATGATACCGATGAAGATGGGTTTGGAGATAACTGGGCCGACGGTTCTTGGAATGAAACTAGAATGAATTGGTCCATCGGTGTATGGTATGCCAATGCTAGTCAACCAGATGCATGTCCTTTCGTCACAGGATTTTCCCTAGAAGATAGATTTGGATGCCCAGATGCAGATAATGATGGTTGGTCTGACCCAGATTCCAATTGGACCGCTTCAAACGGTGCAGACGCATTCCCTGAGAATCCCACACAATGGTCTGACAGAGACAACGATGGCTGGGGAGACAATCAAAGTGAGGGAGCATTGCAAGTAGATGATTTCCCAGACAATCCAACACAGTGGCTTGATACCGATGGCGACGGGTGGGGAGATAACAACTCATATGGAGCAACTCAGGTCGATGATTTCCCACTTATTCCGAGCCAATACCGCGATACTGATGGAGACGGTTACGGAGATGACATTAACGGCTTTGAAGGAGACGTATGTCCTTTGAGTACCGTTGAAGAAGTTGAAAGTGGGTGGATTAGTTGGGCTGACAGATTCGGTTGCTTAGATTCAGATATGGATGGTTACTCCAATCCAGATGATTGGTGGATTTCCCACCCTGACGGTTTTGCTGATGCCTTCCCTGATGACGAAAGCCAATGGCATGATACCGATGATGATGGCTATGGAGACAACCTCGAATATTTCGATGGAGAAACCTGGAGAGAAGCCTGGAGAGGAGATGGCTGTGTAGCTACTGAAGGTAATTCAGCGATGGACCGTTGGGGTTGCCCTGACTCTGATGGCGACGGTTGGTCAGACCCTACTACTCACTGGTTGGCTAGCCCGGGTGGTATGGCTGATGCTTGGCCTGATGATGTAACTCAATGGCATGACAGAGATGGCGATGGCAGAGGGGATAATCCACGTGGCACTACCGCGGATGTTTGTCCAGATGTACCCGGTACTTCGCAAGGCCCAACTGCAGGTGGCGACCGCTGGGGTTGCCATGATACCGATGGCGACGGTTGGTCAGACCAAGGTGACAAATTCCAGCACGAGCCAACTCAATGGCGTGATTTAGATGGCGATGGATTTGGTGACAACCCAGATGGACATGAAGGAGACGCATGTCCAAACGAAAGAGGGCAGTCCTTCTTCGATAGACTAGGATGCCGAGATTCAGACGGCGACGGTTGGTCTGACCCCTCCCAAAACTGGTTAGCATCTCCTTGGGGCGAAGCTGATGCATTCCCAACCGACAGATTACAATGGCAAGATAGCGATGAAGATGGATTTGGCGATGTTCCGATGGGTGCAAAGCGTGACGATTGTCCTGATGTGCCTGGAACCTCAACTAGAGACGTCCAGGGTTGTATTGATTCAGATGGAGATGGATGGTCAGACGAATACGGTGGTTGGAATGCAGCATTCTCTGTTATGGGAGAAGAACCAGCGTCTAGTTGGCTATCATACATGATTCTAGGAACAGTAATGCTTCTTTCTTCTGGATTAGCAATGATTGTTCGGTATTCTCGCTCAGTATCTTCGTTAGAGAGAGGAATCGTCGAGGAAAAGAAGGGGGGCGATTCAAATGCGTGAGTGGTTATTGATCGCTTTGATGGTCTCGCTTTGCTTTACAGGCACTGTTGTGGCAGAAGAAGAGAGTGATCCATTCTCAGATGCAGGACTAGATCTAATCGCTTTGCGAAATGATAGCCTTGATAGCAACCAAGATGGAATGATGGATGCAATTAGAGTCGTAGTCGTAATCAACTCAACAAACCAATGGGTAGATTTGACACTTACTTTGATTGGAGAGCATTCAGGAATTACAGTTTATGAAGAGGTTCTAATGGCGTTTGAAGATCAGGAAAACGCATCACTAACCTATGATTCTTGGGCTGCAGGTGAACACACACTGATTCTAGAAATTAGTGATTCTGATGGAAGATTGCTAAAATCTGTGAACATTGGTACATTTGATTTGAGCCCTGCTTTAGCAACCCCAGAAATCGATTTGGTATTGTCTGGGTCGGAGATAATGCAAACTGGAGATGATTGTCAAATCACCAGAGATTTCGTAGATGAGACCGGTCCAAGATGGGATTTCGAAGGAACTCGCTCAATTACTGGAACTCCTTTCAAAGTGTTGGACACAGACCAAGTATTGGATTGCAGCAACTGGCCCGCTGGGACATATGTTGTCTCTGAAACTTATCAAAATGGATTGGGACAGACAACTAGCGATACATTGGAACTTGTTATCGTAAACAAGCCACCACCGAACTTCGAAATTGAGGTGAATGGAAACGATGCTCTTGCCGGAACTCCTTGTACAATTACTCATGTTGCTGCTGTAGGAGAAGACCACACTGATTTCGTCAAGGATTGGAGAATTACTCCTTCCATCGGATTAATAGCAAATTCTAGTTCCTTAGATTGCTCGATGTGGGAATCTGGAGTCTACAAAATTCTCTTGACCGTTACTAATGATGAGGAGATTAGCACCACTGGTGGAACAATGCTAATTCGTATGCCATCTCCTGAAATGGCATCAGCAGACGAAGATGCACCAGCTCTCTCAAAGGGTCAGGAAACCGAAACCTCTAGCGTAGGTATTTGGGGGATTGTAATGCTGTCTCTAGTACTAGGAATAGCGGTGTTCGTTTTGATGATGAAAAGTCCCGAAGACGACGAGTTATTTGGCGGATTACTCAATGATATGGGCGAGCCAGACTCCGAAGGTTTGCCCACTCACGTTGATGAAAATGGAATGTTGTGGAGAAAACACGACAATGGTGAAGTTGATTGGTGGGACCGCTCTTCAATGATGTGGAAGAGGTGGTAATGTGCTACAAGCCATTGCTTTCTGGGTAATGATACTCAGTGGTTTCGGTTTAGTAGCCCTGTTCGTTAATTCAATGTGGAAGAGGTATGTTCGTCTCAAATCTTTGGAGCCGGGCCTTGACAGAGAGTGGGTAGCAGATTGTGCTAAACACGGCTCTGCCACTTTCAAAGGAAGCAAAGTATCTCTCAAAAATGTCAGAGATTTCTCTTGGAAGAACAAAAGAGAGCACGACTCAAACTGGATTAACACCAAAGTCGACATTGATGAAATAGTGGATGTGTGGTTTGTTATTGACCATTTTCACAAGATCAAAGGTCTGGCACATACCATGCTTACTTTCGAGTTTAGTGACGGCCAATTTATCACATTCTCATTTGAAACAAGGCGCGAAGTAGGTGAGAGATATCACCCTTGGAACGGGCTATGGAGGGCCTATGAGTTGTACTTACTAGTGGCTACTGAGAAGGATGCATTGCATTTGCGAACAAACGCTAGAAACCACAAGGTCCACCTGTTCAGAGTCCAGACTCCACCGGGAAAGGACAAGGCTCTATTCAATGCACTGTGTGATAGATTGAACTCGCTAGCAGAAACACCAGAATGGTACCACACGCTTGGGAAGACATGCACAACAGCGATTGTTGACCAAGTGAATCTAATCACTCCCGGAAGAATACCTCGCATGTGGAGAACTTTGCTACCAGGGCACTCAGCCCGGGCGGCATGGAAACTGAAACTAATCGAAGATTGGGGAGGATTCGACTCCACAATAGATGCATCAAGAATTGATGAGCGTGCTAGAAAATGGGACGGCAAGGAAGAATATTCACGATATATCAGAGCTCATTTGCCTCCCAAATGAACAGTAAATCTCCCCCGTCGTGAGAGATTGATATTTCTGCTGAAACCGATTTATTTCCTACTCCTCTAGTGCCGCTAAAAATGTCTTCTCCAGACAGAGTATATTCCGCCCCTTGCATACTTACATTTTCCACTTTTCCAAATGCGATTAACGAACATTTAGTTCCCTCTTGCAACTCGATTTCCAATCCAGAATCAGCAACTCTGCACGCCCTCCATCCATCGAAATATAGAATCGCATCCGATTGAGATTCGAATAGTGCAGTAAAGGCTGCAAGGCGATGATCAAGGCGGCCTCCTTCAACTCCTACGACCGCGTCAACTTCATACTCGATTAGAGCTTTAGCGAGGTCGGAATTTTGCTGATTTTCATCTTTCTCAATTCCGTTGGGGTTTGCTATGGAATCAAGGTCACCAACAACTACATCCCATCCCTCAAACCTGTCTGCTGCACCATCCAAAGCAATGGTGAATTCAGCATTGTCAAGCAGGGTTTGAAGCAATTCTTCTGATGGCCATTCACCATTGGCGACAACTAGAACCATCCCGGCCATGAAACTCCGAAATAATTCACAGATTCAAGCGGTTCGCTTCGTGGTTTTTTTTCGGCCCCCTATAGGGGGCCGTATGCTCAATCTTTGGGAATAGTAATGTAGGGTGGAGTTTGTCAAGGTAGTTATGTCGCGGCGAAGCAGCGGACTACCAGTCGCGATTATTGTTCTATTTTTGATTCAAATTTTGTCACCTGTAGTACAGTTTCCAAATCCTGAATTAGATTCTAAAAAGACATCTGCGGCCTCAGAAATAGGATTCTCTACTGGATCAGGTCACGATTTAGAGGGAGATGTAATCAACGTTGATGGCAAAAATTGGACGGTCAGAGGAGAATCAATTTTGGATTATTGGGCGCACGAGGTTCTCGATTCCGATTTCAACGGTTCTTTTGACATGGTAGTAACCGATATTGGTGTTGCTTATGTTTGTACAACAAACACTTCTGAAATTCATTTCCATACTCTTCATCAAAACGGGACTCTCGAAACTCTGTTGGTGCAGGAATTGTCTGGTGAACAGACCCATGGATGTGCGATTGGAGTCACTGACCAAGATAGAATTCAAATCGTATACGACATTTGGGATGGCGGAAGTGAGGAGAGTGGAGGTCACATTAGACTAGCTCGTCTTGCTGAACCAAACGCTGTATACTTGCAAAGAACATGGCATATTCGTACAATTGC
>DAGO01000007.1:9124-14746 GCA_002498185.1 Euryarchaeota archaeon UBA10 | reverse complement strand
ATCAAGAACTCAGATTCTCTTCAAGGATAGCGTTACTCACGGACTACGTCACCTTTGGTTCAACAAAGCATATTGGAATCAAACAGTGCTGGACGAAGGACCAATCGGGACCGATATCGAATTCGAAATAGATCAACATGACATGTTCCATGTTGTCTACACAACTCATCCTGAGGAAGCATCATTAGAGAATGAGGTCAAGTTATTGAGGTTCAATGAAACCACTGAATCTCGACAAGTTTTGGCTAGAAGTCATTCGATTACCGATGCCATTGGAATGGATTTAGATACAAATAATATCGAACAAATTGCGTATTCAAGTTCTGAAATAACCAACAACAGCGGGGTGTTGCAAGAGTTCCACGACATTTCCCTTCTTCGCAGCCTCGCAGGCAAAGATACGGGAAGGATAGACCCAACTCCAACCTCCGTCATAACCTACGACGATGATTCGGTTGAAGGTGAAGTTCTCAGCGGCGACTTGAATGGTGACGGAATGGATGATTTAGTCTACACAGACCCTGAAGGGAATGGAACAATTTCCATCCACTATGGCTCTGCCAGTGGAGTCGGTGCATTAGCAGATAGAATCCTAGTGGGTTCATTTAGCGATTCAAATCTGGGAACTGGAATCGCTATTGGCGATTTCAACTGCGATGGCTTTGACGATATTGCTTCTAGTGAACCAGGTATGACGATCAACAATTCTGGACATGTTTCTGTGAGATTGGGTTCATCCTCAGGAATTTCTGATGCTGCATGGTGGGAAATGAATGGTAGCGAAGATGACAACCTTGGATGGTCTTTGACATCACTAGGTGACGTTGAATCAGACGGCTGTGATGATTTGGCAGTAGTTGCTAACAAGCTAATAGAGGATAATGCGCAAGCATCCTTAATCAAGAATGGCCTAGTAATGATTCTCAAAGGTAATTCAAGTTCAATGATGTTCCATGCCAACATTACTCAAACAGAATATGGTCCAATGTTTGGAAGGCAAATCGCTGCGGGTGGAGATATCAACGGCGATGGATTCCTTGACATTGTAATATCTAACAGCGGAGATACCGATAGTCCAACTGGTTATTCTTCAGCCGAATTCTTTTATGGAAACGATTCTGGAATTGAACCAATTCCATTCACTTCTTTTGAACGGGCTCAACAAGGTAAGTTATATGGTTTCGAAATGGCATTCGTAGGAGATGTACACGGTGATGGCTATGATGATGTTATCATCACTGAACTTTATGCAAGTACACCGGTGCTAAACATGGGTAAAGTGCACATGTGGTGTGGTTCAGCTACCGGTCCAGTGGCAAATTGGACTGAAACGGGTGGTTTTGCTAACGCTTTGCTAGGATACACGGTTTCACCTGCTGGAGATATCAACGAGGATGGATATGATGATTTCTTCATGATGTATCCGTCAGCTTCCAAGTCTGGGACAGTCAATCTATACCTTGGTTCAGAGAATGGGCCGCGTTCTGATACCCAACTATTAGTTCAGGGAGCGGTTAAAGAGAACGTCGGATTGAATTTGTTATCTGGCATGGACTTAGATGGCGATGGTATGGGAGAGATTCTTTATTCATCTAGAGATTTATCCCAAGGCGACGAATTCGTCCCAGTCCTCACAATTATGTCTGAAAGAGATTGGGAGAATATCAACTTCGGATTCGATAATGAAGTGATGGAACTAGAATTGAAAACACCTCTACGAGGGAGCCCATCATTGATGGTCAAACTATCAGATTCGAGCCTTAATCTACTGGAGAATACTCCAGATGGATTGTCATCCGCGGGACGCTGGGATCACAGGTATCTAACAGACGCCGACTCAGCAGTCATGGGAATCACAGATGCTGGCAAGCCTACAATCCTCGCAACCTCAACAATATCCGGTAACTCTGCACTAATCTCTATGACTACAGAAGGAAACACAGGCCTTGATTTCACTTTGGATTCTGGAACTGGTGTCGGTAAGCAAATGGGTTCAATTTTGGATTCCACAGGATTACAGAGAATCGGTCACACTTCGCCAGATTATTCATCAATTTTCTACACGGTAGAAGGAGAGTATGGGTATACAACTTCACTTGTGCGCTCATCCATCGATGTGCTCTATCCTGTCCAAATTCACATTGATTCTAGTGACAATACTCGTTTGGTATATGTCGATGATGATGATAACATGGTGCGACTGAACACATTGGATAGTTCATGGTCGGAAGTCTCGATTTTGAATACAACACTCGGAGATGATTTCGATACAGTCTGGACTACTGATGACGATTTGATTGTTGCACAAGTCGGCCTGTCGAATAACTCGACTTATCTCCAATTGGTCGAATACAATGGCACAAATTACACAGTTTCTGACGTTACATCTGCTGATTTGACAGCATCATTTGAGATGGAAATAATCGGCGATAAATTGGTCATATCTGTCCTTGACGGTGAATATTTGAACGTACATGAGAGGAACTTGTCAGGTGGTAACTGGACTAATTCATTCCAAAGGTGGATGCTACAAGATAGCAACAATGTGAACAACACTTTGGTCATGAGGGACGGATATATTCTCTATGATTCAAACAACAATGACGAGGGTATCGCACACAGTAGTGAAGGTACTTGGACTGTACATTCCATAGATATTCCAGATTCTGAAAATGAACCCGATTTCTTGGTGATATCAGATGGTAGCGAGGAGAGATGGCACATTACACACACCGAATCTTCGCTAGCGCAGAACCTTCTAGTGTGGACTACAGGAATGTTGTCACAATCAGGGATTACAACTTCCACATCGTTTACTTCCATCAGTACAGAGCATAGAGTAGCCATGGAATCTTACAATGGCAATTTAATGCTCGCTTATTCACAATCATCAACAAACAATTTCTTGGCAATGCGAATAGTTAGTGACTTGGACAGAGATCTAATTCCGGATACGCATGATGATTTACCAATGATTGGAAACCAATGGGAAGATTCAGATTCAGATGGATTTGGAGATAATTCTGAAGGCCCACAACCTGACATGTGCCCTTCCTCTTCGGGACATTCTAAGTTCGATAGGTACGGTTGTGATGACTACGATCAAGATGGTTGGTCAGATGCAAACGACGATTGTGTTAGCGATGATGGTTTCTCTTGGTGGGGGCAACTTGGCTGCGATGACGACGACCAAGACGGATGGGTCGATGATGGAATCTTAGGCGACAGGTATCCCACAAATTGGAAACAAGCTTTGGATACAGACCGAGATTCATATGGCGATAATCACGGCCCAGACTGCTGTAATGTAACAGTACTAGGTGTCACTGAGGTAAATGTTCCAGACTTATTCCCGTACAATAGAATGCAGTGGGAAGATAATGACAATGACGGATATGGCGACAACGAATCCGATGTTGAGTTTGGAGACAAATGCTGGTGGATTGAAGGATATTCATGGCGTGATAGACTAGGTTGTGTCGATTCAGATGGCGATGGCGCATCCGATGCTTCTGATTTTGGAACATTTAGAGAGTGGAATATCGAGGATGGAGCAGACAAATGGCCAGACGACCCAACACAATGGGCAGATTCTGACGGTGATGGCTATGGCGACAATTCTTCTGATGGTGCAACTCTTCCAGATAAGTTCCCAAATATCCCAGCAGCAGCTGTTGATACTGACAATGATGGCTATCCAAATAATTGGACAGATTTTGATAACGGTTCGAATCGGGATGGCCTCGTGTTGGATAATTGTCCTGATGTATTTGGTAACTCAACATCTTCAGCAGTTGGTGAGAATGTTGTACCGTACTATGGATGCATCGACACAGACGGAGATGGTAGAGAGGATTCTACTGATGCTTTCCCTGCAGACCCAACTCAGGTTGCTGATTCAGATGGCGATGGTTGGGGAGATAACCAGTTAGGAAACGACCCCGATGCTTGCCCGTATGATTTCGGATTCATCAATGGAACAAAACCGGATGGAACTCCAGGAATTGGATGTCCAATCGAAGGTGAAGAAGAAGACCAAGACCAAGACGGAGTTTCCGATGAAATGGACAATTGTGACGACACTCCGTCCGGAGAAAGTGTTGACGAAGTAGGTTGTTCTGAGTCGCAGAAAGATGATGATTTAGACGGAGTTTCCAATGATGTAGACAAGTGTGCAAACACACCGATCAATACTGCAGTTGATACTGATGGTTGTTCGTCAGCACAAAAGGAAGTTGACACCGATGGTGATGGAGTAAACGACCCGGACGACCTTTGTCCGGATTCAAATCCAGAATTGTCAATAGATGAAAACGGTTGTAACCTTGCTCAGAAGGATACTGATGGTGATGGAGTAAATGACCTAATGGATCAATGCCCGGGAACCGAAGTAGGAATTCCTGTACTTGCCAATGGCTGCTTAGATGAAGCTGCACTTGCAGTTGACATAGATGGTGACGGATACAAGGGGCCATATTTCTATGACGCAGTAAACGACACACACGAAGGAGATGCCTTCCCACTCGATGCAACTCAATGGAATGACAAGGATGGAGATGGCTATGGCGATTCGCAAGCTATCGGTGCAAATAACTCAGATTCTTGTCCTGACGTTTGGGGCAATTCCACAATGAAATCACGCCTGGGTTGCTTGGATTCAGATGGTGATGGATACAGTGATTTGCTTGGTGACGATAAATTCCCAACAAATCCAACACAATGGGCGGATAATGACCTTGATAGTTGGGGTGATAACCCAGATGGAGAAGATGCCGACCAGTGTCTAAACACCAGCACAGCTGGTGACAGAACAGCACAAGCAAGAGACAACTTCGGTTGTGCGCTTTACCAATCAGATTCAGATAATGATGGTGTCATGGATGACATAGATGCATGTCCTAACACTCCTGCTGGAGCAGAAGTTTATCCTAGCGGCTGTAAGAAAGAAGTTGAAGCAGAGCCAACAGATGATGGCGAACTGATTATGGGCATGGATCCAATGATTTTCTATGCCGCAGTAGGAGGTGGAGGCCTACTATTCATCGTACTAATATTCGCTATAATTTCACGAATGCGTGGTGGAGATTTCGATTTCGATGATGATGATGACGACGATGATTGGTTCGATGATGACGATGAAGAAGATGATTTCATGTCTAGTATTCTAGGAGGACGTGGCGCCTCAAGAGGACCTTCTGGAGGACCAG
Source organism: Euryarchaeota archaeon UBA10 (assembly GCA_002498185.1). Lineage (GTDB taxonomy): Archaea > Thermoplasmatota > Poseidoniia > Poseidoniales > Poseidoniaceae > MGIIa-K1. The sequence continues at coordinate 9,539 of DAGO01000007.1, read as the reverse complement.
GTGGCCCCGGTCCAACACGTGGACCTCAACGTGGGCCACAGGCTGGCCCATCACGAGGCCCAGCGGGGCCGGGTCCAAGTCGTGGCCCACCGGGAGCAGGCCCAACTAGGGGTCCAAACCGTGGACCACCTGGCGCTGGGCCTACCAGAGCCCCTAGCGGTCCTTCACGAGGCCCAGCAGGGGCTGGTCCTATGCGTGGCCCAGACCCAAGAGGTCCGGCAAGAGGAGGGTCTTCTCCACGCAGCCCTGCACAAGGAAAGAAGGTTGTAGCAAAGCGTAAACTCGTGGGAAGTGACGCAAAGGCTCGCGCAAAGGTTACTATCGACCCTGACCTTTTCGACCAGGAAGAAATTGAGGATAGAAAAGCAGCTGTTGATTGGACCAGGACCGCTCTCAAGGGCGGAGTCTCTGAGCG
>DAGO01000007.1:7788-8734 GCA_002498185.1 Euryarchaeota archaeon UBA10 | reverse complement strand
AAGCAGTGAAATTAAGGAAACATCACACTCAAGAAGGGTATTCAATTCGGAGAAAATACGGGGGTCAAAAGATGAGCGATGACGTAGCAGATGTCTCAATGCCAGAAGGTATTGAAGTAGACGATGCTGCTGCATATTTTGGTGTGTTCGAATCCTCAGATGCACTACACCAAATGATGGAAATGTCTAGAGAAGACGCCTTTGAAAAGTTCTTCTCACTTCTTTCAGACCTAGTTTTGAAACCTGGAGATTTTGATTTCGAAGAAGCCAGTGTTAGATTGAACTGTGAAGGCGGTGAAATTTACTTCCTAGTAGCAGGTCATTTGGGAGTTATGTCACTACCAGAGCAACTCTCTTTAGCGATTAATGAAGGTCAATTTTCAGATTCAGAATCACAATTGCTGCAAGAAATCGCTGACCCAATGAGGTTGTTGAAATTATTCGCAATCGCTCAACAAACAGGTGGAGAAGGTGAGGCCACGAAATATCTCAAGGGTGTAGAATCCTTGATGTCCAATCCAGCAGCAAACAAGGATGCGCTACTCTCGCTAGCGTCAGAAGTTCAAGCATCATTCGATGTTGCTGGGCATGTAACGCCGGTCCCAAGTCTAGCTAGTGGCGGTGCTGCCGCAAAGGAAGTTGAAACCTCATATGTTCCTCCAGCACCGGTTGCTGAACAACCGGCTCCTGCAGTAGTTGAAGTCCCTAAGCCAGAACCTGAACCTGAACCTGTTCAGGAATCAGTGCCTCTACCTAGCGTAGTGGAAGAACCAGTACCACTGCCTGCTACAAGCGAACCAGTACCTCTTCCTGAAGTTACAGAGCCGAAGCAAGAAGTCGATGAGCGCAAAGATTCAGAGAAAACGGATGATGCTTTTGCAGGCGCTTTTTCCGTAATGGCGCCAGAACCAGACCCGGTCCCTGAACCCGAGCCAGAGCCAGAGCC
>DAGO01000007.1:0-7407 GCA_002498185.1 Euryarchaeota archaeon UBA10 | reverse complement strand
GAGCCTGAACCTGAAGCGTCTCTCGAAGAAGCGTTTGCAGCAGCAGATACTGACAACAGCGGTGGTCTTTCAGTCGAGGAAGTCGCAGAGGCTACTGGATTGGATATGGAAGAGGCTGCTAAGATACACTCTGAAGCGGACATAGACGGCGATGGCCAAGTAACTCTTGATGAACTGAAATCACAACCAGCAGTTGCTGATAGAATGGCCTTGCCTAAACCGGTTAAACCGGTCAGGGCAGGAATTCAAAATCCTCAGCCTGCAGTGCCACAACAGCAACAACAGCAGCAACAACAGGCTTGGCTTGCTCAGCAGCAACAGCAGCAACAACAGCAGGCATGGCTTGCTCAGCAGCAACAGCAGCAACAACAGCAGGCATGGCTTGCTCAACAGCAACAGCAGCAACAACAAGGCTGGGGTCAACCTGTGCAACCAATGCAACCTACAATTCGCTCAGGACTCCATTGCAGAGGATGCAGGATTGGCATCGACCCAAATTGGAGATTCTGTCCAGTTTGTGGAACTCAAAATCGTTGATTAGTTAACGAATTTACCCTCGTTCAAGATTTGAGTATCATCTAGCCAAACCGAAGGGTTGGTAATTACTCCCGGAACATGTATTCCAACAGCGGAATTGCCTCCAAGGCTCGTGTTATCGCCTATTGCAAAATAGCATGTTCCTAACTGCTTTTCATCTTCTAAAACGTGACCTGTAATGGCTGCATTAGGGTTCATTCCGAAACCAAATTCAGCTACAGTCCAAACCAATTCTCTGTCTTTTGACCTTAGTCTGGATGCGGCTTCTCCAAATTGTTGACGAATCTGTGCGGCAGTTGCATCACCCTTTATGTCAATGACAATTCCATTTTCAACTATCAACTCTAGTGGTTCCTCGAGTAGAGTTGATTCCCATGTTCCATCGATTACAATCGTCCCATTCATCGTTCCTTCTTTGGGTAAAACAAATGCTTTGCCTGCAGGCAGATTAGTAATCATTCTTGGTCGATTACAAATTCCATTATCGTCTAGATTCCAATCTTTCCATGAAACTTCAAACTCAATATCTGTACCGTTAGAGTCTTTGACGTGTATCAATTTCTTTCTTCTTAGGGTGCTAGAAAGGTCAGACAGACTTTTCTTGATTTGATTGAAATCAGCGGTCATCCCTCCACTGATGAACATCTCATCGGTCATACCTGGCATTGTAGCGACTCTTGCTCCGTCTTTCAGTGCGGCTCTTATCGACCTAGTGTGAGTTAAGGAATACTTAGTTGGTGCAATAACGATTTGTTGTTGCTTCATTAGATTGGCTACCGGTGTAGGCGGCTCCTCTCCGTGATGGCGGCCTTTTGGCATCACGATTAACAGAACTCGGTCAGAACGTTCTGTTGCAGAACGGTGCAAAGCTTGCCCGATTTCTCCTGTAGTTGGATCACAAACAATCAGAACATTCTCTCCTCTTCGGATGTCCATACATGTGTGAGTTACCCGTTTGGCAGATTCAAATAGCGCCTGTTCAAGGTCTAGACTTTCAAGTACCTCAGCCACATTTTCTTCAAGTGGCTCTTCTGCCTCGACAACCTCTTCCAAATCTATATCTTCGTCTTTTTTCGCCTTACTCCTCTCCTTGGATTTACGGCGAAATGGAGAGGCCATGTTCAGCGGAGGTACGACTAAGTCTTGAAATTGTGCCCGAATCCATAGAAATATCTTGAAGTGAAATAGCCTCTTGCGCTATTTCATGGGAGATAAGGAAAAATTCATGACCCGCGTTACAGACCTATACCGGTTTGAAGCAATCCAAGGCCATTTGGGTTGGGACCAAGAAACAATAATGCCAGCTAAGGGTGCAAAAGCACGTGGAGAAATCTTAGCGTGGTTAGCAGGACAGCGCCACAGCAGACTGATTGATGAGGAAATGGGTGAACTACTTTCTAGTCTAGAAGGTGGGGACCATGATGATTATTTCAACGCTAATCTAAAGGAAATGCGAAGAAAATACGATGAGGCAGTCAAACTACCTACAGAGTTCGTTTCCGAGTTTACAAAGGCACGAAGTGAAGCACTAATCGCTTGGCAGAAGGCACGCAGTGAGAGCGATTTTTCTCAATTTGCACCTCACTTACAGAATCTAATTGATTTGACTCGCCAAAAAATAGACTATCTCGGATGTGAAAATACCCCATATGATGTACTTCTAGACGAATATGAAGTTGGCATGACAGTTGAAGATTATGACCCACTATTTGCAGGTCTGAAATCTAGACTAGTACCTCTTCTCTCGAAGATTATGCAATCGGAAGTTGAGATTCCAAGATTACCTGACGAAATGACATTCCCTGCTGATTCCCAAGAAGCATTCTGTAACAAGGTAAGCAAAGCGATGGGATTCGATTTTGAAGCAGGAAGAATGGACCGCTCCACACATCCATTCTGTGCAGGTCTGTGGCCCGATGATACTAGATTTACCACACGCTTTGATGAGAAGGACCCGTTTTCTTGTTTGTATGCAGTAATGCACGAATCAGGCCACGGTGTGTATGAGCAAGGACTTCCTCGCGAGCACAGTTTCTCACCAGTTGGAGCGGCGATTTCTTTGGGCGTTCACGAATCTCAAAGTCGATTTTGGGAAAACCAAATCGGTAGAACAGCTGCATTTTGGCATGTCGCTATGCCTTGGTTCCGTGAACAATTCCCAGATTGTCCAGATTGGAGTAATGAGGTTCTAGATCTAGTGGCAAATGAAGTCAAGCCCGACTTCATTAGGGTCGAGGCTGATGAGGTGACTTACAATTTGCACATTATGATCCGCTATGAAATCGAGAAGATGATTTTCAATGGTGGTCTGAAAGTTGAAGATATACCTGAGACATGGAACAAAATGATGCAAGACTGGTTTGGAATAGAAGTTCCAAATGATTCTCTAGGATGTTTGCAAGATATTCACTGGTCAATGGGTGCATTCGGATACTTCCCGACTTACACTCTTGGAAATCTGTATGCCGCTCAGTTGTTGCAAACTATGTCAGAAGAATTAGGCGATATTGATGAAATCATCAAATCCGGGGATTGGTCTGGCATGTTAGATTGGTTGAGAGTAAAGATTCACGTCAAAGGGTCAGTAATGACTCCATCTGAGTTAATTGAATCGGCAACAGGTAGTCCACCAAGTCCAGAGCCGTTCCTCAACTATGTTGAGGCCAAATATTCCAAGTTGTACAACTTGTGATTATTCGTCTTCGCTCTCGCTGCCACCAGTAACCTTAGCTTGTAATGTGTTTAGCATTCCAGTAAGTTCTGTTATTGCATCTTGTAAATCATTTGTCCTATCATCTTCATTATCGGTTCCAAATGATATTCCCAGCATGGTAATCATGGCTCCAGATAGCATGATTACAGCAGAAATGAAAAGATCTTGCAAATTAATTTCTTCTCCGCTTGCTAACATTATACCCCATAGCGCACCGGCTGCGAAAATAAGCAATCCAAGTACGATTTGTTGATGTCCAGGCCCAAGTTTTTCTTCAAGTCCACTCATAAGTTTCCCCGCTCTGAAGAAATCTACTTTAGTAAAAAACTTGCCGGAAATAATTTCTATTTTGTTTAGAAAATTAATTCCACGGCAGCATCACCAGAGGCTTTCCTACCTGCCCTGGCTCTACCAAACACCGTCCCTTAGGTCCTGTTTCGTCATTCCTTTCGAATACAGGAATGCCATCTACAACTGTAAGAACAGGCCAACCGACTAAGGATTTGCCAATGAATGGGCTCCAACCTACTGTTGTCCAGGTGTTTTCATCCTCAACTGTTAGAGATTTATTCATGTCAACCAATACTATGTCGCCATCATAACCTTCCTCAAGCCGACCTTTCCCAACCATTTGGTAGCATTCTGCAACGTTGCTTGACATCCACTCAACAACCTGCTCTATGGTACATTTTCCTTCAGAAGCATGGGTTAGCATTACTGGAAGTGAGGTTTCAACTCCAGGCATACCGCTTGGAGCGCTTGGAAATCCTTTCTCTTTGGATTCCATAGTATGAGGGGCATGGTCTGTTGCAATACAATTGACAGTCCCATCATGCAATCTCTTCCATAATGTCTCCTTGTCTTTTTGGTAGCGCACTGGAGGATTCATTTTCAGTCTAGTTCCAAGCTCCTCCACATCCTCTTCGTTGAAAGTAAGATGCTGAGGAAGAACCTCTGTGGTGATGTGTGCTTTCCCCTCTTCTCCGTGAAGTGAAGTTATTCCATTCAGCCAATCCGCTTCAACTCCAGAAGTAAGGTGCAAGACATGCAATCTGTGACCGCTAGCCTGTGCATAGGCTACTGCTCTCTTGGTTGCAATAAGTGCAGTCTCATCGTCACGCCACTCTGCGTGTGCAGCCATATCTGTTCTGCCTTCGATCATTTTCTCTCTCTCTATCATTCTGGTTTCATCTTCAGCGTGAACTGCGATTAGTCCTGCAGTATTATCGAAGATGGTTTTCAGCGCGCTCGATTCATTGACTAACAAATCTCCAGTGGATGAACCCATGAATATCTTGATGCCACATATTCCTGGAATTGCGATTGGAGAGCCAGGCGTTCCTACAGCTTTCTTCAATTCCTCTACATTAGACTCGGTTGCTCCAATAAAGAATCCATAATTGGTGACACAGCGGTTTGCTGCAGTTTCCAATTTATTGTACATGGATTCTAGAGTTGTTTGGCTTGGAACATTGTTTGGCATGTCGAGGAACGATGTCACTCCACCACTCGCTGCGGCTCTTGAGCCTGTGTGTAGGTCTTCTTTTTCTGGTTGCCCTGGGTCACGGAAATGGACCTGAGGGTCAATGATTCCAGGTAAGAGATGTAATCCGTTAGCGTCGTGGATTGATTCATTATCTCTAGGTTCTAGGTTGCCATTAGTAGAGATTTCAGAAATTGTTCCATCTGTGATTCTCAAATCTCCGGTTACAATTCCATCTGGAAGAACCATCTTTGCGCCTGTTATCAGAATATTACCTTCCATTTTTTCACCTTCTTCTTGCATCTTTAGGTCTGAATGCATTGCATACATCATCGTTCATGTCAATGTACGGGCCACCTAGTATGTCAACGCAGTATGGTACCGCTTTCCATATTTCGTCTATAGTTTCTCTTATTGCTTTAGGCCTTCCAGGTAAGTTGAATATCAAACATTTACCTCTTGTTCCGCCTATTTGTCTAGACAAAATTGCAGTTGGTACAAACTGCAGAGAAATCGCTCTCATTTGTTCTCCAAAGCCCGGTAGAATCCTTTCACATACCACTTCTGTGGCCTCAGGAGTAACATCTCTCTCAGCAGGTCCTGTACCTCCTGTGGTGACTACAACGTCACAACCTAACTCATCTACTAACTCGATTAGAGCGGCTGAAATGGCTGCTTTCTCATCGGGTACGACTTTGTAATGATGGCTCCATTCAGATTGAACAGCATCCTCGAAAAACCCTAGAATCGAAGGACCCCCCTCATCCTCATACTCGCCCGAATGAGCCCTGTCAGAAACTGTTAGGATTCCGAAAGTTGCGGGGTCACCAACCATTTGCTCACCTCACTGATTACCATATTTGTCACGGATATCGGCATGGAATGAGTCTAGTAGTGTATCTTCAAACAATTCAGCTTGTCTTCGAATCTTGGTCGAACGCATGTGTAAGAATGCCATTGCAATGAAGGCGATAATGGCAATAGGAATCGCGGCCTCAAGTTTGTACTTGTGCATCACAGTAATGATCCCTTCAGCGGTGTAAGCCCATGTTAGAGAAGCAGCTGCACCACCGACGAAGGTTGCCCATAACACACGCATAAATTTCATTCTGGATAACAGTCCGAGCATCGCACCTACTAGAACTCCAGATGCCATGAAGGGAATCCAAACGAAGACGATTAGTCCCCAGAATCCCCACTTGTTGATCATCTCACGCTTTTCGTTTGCAGTGTATTCTACGGTAGATAAGATGTCACCGAACAATTTGGTTTGTAGAACACGTCCGCCCAATCCGTCTTGTTTAGCGACTGCTGCAACTCTTGCATCTTCGCTGTCTTTACTTGAGAGAGTTTCAACTCTTCCGGCACCAGATCTGTCTGCCAGTGTTGAAACGAGGTTCCTTCCTTTGACAATCAATTCTTGAGTTCCGACCAATTCAGGATTTTCTCTAGAAATGTACTTTCTTAGATTCTTTTCGATATCCGAGTTTGAGTCTTTGAATCTGAAGAATGCAAATCTCTGATTAGGCTTGTAAGCGACCCTAACGAAAATAATCGAGTCTTCACTGGTAACAGTAGCCATTTGAAGGTCAAGGTTGTTGTTGGACCTGAAATAGCCCTTTACCGACTCTCTAACATCGTCTTCGACCTTGGAAAGCATGTGCAAGTCGCGGAAGAAGGCAGTGTAATCTTGGTCTTCGACATCTTGGTCATCAACCATTCCGCTACCCACTCCTACTCCGGTTTCGAAATCAATAGCTTGGTTGTCTCCAATCGAGCGTACGGTCAATTGAACTGGTTTGAATACGCGGAAGAGTGCGAACTCTTCCAAGATTTCTTTGAGGATTTCAGACCTTACATCCGCTGAATCTGAGAATGTGCCTTCAGTATTTGAATAAGGAATCATAATGTCGATAGATAGGTCTCGAACTTCGATTTTGTACAAATCCCAATCTATGTCGATGTGCATCCTTGACTCTGCGTTCCTGAGAACATCTACCACTACCTTTCTGATGTGGGTTCTCGATAGCATATCGTCAGTATCTTGGTGATACAATTTGTACATCACTGGATATGCAAGGAATAGTGAAATTACAGATAGTGAAAGGGATACGAAAGCCATCCACCAAGCAGGTATTCCTGCAGCACCACCAGTCAGCATAGCGGTCTCACGGCCTCCACCTAATTCAGCACCCATCAGAACAAATCCCCAATTTCCTAAGTCTGTTACAGACCAGCACGAACGGGGTCCATCTTCTAGAATGTGTGCCTCTCTCTTAACTTCTGAATCAATGAAAGGTAGGAAGGATAGTGCGTTTTCTGAAGTACTAATTTCGAATTCCAATGTTTTGTCAATTCTTTCAGTACCGTTAACTCTGTCTTCTTCAGTTCTGTTATCCATATCTGTTCCAGGGACATAGAGATCGATTGTAATGACTAATTCGTAGGTTCCAATCTCCCAAGCAGCATAGTCGATTTTCAAGTTCTTCTTGTTAACTTCACCTTGGCTTGGCAAGGGTTCTATACCGCCATCACTAGCGCTGACACTCCAATTCAGTACAACGATTCCTTGAGCCAAATTACGACCAGATATCTTTACTGACTCCACATCATTGTCGGGGTATGCGTGAATCCAAGGGGTGTCCAATACTTCTTCACACTGCTCACCACTATC
>DAGO01000017.1 GCA_002498185.1 Euryarchaeota archaeon UBA10 | reverse complement strand
TCGTTCCTATTAAATGAAACCCCGTTTTGTATCAGAATTGATACATACAGAGCAGTAACTCATTCTTCTTCGCTGGATGGACGGAGTCTACCAAGAGCAGATTCGATGGCGTCTATCCACTCCTTAGCAACCGCTTCTTCGCCACCAGATTCCGCTAATCTTCTACCCCAATGTGATGCTTCAGCATCATTTCCTATGAATGTGTGAATCCTTTCGAGTGCTAGCCATGCCATTGGATTGAGGTGCTCTTCTTCAAGATCCCAAGACTTCTCAAAGCACTCTAAAGCTCCATGCGGCCCGGAAACTTGGCCTCTTTCTAGAGCAACAAGGCCCGCTTTGGACCATGCGAGAGGAAGTCTTCCAATCAATAATCCACGGAATACTAACCAAGTCTGACAACCACCAATTACGACGATAGTTGCGAATGCAGCATACTCTTCAAACGAAGTCAATGAATCCCATTGGCCAGCCATTATTGCAGTAGCAGATACCGAAAACAGAATCCCTGCAAATGGTGCAACAATTACCTCTTCTCGAGTGACCAACATATTGTGAACTCCACGAACTAATCCTAGCGAGCCATAAGCTAGTAACACGTACAAGTGTACCTCTACACTCGTAGGCCTCGGTCCAGTTTCACCAATGAGAAGTAGAAGAGCGATGATTAGCAAAACGCTACCATATCTTTTCGATGGCCCTGGGAACGGTTGGCGGCTGCTCATCAAAATTAGAGTAAGCGCAATTGCGAACTCCAACAGTAAGAACCACCAGTTCTCCATGTGCCACGGGTGGGGCGACTTATTCTTGGTCTTTTGTCAAATTTTGTGGTAAGAACTTCCACGGGAAATTTCGTTTGCCCTGTACAATTGTTCCATCAGAACTACCGCAGCTAATTCGTGAGGGAGGGTCATCTTAGACAATGAAATGCAAGAGTAACTATGCTCCTTGGGAAAACCATCTGCTGGCCCGATTGCTAAGTGAACGTCATCACTAGAAATCGTCCAATCATCAAACCTCTTGGAAAAGCCTACTGAAGTCATCATCTCTCCTCCTTCATCCAATAGTATTGCATTACTTGGCAGTTTTGTCAGGTACTCTTGGCTAGACAATTTTGAATTATGAATCTCAATCCTTACTTTCGATTTCAATCTTGCAGAATAATCCTCAATCAAGGAGTTCATTTTGGAATCTGATGCACGCCCATGCAAATGAACAATGATTCGGCCCATGTTAATCCCAAACAGTTCACCCCCAAGACTATTGATGTAAAACCCAAGCCGAGTACATGGGTTGGTGGCCGTTCAAGAAAAAGTCAGTGACTCGGCCAATCCCTGATGTTATTCGCAGAGACACCCGTTCGTGGCTTTCAGATTTACAAGAAGTCTGTGAAAGAAACTTCGACGCGCCCGAAGAAGCACGCCGGCAGATTCGACAGATGGCCGGAGAATGGAGTGATGCTAACCGTGATGGAGTGATGGAAGATTCACTTCTAGAAGGGCTAAACATGCGTGCATTTAGGCTACTTAATTGCTCAGATGATGAGTTCTCTAAGTGGTTAGATGATCTCAACTTTTGGAAACCTGGCTGGAGACCAGAGGGAACCAGAGATACGGATGAATCATGAAGGAGTGGCTGCCCCCCCGGTTCATGGCGAATGCCGGGCAACTGCACATGTTGTACACATGCCCCTTCTGCTGGAAGGTGCGTGGTCTGCTTGAACACCTCGATATTCCTCATGAAAGAATTCAGGTAAATCCTATGCGCACAAAGAAGACTTTGCCAAGCGCACCTGAATGGAATAAAGTCCCTGTTTGGGTTGATTCTAACAACGATGTTCATGTAGATTCAACACCAATTATGAAGCATATTGACACTATTCATAATGGCGGGAAATTATGGTCAAGTGATGATGAAGAGCGGCGTGACGAATGGATGGATTGGGTTGACTTACACATGTCAAAAGCAACTATTCCAATTCTGTATGGAAGTCTTGGTTCAGCTCTGAAGACAACCACTCGAGTTTCCAAACTTGAAAAATTCGGATTCTTTTCAAAGCGCTTGTATGCTTGGGCAGGATTTCCAGTAATGTGGGGGATTATTGCGAAAAAGAGAGTCAAAAAAGACGGTAGAACTCCCAAAAAATTGTGGCATGATTTACTGAGTGAATTCACCAACCAATTCGATGGAAATACATTTTTCGGCGGAGACACTCCTGATTTGGTTGACTTAGCCGCATTTGGTTATGTTCGCTCAATATCTCCCTATCCACAGTTCTCACAAATTGAAGACCATGAGGCTGGAATGAACTGGTATCGTGCCATAGAAGCAACCCTGAAGGTGTGAACATGGATATCGTTGAAGGACCATTTGGTCTGAGATTCATCAAGATAGATTCAAGTCAGATCTATCTTGGAATTGACAAAGGAGCATGGGTCTACGCAAGCGAAAGACCGAGGCATCGGGTAGACCTACCCGCATTCATGATTTTGGAATCACCAATTTCTAAATCTCAATTTGCACAAATTATTGGCGAAGAGGATGATTCTGATGAACTCAAAGACATGATTACTCATGATGATGTTGAGAAGGTGTGTACGAAACTAGCCGAACATTTTGATGACGATGTCAGACGCCCGAGTCAGGCTGAATGGAAAGCTGCTGAATCCTTGATCAACCTTCCTTGTGGATGGACTGAACTATTGGCAGATGAAGCTACTGGCAACCATCGTGGAGCAACATTAGACGGTAGACCAAGAATTGGAGAAATGATCGGGCCAATGTCAGGTCACAGGGTTTCACAATCTGCGCATCCCACTCGCGAGGGTGTGTACGCGCAAGTTACTACTCCAGGGGATAGACCGCTTCCAAAAGTTGGTTTCAGACTGGTTGTTTCACCAAAAAGATACGGGGAGGCTCCCAGAGTTCCAGATAATGCAAATTTGGCAACAAATATTCGCAGTGAATTATTCTGGACCACAATTTTAGGAATCATTCCTAGTTTCACAATTCCAATACTCAGAGGTTTCTCTTCATACGCAATTGATGGTTGGGCAAATCTGCTATTCGGCGGCCTTTGTGCGGGCTTTGTAACCGGAGCATTCTGGCGACCTAAAAGAGCCACTTGGGGCTTAGATTCTGAAGGAAAGGTTATCCAAATCAAAGACTAGACCAGTACGATTCTTGTCTAATCGCATCTAATGCGCAAATCGCTGCCATGTTGACTATATGACGAACTCCGTCTGCCCTAGCTAGTAACTGAACTGGCTTGTCTAAGCCATCCAAAATAGGACCTGTCATTTCAGCATCGCCTAATTGTTCTAGCAACTTGTAAGCAATATTTGCAGAAGCCAAATTCGGACAAATCAGTACATTTGCAGGCCCATCGAA
>DAGO01000024.1 GCA_002498185.1 Euryarchaeota archaeon UBA10 | reverse complement strand
GGTAAACAATACGGGGGAGTATAGTATAACCTGGTAGTATAGCTGGCTCCAGTTGCACGGGAATGACGAATGGTAAAGGTCTGAAGATTGTGATGATCAACTGGAAGACCGACCTGTGACTCCCGCCACCAGCCGTACACACAAAACTTAGTGGCGGATCAGAAGATACCAGCCGGTCGGGGTTCAAATCCCTGTGCTCCCACCATATTCAATTAATCATCAAACCAACATATTGATGATTGGAGATATATTCAGAAAGGTTGGGGAAAGGTATGCGTCAAGGTTTCACATTCATTTGTCTGCTTTTGTTCATGGCTCCGTTGACTGGTTCGCTTGGAAACGAAGTTGACCACGAAGAAGGTTGGACGACAGTAATTCCACAAATGACTCCAGTAATTCACGAAGAGTTGGATTGGTGGGAAAGAACCACCTTAGATTCAAACAGGAATGGAATCCATGATTCCCTAGAAACATTGGATGGTCCAGCAGGAATCGGCCTCTCTTATGCCAGAGATGTTACTGATTCCGATGTTGCTCACTTAGAATCTCTAGGCTATCAGATAACAGATGTTATCGAAGCAGTAGACGCAGTATTATTGGGAGTAATCAATTCAACAGATTCTTGGGATTTGTCTCAAATCGATGGTGTCGTAATGGTTGAGAGATACGGTCAAGTGATACTTTGGGGAGACGTTCAAACTCCTAACATCTTGGCTGAACAGTCAGAAGAATATCCGCACACTGCATGGAATCACAGCCCAATGAAGGGTGCTGGAATTAACATTGCAATGGTCGATACCGGGACAGACAACGAGCACCCTGGTCTGAAGGATAAGTTCGTAGCTGGCTATGATGCGGTTTGTTTCGTACACACAGACCCAGAATGTATCCTTGCAGGTGGTCGTGAAACCGATGGCTCCTTCGATCCAGATGACGGAAACCAACACGGTACTGCGTGCATGGGAATGGCTGCAGCAACAGGTTTGGATGCAAATGGAGAGCAAACTGGATTCGAAGGTTCTGCCCCTAATGCAAGCCTTATCGATGTAAGAATCGGAACAGATGCTGGTGCCGGACCATTCGAAAATTATCTTCTTTCTCAAGAGTTCTATGAGTCCGCAATGAACGGTTTGCAGTGGATTATTGACAACAAAGACACTGCATGGCCAGGCGTAGATGAAAGCCTGTACGGCATCGATATCATCTCTCTGTCTTGGGGAATCACCAGCCATGAAAACGGTGGAAGTGATGGCGAAGACATGCACTCCCGAATCCTTGACGAAGCAACCCTTGCAGGAGTTACTGTGAGCGTAGCAGCAGGTAATGATGGTCCTGATAACGATGGTTTGTCTGGAATGGGCTCTTCCTCGCTTTCAATAACGGTTGGAGCAACTAATGATTTGAACACAATCGACAGAGATGATGACGAGATTGCTTCCTATTCCAGTCGAGGTCCAAGAAGAGATAATGGGAACTCAAACCCAATTGATGAGATGAAACCCGATGTTACTGCGCCAGGAACTAACATCATACAAGCTGAAGCATGTGTTACATCTGGTGGATGTAACAACTTCCTAGGAGGCGATGCTTCACAAAATGGATACACTGGAAGAGGTTCAGGAACATCTTATGCAACACCCGCAGTCACTGGTATTATCGCATTGATGATGGAAGTAAATGATGAAATCAATCCTCTCGTGATAAGAGAAATTCTCCGTTCAACTGCAACTAGAATGGGTGAAGCAAGCCAACCTGAGCACGACCCACATTGGAACAAGGACTTCGGATGGGGACTAGTTCACGGTCATGATGCGGTTTGGACAGCTCAATATCTAAACATGACAGGAATTTCTACTTCTGATATGAATTTAGATTTACAAGTCCACATCGAGAATATCTCAACCCAAGGTACAGTCAATACATACACAGGCCTTGCTTGGTCTCGAGGAGCAGCGATGGAGAAGATTGAGTATTCCACAGATGGTGGTGAAACGTGGACTGAAGTCATGTACGAATCCGTTGAAGGCGCAATGAGCACCTACGAGTCGTTTGAATTCATGTTCACTGTAGATACAGATAATCTTCCAAGCGGTTACAACATGATTATTGTTAGAGGAGTAGATGGTGATGGAGCATCGTCAATGATCTCATGGGATACAGTGGTCGGTGGCGGCAATGTCGATGCAATGGGCAGTGGTGATTCTCTCGGCCGAACTTTGTTTATCGCTACTGTAACTTTCGCAGTAATCATTTTCGGAGTATGGGTTGCCATAAACCAGCGTGAAGATGAACCTCTACAACTAGCGGTTGTTTCAGAAAAATCAGGTGACATTCCACTTCCGGATGATGAGGTGCCATTAGAGGCTGTACTCGTGGAAGATGACGTGGAAGATGGCTCATCTTGAAAAGTAGGCTCGTTTTCGTCCTTACATGCGTGGATTCTCCAAGCGTGCTTTAGACATCCAACCTACAGGCGTTAGGAAAATGTTTGACATGGCTGGTGACGATGTTATTTCATTCGGCTTAGGAGAGCCTGATTTTCAGCCTCCAAAAATTGCAATTGATGCGATGTACCAAGCTATGAATGATGGACACAATAAGTATACGACCACTGCTGGACTTCCGGCGTTGCGCAAGAGAATTGCAGAATCATGGCACCACCTTAGCCCGGGCCTTGATGAAGGCAATGTATGCATGACAATGAGCGGAACGAACGCTCTGCTCAATATTTTTGCATCATTAGTTGACCCAGGTAAGAATGTCCTTCTCCCAGAACCATACTTCCCTCTGTACGGCCCTGATGTTGGGCTTTGGGGTGGAGAACCAAGATTTTACGAATGTCTATTCGAGAACGAATTTGTTCCAACAATAGAGCATCTTGAGAGTCTGGTCGACGAGAATACAGTTGCGATTCTATACAATTTCCCCTCAAACCCAACAGGCGCTACGATTACAACTGAACAGAGAGATGAATTGTTAACATTCGCCCAACGCCATGACCTATGGATCATTACCGATGAAGTGTATGATAGAATCGTGTTCGATAATGAGCACGTATCATTTGTCGGTAGTGATGATGAAAGAGTCATTCTCATCAATTCATTTTCGAAGACCTATGCAATGACCGGCTGGAGAATCGGATACATTATGTCTGCAAACAAAGATGCAATGAATCAAATGATTAAATTGCAATATTACATTACAGCCTGTTCTAATGATGCAATGCAGTACGCAGTACTTGCTGCAATCAATGAAGCTGATGATTATCCTGATGAAATGTGTGCAGAGTTCAAGGCCAGGAGAGACATAATCTGCTCTAGATTGAATGATATGCCGGGAGTGCAATGCCATGTTCCAGAGGGTGCATTTTACGTATTTCCAAAGGTGGAAGTTCCCGGGATGAGTAGCGAGGAAGTCGCTCTTGAATTACTAAAAGGCGGAGTTCTTTGTTCTCCAGGTAGTGCATTTGGTCCTTCAGGCGAGGGTCATCTTAGGTTTGCATACACCATCTCTAGGGATGACATCTCACTTGGTATGGACAAGACGGAAGTTGTCCTAAAGCGTCTGCGCGGCGATTGAAATGTGGATTGAATCTTTTGAGTTCTTCAGTGGGGCTGTATTGGCCTATATGATTACCAGGATTCCGTTCTTGACTTTCCCTCGTGTAAAATCTTGGAATGAGCAATTTCCTCCTCATCCTGAACCAATTTATGTTGATGCGCACCTCATCCAAAGAGTTCTACATATGCGGCTTTTCTACTGGCTGGCGTTAGTATTCGCAATCATTCCGCTAACATTTGGTTGGGTCAGTCTCGCTCACGGTTCTGCTCCTTTCGGATTCGGTTTGTGGACGGTTTCGGGTTGGTTAGTTCTCTCAAGAGTAACAGGATTCTTTGCTGGAGAGGAGGCTCCATGCACGAAACAAATGGCTATGCGCTTACAGCAAACCCGAAATGTTTCGGACTCTGAAGATTCTTGTTGCGCGTTTGCCCAACCAATGTGGGAAGTGACATGTGTAAGGTGCAAAGCGTGTGGTAAAGTTCTCTTAAATGAGCCAAGACCAGATTTAGGCCGTCCAAGAAGCGATGGTTGGATAATGGGATTCGTGCGACTCGTGATCTCTGACGGTAAGCCAATTATGGCGAGCGATGAAGAAGAGTGATCAATCAAACATTGAGCCGAACCCTTCGAACTCACTTTGCTCTTCTTGAGATTCACCAGTTTCTATATACTGAGGTGCTTCAGAAACAATTTCTTTATTGTCGACGAATGAGAATGTCTCGTCTGTTGC
>DAGO01000028.1 GCA_002498185.1 Euryarchaeota archaeon UBA10 | reverse complement strand
AATCGTCAATATTCTGAAGATGTGACATTCTGGGAAGTTCTAACCGCACCGAGAGCCAACGGTACGGAGAATGAGAATGCTGAGCGCTTCTTGCTGAATGTATTTTATTCCAGCCTAACTGATGAAACACGTGGATTATTCATATCTGATGATTATAGTAGAAACCTGATCTATGTCGATATGCCATTCGTTCCGGTTGCAGAAACCTCCGAGGCTGTTGCACAAGTAAACGATTACACTTCAAGGGATTACGAAGGTAATATCAACGCCGGTGATCTAACAGGAGTTGCTGCAACTGCTATTGCAGTTAACGAACTGATTGTTGGCAGCCAATGGTCTTCCCTTGGATTCGCAGTAGCATTGACTTTGATGACTCTTGCTATTGTGTTCAAAGACATTAGATTTTCATTCTGGACAACAGCTCCCGTTATTGCAACGGTAGCACTTCAGTGGCTAGTAATGTGGCAAATGGATGTATCACTCTCGCTTGTTACAGTAATGATTGGTTCGATTCTTGTTGGAGTAGGAGTTGATTTCTCAATTCACATAGCCAACCGTATACGCGAATTAGGCGGAGGCATCGAAGCTATACGGACATCAACTGTCAGTACTGGAATGTCACTGTTTGAAGCCGCAACGGTAACCACGCTAGGAATGATTACCGCATACCAGATACCAATTCCTGAAATCAAACCGTTCATTACAGTAATCATCATTCTGTTGTGGATTGCAGCAGCGAGTGCACTGATTTTGTTACCGGCAATTTTCGTGCTACTAGAAGAACTCGGAATTGGCTCAACCGGTGGTGCTAGTTCAATGGCGAGAAAGCTTGGATTAGGGCGAGTTGCAGCCAGAGGGGATATCGATGTTGTCGATGCTACCCTAATTCCTGACCATGGCGATGCATGGTGAAATCTAAGGGATGTCGCTTAGACGGCCCCTACATGGTGAACTACTGGTTGATGAAGTCCGAGCCCGATGTCTACCCTTATTCTCAATTGGTTGCCGATGTCTCAACCCATTGGGATGGTGTAAGGAATTATCAGGCGAGAAACATAATGCGTGATAAGATGAAGTTGGGCGACATGGTCCTTTTTTATCACTCAAATACAAAGCCTCCACATGTTGCAGGAATTGCTAGAGTGTGTCGAGAAGGATACCCTGACCATACATCTTGGGACTCAAATAGCAAATATTTCGACGAAAAATCTACTCCGGAAAATCCTCGATGGATAATGGTGGATATTGAAGCAGTTCAAGAAATGGAGATGGTTAGTTTAGTCGACATCAAAGCCAATCCTGCACTAGACGATATGCCCCTTGTACAGCGAGGTCAGAGATTATCTGTTCAGCCAGTTTCTAAAGAGCAATATGATGAGATTTGCAGGATGGGTGGAATAGCGTGATTCCTGTATCCTCTCGTGCTTCGACGATCGAATATGCGATTCGGGATGTAGTTGTTCCAGCAACTAAGTTAGAAGCGGAGGGGCATGAAATTATCAAGTTGAATATTGGCGACCCTATTGCGTACCCTGGATTGCCTACGCCCCAACACATGGTTGAAGCATACCGTGAAGGATTAGCTTCAGGAAACAATGGTTACTCACCATCATATGGGCTCCCCAAACTACGTTCGGCGATTGCTGCAGATGAAACAAGCAAGGGTTGGAATTGCAATGAAGATGATGTCTATGTATGCCACGGGGTTACAGAGGCTTTACAGATAATTTTTGCAGCAACTCTAGAAGAAGGTTCGAAGGTATTAGCACCTGGTCCTCATTATCCTCCTTACATGGCTTATCCTCAAATGTATGGGGCTAAGACCATCGAATATGCATTAAAATCAGATGATGGATGGGGTATAGATTTAGACGATATCGAATCGAAAATGGACTCTAATGTTCGCTTGTTGGTTTTGATAAACCCGAATAATCCTACAGGAAATGTTGCAGGGCCTGATGAAATCAACAAATTGTTATCCATCACAAAAAAATGGCCGAATTGTATGATTGTTGCAGATGAAATTTACGACGGACTTGACTTTACAGGTGAGCATGTCTCTGTAGCATCACTCTCACAAGATGTTCCTGTTTTCGCACTAAATGGTGTTTCAAAGGTGTACTATGCTCCAGGATGGAGGATTGGCTACATGGCAATTCATGACCCAACAAATGTTTTGGTCGATGTTAGAGACGGCATAGAGCGGTTGTTACGTTCTAGGTTGTGCGCTAGTACTCCTGCTCAATTAGGATACCTGGCAGGACTAGAAGGGGACCGTGGATGGATGTCAGAGCATTCTGCTAAGGTTCAGAGTCGAAGGCAACTTTGCCTAAATCGTATTGCAGATATCGATGGTCTAGAAGTTGAAGTCCCGGGTGGTGCCTTCTACATGTTCGCTCGTTTGACTGATGAATATTGGTCAAAAAATGACAAGGAGTTTGTCCTAAGTTTACTCCATGAAGAACATGTGTTAGTAGTTCATGGTAGCGGATTTTCTTCGGAAAAAGGAAAGGGGCATATCCGAATTGTATATTTGGCGGATGAGGATACATTGAACACAGCTTTTGACCGGATTGATTCATTCCTTAAACGCCACAGGCTGGCGAAGAAGTCATGAAGTCATTCCCACACGCTACAGCGATGAGGAGGTGGCTGTTCGCATTTCTGACTTGCTTGGTTTTCATACCATTAGCAAGTGCAGGGACAATTGAGAATCCAGCAAACTTGTCAATAAACCACGCAATACCCTTCTTAGTTGCATTCTTTACTGCACTTATTCTTTGGAAGTGGATGATACCATCCCAACTTTCAGGTTTACAAGTTGGTTTCGAGATAGATGATGGATTGTATGAAGTGCACAGTCTAACTAAGGGTCGAGGCGGCGTTAAGCGTCTTCTGCAATTGCCGAATGTTGGATTTGGAATCGCACTATACATGATGGCAATGACAGGAGTTCTTCTTCTGATTTCGGAACTAATTTTCGATGCAGAAGTGTACTATCTTCCAAACCTTCTTTTGATGGGTCTACTTGTACTGATCCCCATTCTAATTTCACCTTGGGAGTCTCTAAATGGCCAACTCGTGGGTAAGCGTATTGGAGTAGTTAAGAATAAATTCTTCAAATTATTTTTCAGGCGAACAGGCACCTTAGTCGGTTTATTTGCGGTCGCTATTGGAACATACCTCTTACTCATTCCTAGAATTGACGAATCGCAAAAACCCCTTGCATTTGCAATCGCTGGTTTAGTTTTCATGGGCCCCACTATTCTAGCATATGGTAGGATTATGGGTGCATCCTGGAATATGCTGATGATTGGTAAATACCGAACATGGCTAGGGAGGCCAAACCCAATCGATGCTAAGAAACTAGGATTCGTTGGACGAGCATTTGCATTTATTCTAATTCTATTCTTGCTAACTATGCCAATTACGGCAATCAATGGTATAGTTACTGTTGCTTTGGTTATGATAAATGACCCTGCGAATTCTGAAGAGATTTTGAACTATGGAGGAATTTTAGGTCATCAAGTATACCTTCAGATTCAAGAGAATCCATTGCTTGCGGAATGGGAAGCACTCAAGAGCTTGCCTGAAGTTTTGGCAGCATATCTGTCGCTAAATATTGCGATTGTAGGTCTAGCATTCATTTTCGAACTTATACGAAACCTGTTCCTTGGAGGGCAATCATTTGGTGGACTTGGCGGAGTACTATTGGCAACCCCTAGAGAAATTCGCTCGGAAGATAAAGCCCAAGCTAGAGTTCTGTACTTCGCATTTGCAGGATTTAGTGGTTACACTGCCTTACTTTTGATTTTAGTTTGCTACAAGGAATTTGGAGATTTAATGCCATTTATCGAGTGGTTTGAAGGTAGAGGTTTTGATGAAGAATACCGTCTGCTAGTAACTTGGATTTTCATCGCTGTAGGTCAAACAATTTTCTTACTTACTTGGGTTCTCTCTGTTTCAAAATTCAATTCACTTCGCAATCTGAAGTTCGATCTAAATCCTGACCAAAGAAGAGAAGGTGCCATCATGAGCGGTGGTGGAAATTGGATGTTCGATTTAGTCGAAGAATCCGCATTGAACAATGATTTGGATGCATTGATTAGATTCCAAGAACGCTCCATAGGTGAGGATGAAGCAGTAGTTCGCCTAGCAAAGAGTCGTGCAAGAATGATTGAGATGGCAATACGTGGTCTGTGGCCATCTGCGATAGAGGAAGCAAAGAAAGTTCTAGCACAATCCGGTGGAGATAATGATGAGGCAAGGATGATCATTGCTGCAGGTCACATAGCGTGTCGCAGGCTTGATGCTGCAAGAGAAGCTCTTCACAACCTTCAGCAACCAGAAGGATATGATGAGCCTGAGTTATTGGCGTTCATCTGTGAATGGTTTGACCCTTGGAATGGTTCTGTAGATGAAGATGACCTGTGGGATTGGGAAAACAATCCTTGCATCGACCACCTCAATGATTTGATGAGAATGCTGCGTTCTTGGAGCCCACAACCTGTAGACGGAGCATTGCATAAGGACAACATTTCGATTAATGCAAGGCTCTCACACATAGCACTACTGCGTGCTCAAAACATGCACAAAGAAGCGATGGATATTGCATTGCGCTTGGTACGTGAGAATCCTCTAATGTCCCGGCCCAGAATTGCAGCCGCTTTGTGTTTAGTTGACAAGGGTGAATGGCATAGCGCATTGAGTGTTCTAACAGAACTCGAAGAGACAGATCCATTTGACCCTAGAGTTCGTGCTCTAGCCAATATACTGGGTCGACCTAAGAGTGATGACGACGAAGATGTTCTTGAAGTTGCTTTGACCAAGGCACTAACAAAGCGCTCGCGAAGATGGATTGATGACGCTCCTGTAAATCCAATTGCAGCACTAATGGTGAAAGGAGGAGTAGACGAAGCCGTCAACGCCAACATAATGATCACCGCTGCTGCTGCGGTTGAAAAGAAAATGACTCCTAGATATACCTCTGGAATTATATCTCAAGTTTTCAATTGGGGGGTCCTAACTCCGATCTGGCTGTTAGCAGGAATTTATGCTTCTGGAGAGATCGGAATGCTCGAAGGAATCGGTATTGCATTCGGTTTGATTTTCGTGCATCAAAGTGCTAGACGCTTCAGTAAACAGCAGAACAAGGTGATTCGTCACAGAGACCAGAAAGCTATGGTGGCCTACGCCAAGCGTATGCGAAGACACAAAATCAAAATGCAGCGAAGTGAATTACCAGTAGGTACACATTTGCTTTTATCTGGGATGTTGTTAACAATCAACGGAGTAGTGTATGATATTGGATTCCCGGGATGGATGACTAACTTGGTCCCTAAAGAGAGTGAAAGGTCGGTGCGACCAAAATTGGCTCGCCGTGCAAATTCGATGAAGAGGGAGCGTGATGCACGAATGCAGAATCTATCTCCGGGTTGGTGGCTTAAGCGACCGAAGGAAGAGGGTTCGGATGTTCCAGCAATGGAAAGACTCGTAGGACCAGTTGCATATCGTGGCCGTGCCCAGCAAATTCAGCGTAAATCAGGTCGTGCTGCAAAGCCACTGGGACGTAGTCGAGGACAAAGAGAAATTATGTCCACGAACCTCAGTCGCAAAGGAATTCCTCACAACACAATTAGGTCAGAGAGACAATCTCGTGCTACAAGGCAAGGCGGTCCTCGAAGGCCAAGTTGAGATAATTCAATCGAACTTAGATTCCAAAGGGTCAAAGGCCGAATGGATAAGGCATATGCATGATTGGTTCTAGAGGCGACTGGAAAGCGAGTCCTGAAAATCTGAATCATGCTCAAACCGTTTTGGAAGCTGTAACTGATAGCGGTACATTGTATCGTGATGGTTTAGGGATGATTGCAAGTGAGAATATTGTGTCTCCGATGGTACAGAAAATCGTATCCAGTGACCTACATGGAAGGTATGCAGAAGGTCTACCTTACAAACGATACTACCAAGGATGTGGCGATTTCGATACTATCGAAGAATTGGGAATCAATCTTGCCAAAAAACTGTTCGACGTTCCTTTTGCCAATATTCAATCTACTAGCGGAACGGTTTCAAACATTGCAGCATTGAAGGCGCTCGCTAAACCCGGTGATGATATCACAGCAGTGTCAACAGCTGATGGCGGACATATCTCTCATGCGCGCATGGGTGCTGTTGGATTACGTGACCTAAACCTCTCAACCTATCCTTGGGATGAAGATAGGATGGAACCTGACATCGATGCATCAGCAAAATTGATTCGAGAGGTTGCGCC
>DAGO01000065.1:12709-13690 GCA_002498185.1 Euryarchaeota archaeon UBA10 | reverse complement strand
AATGTATGATGTGGTTCGTGTAGGGCACGAAGGTCTCATGGGTGAGGTCATCGAGTTGCACGGCGATAAAGCGGTCATTCAGGTGTACGAAGATACCAGCGGTATTCGCCCAGGCGAACCGGTACTGAACACACGTGAAACACTGTCCGTCGCACTAGGACCTGGACTGTTAACCCAAATCTATGATGGTATTCAGCGACCGCTGGCTACTCTCGAAGAAGTCATGGGTGTATTCATCACAAGAGGTGTTGATGCAGATGGATTCGACATGGAAAAGAAGTGGAAATTCGAAGCCACTGTTTCCAAGGGCGATGAAGTTGTCAGCGGACAAGTGATTGGTACAGTCCAAGAAACCGAGACAATCGTTCACAAGATTATGGTTCCACCAGGAAAGGGTGGAACGGTCAAGACAATCTCTTCTGGAGATTTCAACGTGACAGAGGATGTATGTACCCTTGAAGATGGCACTACCATGCAGATGATGCAAAAGTGGCCTGTACGTACTCCTCGTCCATATCAGCAGAAGTATGCACCTGATACTCCACTGATTACCGGTATGCGTATCCTCGACTTCCTCTTCCCACTGGCGAAGGGTGGCGCAGCGGGTATTCCTGGTCCATTCGGGTCTGGAAAAACAGTTACTCAGCAATCTCTAGCGAAGTACTCCGACGCACAGATTGTTGTCTACATCGGTTGTGGAGAGCGTGGAAACGAAATGACAGAAGTACTGGATGAGTTCCCTCACCTAATCGATCCTAACACTGGTAAGCCTCTGATGAACAGAACGGTCATGATTGCAAACACATCAAACATGCCTGTAGCTGCTCGTGAAGCATCTGTGTACACAGGAATCACAATCGCGGAATACTTCCGTGATATGGGATACGATGTTGCTCTAATGGCTGATTCAACCAGCCGCTGGGCAGAAGCAATGCGTGAGATTTCATCCCGTCTGGAAGAAATGCCTGGTGAAGAAGGATA
>DAGO01000065.1:0-12317 GCA_002498185.1 Euryarchaeota archaeon UBA10 | reverse complement strand
TGAACGGTGACGATGGTTCAGTAACTGTTATCGGAGCGGTATCACCGCCTGGTGGTGACATTTCAGAACCTGTCTCACAAGGTACTCTTCGTATCGTGAAGGTATTCTGGGGATTAGATGCTGGTCTTGCTAGACAGAGACACTTCCCTGCAATCAACTGGCTTTCTTCTTACAGCCTGTACCCTCCATCACTAGACCAATGGTTCCGTGACGAGATTGGACAGGATTATCCTGAAATCAGAACCGCTATCAGCAGTCTGCTTCAGGTTGAAGCTGAATTGCAAGAAATTGTACAGTTAGTCGGTTCTGATGCTCTACCTGTAGACCAGCAACTTACCCTTGAAGTTGCCCGTATGATTCGTGAATACTTCTTGCAACAGAATGGTTTCCATGAAGTAGATGCTTTCTGTTCAGTTGATTTACACTACAAGATGGCTAAGGCTATCTTAACTTTCCAGGAGTCTGCAAAGAGTGCAATGGCTGCTGGAGCAGAACTACAGGATGTTGTGAACGTTCCTGCTAGAACTGAATTGATGCGTGGTCGTTTCGAATCTACTTATTCAGAAGAAATCGATGGACTCGTGAACAAAATGAATGAAGAAATCGCAGCAGCGGTTGAGGAGAACTAGGAGGAATAGAAATGTCTGGAAAGGAATATCGAACAATCACTGACGTCAAGGGACCTCTGGTCTTCTTGAACAAGACTGAACCTGTAGCATTCGGAGAAATCGTAGAACTACGTATGAATGATGGTTCAATAAAGAACGGACAGGTTCTTGACACCTCTGACGAACTTGTAATCGTTCAGGTTTTCGAAGGAACCGCTAGTGTTGACCTAAACACTGGTGTGAAATTCATGGGAGACGTGTTTAAACTCCCTGTATCTGACGACCTAATCGGCCGTATTCTTGACGGTGCAGGCCGACCAAAGGACGGAGGACCTGAAATTGTTGCAGAAGAAGATGCAGATATCATCGGTGCGGCAATCAACCCCTACTCTCGCCAGAGCCCACACGATTTCATTCAAACTGGAATCAGTGCAATTGACTGCTGTACTACACTAGTTCGTGGACAAAAGCTGCCAATTTTCTCAGCATCTGGTCTACCACACAATGACATTGCTCTACAGATTGCTCGTCAAGCAAAGTTGAAAGATTCAGATCAAGAGTTCATTGTAGTATTCTGTGCAATGGGAATCACTTCTGAAGAATACAACTTCTTCCGTAGTGACTTGGAGCGAACAGGTGCGCTAGAAAATGCGGTACTATTCGTAAACTTAGCAGACGACCCAGCGGTCGAGAGAATCATTACTCCTCGTCTGGCTCTAACTGCTGCAGAGTACCTTGCATTCGAGAAGGATTACCACGTATTGGTTATCTACACTGACATGACCAACTACTGTGACGCTCTTCGTCAGATTGGTGCTGCTCGTGAAGAAGTACCTGGACGCCGTGGTTACCCTGGTTACATGTACACTGACCTAGCTATGCTATACGAGCGTGCTGGAATCGTAAAGGGTAAGAAGGGAAGTATCACACAGTTCCCAATTCTAACCATGCCTGGTGACGATATTACTCACCCGATTCCAGACCTTTCAGGATATATTACTGAAGGACAGATTGTTATCTCTCGTGAACTGCACCAAGCAGGTATCTACCCACCGATCAACGTTCTTCCATCACTATCTCGTCTGATGGGTTCCTGTATCGGTGCAAAGACCACTCGTGAAGACCACAAATCAGTCTCTGACCAAATGTATGCAGCATATGCACAAGGTCGTGAACTACGTGGACTTGTAGCGATTGTCGGTGAAGATGCACTGAATGAGCGTGACAAGCAATTGCTTGACTTCGCTGGTGTTTTCGAGGACAAGTTCCTGAGACAATCCCGTGACGAAGACCGCTCTATCGATGAAACTCTAGACCTGTGCTGGACTTTGATGTCTGATATTGACACCAAGTATCTTGTACGTCTTGACCAGAAGTGGATTGAGAAGTACCACCCTGATAACAGGGAGTGAACCTTTCTTAGTGGAGAATTTAGGAGGTGAAATCACATGGCATTGGACATTACCCCAACCCGTAGCGAGCTGATTAACCTCAAGCGTCGTATCAAGCAGACCAAGAATGGTTACAAACTGCTAAAGATGAAGCGTGATGGATTGTTCCACGAATTCAGGACCCTACTTTCTGATATGATTAAGGCGAAAAGGGAACTTACCGAATCCTACGTTCTAGCGAAGTCTAGAATCGACCTTGCAAATGCGATTGAGGGAGGACTGAAAGTTCGCTCAGCTGCGATTGCAAACTCTGCATCACCTGAAGTTGAGGTCGAACGCAGAAACATCATGGGTGTTGTAGTTCCATCCGTTTCAGGAACCAATCTAAAGCAAGCCTTTGGTGAGAGGTCAATCGGTTTCACAGGTTCTTCACCGTACATCGATGAAGCTGCTGATTCATTTGGAAATCTGATTGAGAGAATGGTCAAAGCTGCTGAAATGGAAGCGACTCTTAAGCGCCTTTTGGCAGAAATCGAAGCAACCAAGCGACGTGTAAACGCTCTTGAGTTCAAGGTCATACCTGAGTTGGAAGAGGCTAGAGTATTCATTCAATTGAGACTTGAAGAGATGGAAAGGGAAGAAACATTCCGTCTTAAGCGATTCAAGAATAAGTGATTTGCACCCGATTCATTCATTGAGGTCGGTTGTCACCCAAGCAACATTGGGAGGCTTGCTCTATGTCTGAAGAAGAAGTCATTCCAGTCCACAAGGAATCATGGAGTCGCCGTGAGTTACTCCAGCGTGTTCTCTCAAGATACTGCCATGTATTGGAAGACATTGGCGGAAGAACGCCTACCTACTTGGTTACTGAAAAAGAAAACGAAGATATGCACGAAGTGCTTATTGCAATCAATCAGCACTTAGGAAAACTAAGTTATAGCGCTAGATTATACCCTGATGATCCTTGGATTTTGCAACTTATTCCTCACCCTACCAACCAGTGGCCATCTCCTAAATTCATTGCATCAATGTGGCTTCTTTCCATATTGACTACTTTGCTAGCAGGTGAAATGTGGATGGAGGGTGCAAGGCCAGAGGATGGTTGGTTCTTCTCAAATGTGACTTTAGATGCCTTTTTTGGTTATACTGTGCCGCTATTTGGCGCACTGATATTCGCCTCATTTGTTCAAAAATGGGTCGCTGAACAAAAGGGAGTCCACTTGCCTCATCTTTTCCCAATACCAGGCCCTGCGATGGTTTGGTGGCCATTTGGTATTCTTGGATTCGCATCTTTGCCGAGAAGTGATGCTCGTCTGTGGCCAGACCGCTCATCTTTAGGAAATTCAGCATTATCTGCACCATTGGTGATGATCATCTTAGGAATGATTTTCACTATTTTGGGGCTGAAAATTACTCCCGATATAGTCCCTCTTACCACATCTCCTCTCGCAATAGAACTGCCTTTATTGATTCAATTGATTGGATTGAGCATTGAAGGAGAATTGGCGATGATTCTCAAAACTTCATGGGCTCATCCTCTAACTCGTGCTGGAATGACGCTGACATTCATCGGTTGGGTTTCATTATTGCCGATTCCTACTTTCCCCGGAGGTAGAATTCTAATTGCAAGAATGGGAATCCCAGAGGCTAGGTCTGGTTCTACACAAGTAATGCTATTGATGGTAGTGCTGTTGTTTGCATTCTTGTTTGGAGCATTTGCTAATTGGAGTATTTGGGTGCCAGTAGTGGCTTTGTGTGCATCATTACTAATCACAAAAGGTAGTGACCCTCGCCTTCCAATTGTTCTTGATGATTTCAAAGGTTTACCCGATGCTGACCATAGAAGAATTGGAGTAATCCTATTCCTATCCTTCATGCTAGCTCTTCCAGCATCAATTCCCTTCTTCGAGGATGAAGGTTGGGATGATGAAATCGAGTGGAGTATTGGTGAAGATGAATTGAAAATTGCTGATGGTTGGTTTAACCAAACAATGATTGTAAGCAATCCCTCACTAATTGTGCATGAATGGAATGTTGCCTATATCGGCGGCCTGTTTGGAACCTCAGAACTAGCAAATGTTGATTGTAAATCAGGAGAGGTAGAAGACTCCTCATGTTCTGGTGAGATCAAACCTCTTGAAACAATAAAACTCAAGTTTAGTTTCCAATGGTTAGAGGATTGGAACTCGACATCAATGGATTTACTTTGGCAAGTTGATGATAGAATAATATCACATAACATCGTGCCAAATCAGAGTATTTTCCCTGTCGGCTCGTGGCAGTTTAATGGAGATTTAGACGATCCAAAATCTTGTATTGGTCTCAATACTGTTTCTCAAATTTCGATTAACGTCTCAGCATTACCCAATTTCGCCACTTGGAGTAACTTGGATGATGACGGTAATGTTACGGTTAGCAAAGATTCACCAGAAGCTTGCATTGACGCATTGTCTGGTGACGACATGTCATGGTTGAAGGAATTCGATTTCCAAATCAATCAGGCGCATTTCAAAGCGGATTATTCTGCGGAAAAAGTAGTAGTCATTCCTGATGAGGGGGTAGTTTTGGATGAGCAGGAATTGATGTTTAGTCAATCGATCCTAGCTCTAAATCATGAAGGCGATTGCCTCGGTCTTGGCACACCATCTCCTCCTTTAGCCATTGATAATGGAACGCGAATATGGAATATGTCTCTTCTTCCTGTAGCGAACAATCATCTTGAAGATTCAAATGAATCAATTCGTTTATTCGCTGAAGATGGCGCAGTTATTGCAGACTGCCAAAATGTGCACAATCCTACATTATACACTGTCAGAAACGGTCCTCTGTTAACCATTGGACTTGGAGAAGAGATGACACAGCATTGGTTAGGCAGTCTGGAAGTTGTTAATGATGAAATAATAATCGAGAACCTTGGCTCTAGCGATGTATCCTTGAACATAGAGTTTGATGGAAACGGTCCTCAATGGGATGTATCTAATGACATAGTTCTCACTTCAGGCCAGGTAACCAATGTGTCTGCAGTCGCTCCAGAAACCGGAGTTTCGTTTGCATGGTTAGAATTGAATGAGGGTGAAGTCATCCTACATCTTGTTAATCACGAGGTCTGACCATGCGTATTGCTGTGTTAGGGGCCGGTTCTATCGGTTGTCTAATCGCTGCAAAATTAGTAGAAGCGGGTCACGAGGTTCTAGTTCACGCTAGAGGTGAGCATGGTGCTATACTAGCGATTTCTGGCTTGAAAGTGTCAGGGGTTTGGGACTTTGAAGTCTCTCCAAATCAATGGACTGTGAGCCTTGATGAGGCTGGGATACATCCTTCCTTGGAGAAATCTTTCGACCAATCAATTATCACTTGCAAAGCTAAAGATACCGAGAAATTATCGCAAATTGCGGCATTGATTACCGATGGTCCAGTCCTATCCTTACAGAATGGTTTAGGCAATTTAGAAATTTTGAGTAGTTTTGTTTTCGAGAATTCAGCAGTTGGAGTTACCACTAACGCCGTCAAAAGAATAGCCCCCGGACAAATCGAATGGGTTGGTAAAGGAAGCATTTCCGTAGGTGGGCCCAAAGGGGAAATTTTTGCTGAAACGCTATCGATGTTTGAAACTGTACATAGTGAGGATTTGTCAGCGATTATTTGGAATAAATTACTCATCAATGTCGCAATTAATCCTCTTGCTGCAATTTGCGGGGTTCTAAACGGAGAATTGCGTACTGAGCCACTAATTTCTCAAGCAGAATCTACAATGATTGAGGCTGCGAATGTTGCTAGAATGCTCGGTGTAGAGGTAGCAGATGATCAAATCTTGATTCAGAACTTGCACTCCGTTCTAGAATCGACTGCTGAAAATGAGTGCTCAATGTTGGCCGACGTCAAGGCCGGAAGAGAAACAGAAATCGATTTTCTATGCGGCCAAGTTGTTTCCAGAGGAGAAAAATTAGGAATCCCTACTCCCCTAAACTCAATGTTATTATCGCAAATCAAAGCTCTCAGATGAGGTCTTTATTCCAATGCAGTCCTTTGTTTTCTGAGCGACTTAGTGCATCTTCGGTTATGTGAGTGGCGACTAGAACTAGATTTCTCAATTCCACTAATTCCCGGGTAGGTATGCTCTTTCTCCAGATTAAATCGACTTCATTTGCGAGTAACTTTAGCATACGCTTTGCTCTCTCAAGTCTGTCAAAACTTCGAACAATCCCTACATCATCAGTCATGGTTTTCTTCAGAGTTTCCAAGTCACGAACAAGTGGTGCATGCTCCTGCAGTTGCTTCATACCTTCAGCACGCCAATTAGGAACCTGCTCTAAATTTTCAATTGGATTTGCGATGAAGTGCTCCGATGCTTTATTTGCAAACACGACGGCTTCTAGTAGACTATTTGATGCCAATCTATTGGCTCCATGCATGCCAGTGCAAGCAACCTCTCCAATCGCATAAAGTCCGGGCATGGGTTGGTTATTTTGCATTAGAGCCCGCCCTTGTATATCGACCTTCAATCCACCCACCATGTAGTGGGCCGCAGGAGCGACAGGTAGAGGGTCCCTTCCCAAAGATAGCCCCAATTTGTTCAATCTAGATTCGATTGTAGGGAAGTGGTTGTGCAATTTCGCACTATCGAGGTGGTCTGTAACCAACCAGACATTATCTGCACCTGTAATCTTCATTTTCTGATCACAAGCACGTGCCACAACATCTCTTGTTGCCAAGCTTCCTTGAGGAGAAAAATCTAGTGTGAATGAGAATGAACCAGGACCTTTATCAGACGTTCTATAGTTTTGAAGACCAGAGTTGTCAAGCAAAACACCCCCCTCGCCTCTGAGGGCTTCTGTAATCAAAAATGGCTTCTTGTTGTTTGACATTAATGCAGTGGGGTGGAATTGGAAAAATGCCATATCTCTACTAGCAGCACCTGCTCTTACTGCCATGGCTAATCCATCTCCAGTTGCTACAGATGGGTTGGTTGTTCGCTCCCACAATTGGCCACATCCTCCAGTGGCGATTAGCACCGCATCAGCTGCAATCGCTTCCATATCTCCACTGTCGAGACACAAACACCAGATGCCTTTGATTCCATTTTCTGGATTGCCGTGCGTTCTTTGGATTAGGTCAACACCTAGTGTATGTGGTCGCATGGTTATTCTATCACTCTCTTTAACCGCTTTATTCAGTGCCCTTTCAATTTCTGCTCCAGTAGCATCCTTTGCGTGCAGGATTCTTCTTGATGTATGTCCACCTTCTTTGACATAATGAAAATCCTCACCCTCTTTTTCAAACTCAACACCTACAGCAAGTAAATCTCTGATTCTGTCACCGGCTTCTTCTACAACACATCGCACAATTTCTTCATCACACAATCCATCGCCACTCAGTAATGTGTCTGCAATGTGAGATTCCATTCCCTTTCCATCGGTTTTATCTAGAATTCCAGCAATCCCACCTTGCGCCCAATTTGTTGAAGAATCTTCAGGCCGTTGTTTGGTGATAATGATTACTTCATGTCCTGCCTTTTCGAGTTTTAATGCAGCGAATAGACCCGCTATTCCGCTGCCGATTATGACCACTCGAGACATTGTCTTCGTGTGGTCGTGTAGTGTCTTACATTCAAATGTGACTCATAGAAATGTGCGACATCAATAAGGTGCTTGCCTTGCACCGGCATACATGGGCCTGATGAAGAAGTTGGCTGCAATTATCGGCCTTACTTTGGTAGGCCTTTCTGTTGCCAATGTAGAATTTGGTGCTCTGATGGGGCTAGACCCTCCACAAAAAGTGATTTTATCACGATTAGCAGACCCTGGTTGTAATGCCGATGAGATTCAGAAAGACCTTGATTCTGGAGATTTGAATGCCTGTGTGACTACTCCGGGAGTATGGGAAGCTCCTGACTTGCTGTTGCTGGCTGAAGGATGCCTCATGTTCTTTGCGTCATTCATGAGATGGCCTAGAAAGGGAAGATGGGCGTTACGTGTACGTAAAATTGCTATAGTTGCGGGAGTAATTCTGTGCGGTATTGCACTTGCAGATAGATTTGACCAATTACCAGGAACTTCATCGGATGATTTAGCAGCACTTCTACCATTCCCTGCTCCGGGAATCGCAGTACAGATCGGTTTGTTTGGTCTTGGAATTTTCTTGATTAGAGGTCCGAAATATCGAATCAAGTTTGACAAGAAGAAGGATAAGCGCAAGAAAAGAGATTATTCCATTCAAGAACTCGACCTTGCATACAAGAGAGGGGGAGATTTGGGTTCTCTATCAAAATCACGTAAACCTAAGGGTATTGCGAAGTACAAGACTGTGAGGGACCTTTGGGGACATCAAGGTCTTTCTAATTACGAAGACGCATTCGAGGGTGGAATGCGTGATAATTTCAATCTCAACACAGGCCGAACATGTCATTTGTGTAATGGTGAAGGTTGCAATGGTTGTGGAAATACTGGAGTATTGTCCTGAAAGGGGTACGGTGGCTAATTTCAGTGTGTCATGGAATAGGCCTCTCGCGAGCGCGAGTCTAGTAACCTTCAAAACCCCCCTCGTGTCCTTCACGGTCTGAGGTCAAGGATTCAGTACCTTGATTATGAGGGAAAGGGATGTTTCTAAAATCACTTGAAGTAGAGAATTTCAAATCATTCAAGGGCGAGGCTGTGATTCCATTTGACCGTGGATTTACAGCAATTACTGGGCCTAACGGCTCTGGTAAATCCAATTGTGGTGATGCAATTCAGTTTGTATTGGGTGCTAGATCTGCAAAAGTATTGCGTGCACAGAACTCCAAAGACTTGATTTTTAATGGAGGTAAATCCAATCGCCCTGCAAGAAATGCCAAGGTGACTCTAGTTTTTGCTAACCCTACTCTTTCAAATGGTCGCAGAAGATTACCTCTGGATTCAGACGAAGTTAGAATGACTAGAGAGGTCAGGCTGACGAAATCAAACAATACCGTTTCTACATACCTGCTGAACGGTGAAGAAAGCAATCAGAAAGCATTCCATCGTATTCTTGGTCAAGCCAATGCACGACCTGACGGCTACAATATCGTCCTACAAGGGGATGTAACCAGGCTTTCTAGCATGACTGCTATGGAGCGCAGAAAAGTTCTCGATTCAGTTGCTGGAGTCACTTCTTATGATGATGAAATACGTAAAGCCGAGAGACAAAAAGGGCAAGTTGAGGATTATATCGAGAGAATTGCTTTGGTCGAAGGAGAGCAAAAAGACCAGTTAAAGAAACTGGAGAAAGAGAAAGCCGTTGCTGAGAGAGCGAAAGAGACCAAAGAAGAATACGATTCAGCAAATATTGTTCTTCAACAATCTCGCCACTTGACAGCTAAGGCTGAAATCAAACACCACGCTGATGAAAGAGCGAGGTATTTGGGGGAGGCTGCAGGTTTAGAATCGAAGGTCAAAGAAGCAGAGATTGTTTTGTTGTCATTGGATGATAGAATCGGTGAATTGGAAAAACAAATTTCCGAAGCAATGGGCGGTGACAAGGGCGGACTAAACACTCAAATCGGTGAATTGCAAGTTTCCCTCGCATTGAAGAAAGACCACATTGAAGAGGCAGAATCTGCCGATATCGAGGACATAGAATTGCTTGCTGAACTGGAAGAGCAAATAACAGCAGCAAAGAATGACCTCCAATCTCACGAAGAGAGTCTAATCTCTGCCAAAGAAGCATTGGATGCTAGCAAGTCGGCTTTTGCTGAGACAGAAGCAATAGAAGCCGAAATCAGACAAACTTTGGAAAGTTCAGGAACTGCAAATGCCGCATTATCTCGTGCTTTGTCCAAAGCCAATGAAACTCTAGAATCGTGCCGCAAGTCGGTACATGATGCAATTATTGAGGCTGAAAAGGTTGCCAATCAAGCAGATATGGTGGCCGAACAATTGTCTGCTGCCGAGGAGGCGGTTGATGATGCAAGACTGGCGCATGATGATTTGCAGTTGCAAGTAGAAGAGTTAGGCGAATCTAATCCAGAGAATGATAGGACTGCACTTGGAGAAGAATTACGCAAGGCACAATCTGCTGAAAAGAAACTCATTGAAGAGTCTACAACCGTGAACAACCATCTGCAAAACGCAGAGAGGAAATTAGCTGCAGCCCGCACAGAACTAGACAAGCGCTCTGGTAGCAATGGTATGGCGCCAGGTGCTGCAGCGGTTATGGCTGCTAGAGATAGGGGCGAACTGAAAGGAATAATCGGTACAATCTCTGAATTGTGTGCTCCGAAAGATGCATCCCATGCAGATGCTCTTGCCACCGCAGTTGGCGGAGGAATGAACTCTGTAGTCGTAGAAAACGACCAAGTTGCTGCTGAAGCGATGGCATTACTGAAGAGTAGAAATCTGGGCAGGGCTACATTCTTGCCTTTGAATAAGATGCAGGCGAATAGAGCGACAGGTAAAGCCGCAATGTCGGTTAACAAACCAGGTGTGCTAGGATTCGCTCA
This sequence comes from Euryarchaeota archaeon UBA10, assembly GCA_002498185.1. GTDB lineage: Archaea > Thermoplasmatota > Poseidoniia > Poseidoniales > Poseidoniaceae > MGIIa-K1. The sequence continues at coordinate 1,863 of DAGO01000065.1, read as the reverse complement.
CGAGTTACTCGATTATGATCCTAGAATTGCAACAGCGGTTGCTTACGCATTACGAAACACCCTTGTTGTGGACAATATAGGTACAGCTCGACGATTGATGGGCGGAGTACGATTAGTTACTCTTGGAGGAGAGATCACAGAACCTGGAGGTGCCATGGTCGGTGGTAGCAAGCAGAAGATGAAGACTGGCTTTGGAGGGAAAATCCACGGTGCTAGCGAAGTCGACAAGTTGGTTGGTGAGGTTGAAAGACTGCACGCAATAGCTCAAACAGTCTCTTCAGCACTAAGTGAGGCCAGAACAAGGCAGAACGACATACGTGGCAGAATTAATTCTCTAGCCGAAGACGACCATTCGATTAAGGCTGGAACCTTGAAAGCCGAGTTGGCAATTGCCGCTAAAGAATTGAACAAAGCCAAAGGTGCTGCTAGCGAACTGCAAAGAAGACTTTCCAATTTAGAATCCGATCATGTCGGAAAGATGGAAATGATCGAGAGTGCAAAACAGCGACTAATCGAAGCAGAGGCTGCAAGAGATAAGGCGTCAGAAGATGTGCAAAACGCTAGCCCTGAAGGAATACGAGAGAGACTCCTAGACGCTCAGGCTTTGAGAGTGGAAGCCGAAGGTGCTGCAAACAAGGCGCAGGTTACACTGGATAGTGGTAAAGAGAAAGGAGACTTGCTTGGCGAAAGATTGGATTCACTGACATCTAGAGCCGATGAAATCCAAGCGGAAATGGCAGGTAGAGAAAAATCAATCAAGACATGGAAATCTGCTATAGAAAAAGAGACTGTTCTACTAAAAGCAAAAGAAGAGGAACGTGCTTCATTACTTGAAGAGCACGAAGAATTGGAGAATGAGAGGAAAGATTTGGTTGAGGAAAGGGCTGAGGTCAAAGCTAATGCTAACCAGAAAGCAAATTCAGCAATCAACTGTCGTTCAATGGCCGAAGATATCGCTAACAGCCTTGCAATCAGAGAGCAAAACCTCGCGGATTTGCTAGTTGAAATGGCAACGGAATCAATTCCTGTGGCTGATGATGACGCTGATTTACCGAATGTCGGAGATGCACAAAAGAAGGTTAACGAACTTCGAAGAAAACTAGAGAAGTTTGGCAACTTCAATATGTTGGCAATAGAGCAGTATGACGCTTGTAAGGCACGCCTGGACGAAATGAAGGACGATTTCAAGACCCTTCAACAGAGAAGGAAGCGATTGATTGACATCACAGACAAACTTGAGAGCCAGAGAAAGAAGCGCTTACTATCTACTCTCAAAGAAGTCAACGAGAATTTCAAGGTTGTATACAACCGTCTCTCAAATGGGGGTAGAGGGGAATTATTCCTCGAGAACCCCGAAGAGCCATTCAAGGGCGGCCTTGACATGTGGGCTCAGCCACGGGGTAAGTCGAACAAGTCTAGATTGCAAGGCCTATCCGGTGGGGAGAAATCAATGGCTTCATTGTCTCTGATTTTCGCAATTCAAGACCACGACCCAAGTCCATTCTACTACTTCGATGAAGTTGACCAGAACTTGGATGTACCTAACTCAAAGTTGATCGCAACTGAATGTCGCAACAGAAGTGAAGCGGCTCAATTCATTATGGTCACACTTCGTAAGGTTTCACTGGAACTTGCTGACCACCATATTGGAATCACACACGGTGGAGACGGGTGCTCTCGAAGAATAGTCGACTTTGACAGAGACCGTGCAATAGAGTTGGGTGCACAAGCCGAAAAGGAAGCTAGTGATGCATCTGACAAGAATCATTCACGTATCGAAGAAGCCAGGGTTATCGCTGAAGAAATGCCAGAGGTGCCTAGCGCATTGCCTGCTCCAAAGAGTCTTGGTGGATTGCTAAATCA
>DAGO01000063.1:19573-19973 GCA_002498185.1 Euryarchaeota archaeon UBA10 | reverse complement strand
AAAAAAAGCACATCTGTAGTAATCTAGTGGAGGCTATGATTTGGCGTGGATTTTGATTACGTCGCTATCACTACACTCGTGATCGGCACCAACTACTCTGCGACTGCGTCCATCAACTGCTTTGATGAAGCCGTCACCAAGGTCACTGTGGACCTTGTATGCTAATGCCTTGGCTTCTATTCCATTAGGAACTACAAAGGCATCTGGCAGTATCCTTCCTTCACTATCTTTCCATGCGTTTTCGTCTGCTACAGGATAGACTACGACATGGTCGAGAGCATTGAATAATACACTACTGAGTAGTTCTGCAACTCCTGTTCCACCAGACTGTGCAAGTTTATCCTTCATTGATGACAGAGCATTAAGTTGTGCAGGATTCAACTTAGATTCATCCACGATA
>DAGO01000063.1:4689-19567 GCA_002498185.1 Euryarchaeota archaeon UBA10 | reverse complement strand
AACTACTCTGCGACTGCGTCCATCCACTGCTCTGATGAAGCCGTCACCTAGGTCACTGTGAACCTTGTATGCCAATGCCTTAGCTTCTATTCCATTAGGGACCACAAAGGCATCAGGCAGGATTCTTCCTTCACTATCTTTCCACGCATTTTCATCTGCTACAGGATAGACTACGACGTGGTCTAGAGCATTGAATAGTACATTACTGAGTAGTTCTGCAACTCCTGTGCCGCCTGATTGCGCGAGTTTGTCTTTCATTGATGATAGAGCATTGAGTTGGGCTGGGTTCAACTTAGATTCATCCACGATATCGAATGAATCACTACCTGGAGAATAAGAAATCATACCGCCAGAATCTGCTCTACGCAATGCCAATTCCATGTCTGCCATAGTTGGCTGAATAATACCGTTAGCTTCGATAGCATTCCAAGGAGTCCCCTTTGCAGAATCTGCCTTGTTTGCTGCAATGTGAATTGGGAATAATTGGCTTCTTAGATGCAAGGCCAATGAACGGACTTTCTCCTCGGGCCACATCCATGGAGTGTCTAAGTCACCCCACTGATTTCTAAATCCATCAAGTGCCTGCAAAACGTGAGATAGAGATGCACCTAATCCTGTAAATCTCTCGTGTAAAAATGTGCTCAAACCCTTGTCGCCTTCTGCTTGTACTCGGCGTGAACCTCGGGACCAACCATCGTCTAGAATGCCATAAATCCACGAATCTAATTCCTGTGTCAAAAATGATGTTTCTTCCTTCAATGCGGATTCAACATCCTCTACTGCTGCAATTGGATTACCTTCTATGTCTGTTAGACCCGCAGCATCCACCACCTGAATTAAAGCGTCACAGTTTGCTAAATCTGACAAGAAAGCATTGCCTCTTCCTCGCCCATCCGCTGCTCCTGGAACTAATCCTGCTACATCTACTAGGAATGTCGGAACCAGTCGTACATAGCCAACACAACTACCTGTTCGTGGCTCGCAGATACTACCCTGCCTAGGGTCATCGTCACTAACTGGTTCTAGGCGACCATCCGCTTCAAGACGTTCTCGTAGATCTTTGCAAGGGCATGGTTGAGGGGCTGCAATGAAAGCAACTCCTACGTTAGCTTCAATGGTACAAAACGGATAATTTGCAATGTCAACTTTTGCTAAAGTTGCCGCACTGAAATATGTCGATTTGCCGACGTTTGGCTTACCTACCAAACCAATGCGCATTGCATCACGCCTTGGTAATTCTCTCGATTAGGTCAGCCTTGGTTCCTGATGTGTCTAGACCCATTGAGTCAGCAACTTCCACCAATTCTGCCTTCTTCATTCCCTTCAGGTTTGACTTGTTTGAACCTTCATCGACCCATACGCCTCCGTCTAGTAATGTCTTGGATTGTGCAACCCACTGGTCTCGCTTTACACGCCCAGGGAAGAACTCGATTGCCTCGTTAACTGTATCCTCAAGTTCGCTAGTCATCTTAGACATCTGTTCGTAGGTGTAGATGCCTAGTGTGTTCAACTTCTCTTCGATAAACGGACCTACTCCCTTGATTGCTTGAAGGTCATCCTTATCTGAAGCCTCTGCGGTACCTAGAACGTCAAAGTCAATCTTCGAAGCGTTTGCTTTAACTCGTTCTAATTCCTCTTTCTTCTTGATTTCTGCTTCAGATGGTGCTTCAGCGGATTCTGGCTCTTCTTCAGATTCTTCCTCTTCAGGAGCCTCTTCTTCCTCTTCAGCGGGCTCTTCTATCGCTTCTTCAACTGCTTCATCTTCAGTAGATTCTTCCTCATATGGTACGAATTCGATACCTAATGTGTTTCGAATGTTTAGTAGAGCAATGTCCAACTCTGGTAGATTGATTCTGCCGTCAGAATTGATGTCCATTACTTTGACCAAGTTCTCAATATCCCAAGGAGGAAGGTCTGCAATGTCTGCAACTCTCAGTGCGTTAGCGAATTCAAACATGTCAATTTCTCCAGAGTCATCTACATCAGCCCAAGCGAAGAATTGTGCAGTTGTAGTTCCTCTACCACATAGCCACTTGGTTAGAGTTACTAGGTCTTCATCAAAGGTAACTGGGAATTCATCAACATCGTCGTTGTGCAAGTCTGCAGAGACTTCGATAATTGTAGAACTGCCAGAGGATTCTTCCTCGGATTCACCGATTATAAGAGTCGTATCAATCCCGACTCCTCGACCAAATAATGCTCTGATTGTTGTTGTTCCCTCAACTAAATTGTATGCAGAAATGTCGCTTGTGTTACCTGCACTTGATGACTTCAGGTTACCGAATAGCAATGTCTTGACTACACTGTTTGCAGCAAGGATGAAACCGATTACTACACCATAGAAGGCGAACGCTCCAGTCAATGCGAATCCGGATAGGCTGCCCGATACATCTTCAACTTCAGCTTCAATCAGTGTGTTCTCTGACCAATCTCCCATTAGGAATAGGATTGTAGAAAACAAACCTCCACCGATTACAAGCCATGATGCTGTACTAGCTGAGCCAGTCAGTGATTTTCCAGCTGCTAGTGGGTATGAGTGGAATAGTGCAGCGAGTGCAAACAAGCCTCCAACTACATACAGATAGGATGAGTTGACAGTGTCTGCAACGCCTGCTAGGCTTCCGTCACCAACCATTACATTCAGACCTGTGAAGTAACCGAGTAACGCAAAGACGGGGAGTAGAATAGCTCCACCTGCTGCTGCTGTTGCACCTGGGCTCTCAACTACTGCACTAGCATTTCCGCGGATTGTGCAAAGCATATTTGTTGATGCTGCCATTACTGGCATTAATCCCATGGTAACTAGAATTGCTCCAATGGATTGTGCGAAATTATCAGCATGAGCAGATTCTGAGAGGAAGAATGGTGGCACGGTTACGAATAACAAGAACATAGAAGCCTTGGTTAGACTACCTGACCAAATTGGCTGGCCTGTAACATGTGACAATACATGGTACCCTACCCCGAACATCAGAGCCAGAAGAACCCAGCCGGATGCCATGATATCGGCTACCCAAACTGTTCCAGTCCAATCCAGTGTTTCTCCCAGAGCGACTGCGAATCTGCTGAATAGCAAAGTGAACAGTGCCAAAATTAGGAACCAAGATGGAACAGAGATTGGAGATGACCCACGTCCGCCCATGGTAATCAATGAGTTGACTAGTAGGCTAAGAACAAGGAGACCCGAAACCAATCCATACAGAGCCGCTTCCTTTACTCCATAAGTTAGGATATCCCAGTGATCTAGAACACAAAGAACCAAGCCGACTAAAACCTGAGCAGTCCAAGCCATTGCGATTAGAGATGCATTGGCTTCACTAGCAAGCTTGGAACCAGTGGTGCGAGTGTGAGCGACTAGGCTTCCACCGATTAGAATTGCAAATACCGCTGTGGTCATTGCAACTTCGTTGAAGTAGTGAAGAGCACTACCGTCATCATATGACCAGCCGATGTTGGAAAGAGAATCCAATGCTGCTGGATCGTAGTTGTGCCAAGCAGATAGGAAACCACCGATACCGGCAAGAACCAACCAGAAAACTCCAGTTTGCATCCAAGTCTTCGCACCGCTACCTTCTCTTTCTTGGAAGAGGTCTGATGCTGGACCTGCTGCCTTGGTTAGAAGGAACATTCCGAACTGACGTAGTGGTGTGCTCATTCCGCCGAATCCTTTCTGCATGTAATGAGTGAACAGCAGAAGGGTCACGAGAAGTATTGCCGATGTTGTAAATGCTTCAGACATCTCAACTCCTCCTTAGTCCGAAAGGACGCCTCCGATTAGGTTAGCGATTATCATACCGCATCCAACAAAAATTCCAATCAAGTAATACCAAATTCCTGAACCTCCGAGATTCTCCATGAATGGAACTATTTCGCCAATTACTGGAACAGTGTCCCAGCCGAAAATGTTGCTGAATAGTGCGATTAATCCGACTAGGCCTATTGTCATGATAACAAGAATTACTCGAGATGCAGATGGTTCTGCGATTCCTTCGGACACATCGGGCAGTATCGTATTATTGGCCATTAAATCACCTTGACCCCGTAGGGGTCATTTACGCCACCTATGATACGGTCATAAACATTGACCAGCGAACAATCATGGCGAACGAAGATGCAATAGTGCATTTCCTCTACGATTTTTACCAGAACCAAGTGGTATTGGCATAGATTTGTCTAACTCAATTTCGCACTTCCAAACCTGTTTGCATTCGCAATCAAGTCCGTCCAGTTCATGGATATCTCCGCTTACTGAATAACGCTCTATGGCAGCCACGACCTCGCCATCACATGAACCACAATTGTGGGCTCCCCTTACCTTGCCTCCAGCCGTAGGATGGATGATTAGGCGGCTGACTTGATCATCTGCACCATTACCTGAATTAGTCGGATGGATGTCATAGTGAACATCATGAATCAATTGAACTAATGACCACAACCACGGAGGGCGGTATTCATTTGCTCGAAACAATCTGTCAATCACTGTACCCCTTTGGATATTCATTGGGTTGACACTTATCTCATCACTTCTTTCTGCTACGTCTCTAATCCATTTCGCACCATGTACTAATGCGTCACCCTCACTCATGAAAGGTGGTTTGAACATAAGATAGGTCTTGATTCTCAATCCGAATTTTTCCAAGTTTTCTACTGCTCTGTCCCAACTTTTTGTGCTGAAGCCCTTGTTGACATGGAAGCGCAATACTTCATCATCATATGCTTCTAAACCGATAGCGACTGAAAATTTAGGATTGATTTTTGTTGCCCAAGCAAGCTTCTCTTCACTGAGTTGTTCTGTTCTACTCTCGACAACCAATTCCTTACCCATCTCGTGACAATCTCTCAGAACTCTCTCTTGGAAATCCAATGGTATTTCCCTGTCCTCTAGGAGGCTTCCTGAAGTGTATACTTTGACCATACCCATCGATTCAAAATCGTCAAACCTAGCCAGTGATTTCTCCCATTGTGAATGTAAATCATCACTGGTTACGTCATCTCTTGTATCGTTAAAATATCCACAAAATGTGCAACCACTAGACCACCACCAATGGCAACCCTTAGTCCTCAATATCACCGTTAAAGCAGTTGTAGGAGTTCCGTCAGCAAGCGTTTCAGGAGTGTAATATACTGTTGCAGGGTCTTTGGCATCCCACGAATATTTTCTCTCCTGTGCCCATGGAGTATTTGCTGGAGCTTTGACTAGGTCGTGGATGCGAGCAGGACGCTTGTCCGACTCTCCGACCATAGTCAATTTACCATTCGCCATGATTATGCCTCCGGCTTCGCGTGTTTGAATCCTTACATCAAAGACTCAGTGAAGAAATCAACAATCCTACTCTCATATTCGGCAGTATCAGTCAACATCAAAGTTTGATGTTCATCACTTTCCATCCCTTCTCCAACATCATATCTGATGACAGAATCTTTGAACCAACAAGTGATTTTGCTCTCATTTCCATTTTCAAAGGCCTCATCGCACATCTTTTCTCCGTGATGTACTCGAACTCTCTTGTCTTGATTTCCATGTACAACATACATGTGTCTTTCACCAATATCTGTTGCTGCATCTATTGGATAATGTTCAACCAGATTCTGACCTGCAATTATTTTGCCTGCAAAGATTCCTGCGCCACCCAAGAATGTTGGATAGCCTTGGAATTCCAATTCTTCGACCACTATGTCCCCCATGTCAGAATATCCAGATTCTAACCAGACTGATTGTATTCTATCATCCAATGTGAATGCTATAGCTGCAGTACCTGCGCCCATCGAATTGCCATAAATTCCAATATCTTCGGGTTTGGCATTATGCTCATCGATTACCCAATCAAATACCGCAATCACGTCTACCCATTCATCTTGACCGCCAGAAACACGGTTGTCGTCAATTGATGACTCTCCATGGTCTCGTAAATCAAATACTACAACATTGAATCCTGCATTTGCTAACATTCCAGAGGGTAGTAGAATTGACCCATCAGATTTACATCCTCTAATTCCATGTACGAAAATTACCCAAGGCATTGATTCATCTTGCTTCAAGTACCATGCTGACAGATAGATGTCTTCGTCTTCAACATCAATAGTGGCAGATTCGTAACCTGGCCACCAATATTCTGACAGCCCTGTCATAATATTGGAGGAGATATTTTCGCTATTTTGTGATTCGTTAAGTGGGACTTCGTTTCTCAAAGGTGCGAATTGTTCTGGCGTGTTTTGGTCAAAATTACCCCAACAATCAGTGTTGGTAAATGCAACTCCATTATAGACAATGGAGCCTGCGAAATAATAACCGGTTGGCAACAACACAAATAGCATCAAAAGGAACGGGAAAATCTCTCGCTTAAATCCCATCAAATCCCTCTGTAAAGTATTGTAGAACCCGCTTTGACGAACTCGCCTTTTGGATATTCTTTGTTATCGTCTTCTGCGCTGATAACACAAGGGGTGAACTTGGATGCAGGAACTCGGACATCAACTCTGCTGCCTAGTCGAATCATCCCGAATCTTTCTCCTCTTCGCAATTCATCTCCCTCTGATTTCCATGGAATAATTGTGCGAGCTAGTGCCCCGGAAATTTGCATAACTTCGACTAGTAATCCATCCTTTCTTTGGAAAAGTGTTCTAACTCTCTCGTTGTATTCGCTTTCTTTTCTGAAAGCGGGAAGGAACGGTCCCCTTCTGAGGCCTTTTCCGGTTCTGTGCTCCATTCTGGTGATCTTACCGGCAATCGGAGAGCGGTTAACGTGAACATCTAGAGGAGACATGAATACTGCGATTCTCCAAACATCAGTATCCGTTTCCTCTCCCTCCGGTACTGCTTCAAAGCGTTGTTCAGTCGAGAATGACAATATCTCTTCACAAGGTTCTGGATGCCACGACCCTGTGTGTTCATCCTCCTCAGCACTGTCCATCTCTTCCTTTGAAGGCCTGCGACCAGTCGCTCTTTCTCTCTTCACGAACATTACATGTCCATCTGCAGGAGATACGATCACGCCTTCATCTCTCGGAATTGGTCGGTCGGGGTCTCTCCAAAAGTTGGCAAAAAATGCTGCCAACATTAGCATCAAGACGCCTAATCCAGGAGCCAGTCCGTGTAGAGGGTTGACGAACCAGCCGACTAGAATGAATCCAACACCCATTAATGTCGGAGTAATTACAGGCAGAAATCCGCCTCTGGCTAACATAGCCAAGTAGCTCACCTACTGGTTGTCCTGAGAGTCTCCGGAATTTCTCCAGACGACTTCTGGTTCCTTGTCTCCATCTTCCGAGTCATCAGTAGATTCCTCACCGGCTGGTGATTCTTCGGCAGGGGCTTCTTCAGTAGGTGCGTCTTTCGCAGCGAAATCTGCTGCTGCTGCACCCAATTCTGAGCCCTTGAGATACTTGTTTCCATCCATATCATACGATTTTGCGAACTCGATGAATGCATCTCTGTCGGTGATATTGTTCTTCTGCATAACTCCAGTAAGAACCGATTCAGACCAATTCCATTCGTCTTCTTCGGAGTCTTCAGTTGTTGCTTCTGCAGTTGATTCTGGAGTGTTTTCTGCTTCAACAGATTCGATTTCACTCGCTTCTTCTAGAGTCATTTCAGCAGCACGAGCTTCTACCATTTCTTCCATTCTCTCAGTAATCGCTCTTCCCATGTGTTGGGATTGCCTCTCTGCTTCTGCTGCAGCTTCGATCATCTCATATCGGCGCTTGATTGCTTTGTTCAGGTCCTCGAATAGTGACATGTGCTCCATGTACCAATCGTCTCTTGTTTGTAATTCGACAACTGCAAGTCGCAAATCGTTGTCCAATTCTTCAGCAATTGAGAACACCTTGCCAAGTCTATCTTTTTCCCGAGAGAACTTTTCTTCCATCTTTTGCAATTCAGGTTCTAAGTGCTCGACCTGCTTGCTAGACTTGCCTGCTTTCATTTCTAGGTCACGAATTCTAGCGTCTTTCTCGGTTAGCAGTGCCTCGAGGCTCTCTTTCTCGATTTCACGCTCAACGATTTCTTTCTCAAGAACTTCAACTTCGGCTTTCGTGTCTCTCAACTCTGCTTCCTGCTGCTCATAAGCCGCATACAGCTTGAGTAAACGGTCGGTTTCTTCCTCAAGTTTCTCTGTGAGTTCTTTGATTTGAGTTTCTGGAGTGATGGTTCCGGCATCGGACATTTATCTCACCTAAGGCTACGCCTTATTCTCAACCCACATTGGTCCTACATATCAAGCCGACGCTTGGTCGAAGCGTGAAATATCGTTCTATTGATTATTCGATTGCATCGGTTGCGGCGACTAATTCTCGAGCAATGCTGGTCTCTCCCATCGAATGGCCAGCATCTGCAACCATCACCAATTTGCTGTTTGGTAATGCTTTGTGCAACTGCCAAGCACTGCGTGCAGGACAAACCATATCATACCGTCCTTGAACAATGACTGTTGGAATATCTTGAATCACTGATACGTGATTCAGAATATATGCCTCTTCTACGAAAATTGCATTGATGAAATAATGGCACTCTATCCGCGCAAATGCAACTGCGAAATCCAAATCCTCTGCCTTGTCCAAATACTCAGGGTCGGGGAATAAACGACTTGTAGCCATCTCCCAACGAGTCCATTCTCTTGCAGCAGCCCTTCTAATTTCTACATCATCACTGATTAATCTGGAATAATAAGCTTTGATCAAATCATCTTGCTCATTCTCTGGAATGTGGTCTCTGTATGAGTCAAAGGCGTCTGGGAAAACATGGCTTGCACCGTCTTGATAGAACCAGTGAAGTTCGCTTTTTCTACACATAAAGATCCCTCGCAGGACTAAACTCAGAACCCTATCAGGGTGGTTTTGAGCATAAATTAGAGAGAGGGTTGAACCCCAAGAGCCCCCAAATACATGCCACTTTTCTAGGCCGAAATGTTGTCGAAGCATCTCTAAATCTGAAACCGATGCTTGCGTATTATTGCCTTCTAATTCTGCGTAAGGGGTTGATTTCCCACAACCTCTTTGGTCGAACTGAATAATATCGAATTTTGCCGGATCAAAATATCTGCGATATGATGGCTGACTTCCCCCGCCTGGACCACCATGAATTACAATCACCGGAATTCCATCTGGATTGCCGCTTCTTTCCCATGCTATTGTGTGCATTTCTGAGACTTGCAAAAACCCTGTTGAATGGGCTTCAATTGTTGGATACAGCACATCATCAATACTCTGAGAAGAGATTTGCATGATTCCGGCAAATAAACCTAGAACATGTTCCTTTCGATTGAGGCATACGGTTATCGTGGGCTTTGATTTGCAACGAATTATGGAGAAAAAAGCAGCTACCGATGTGTTCTCACAGTGGGCGCTCAAAGGAAAAGATGCTGGGATGGAAAGAGGGCATGCTGCTTCTGTAAATGCGATGTTGGATCTAGCTTTACCAAATGTGAAATCAGATTTTTCTGCAATTGACCTAGGTTGCGGAAATGGATGGGTTACCAGATTGCTAACTGAATTAGGCGCCTCTCACAGTGAAGGTGTAGATGGTGCTATTGAGATGATAAAAAAGGCACGCGAGACAGATGATGCACACAAGTATTCTCATGGGACTCTGCCAGAATGGAATCCTGGCAGGAAGTTCGATTTGGTTCACACTATGGAATTCCTGTACTATCTAGAAGACCCGGTCAAGATGATTACCAAAATACACGATGAATGGTTAGAAGAGGGAGGCGTTCTGATTGCGGGAGTTGACCACTATCTAGAGCATGTAGATTCACTAACTTGGCCGGAGTATGTCGGAGTGCATATGACTACTATGTCAATTGAAGAATGGAAAAATGCTGTTGAATCCGCAGGATTTAGTGATGTGCAAATCCACCAAGTTGCCGCTAAGGAAGATTTCCCAGGCACACTGGTCATGATGGGCCGAGTTTCTCATCAATAGGCCCGCATAACTTGATTGTCCCGCTGTAAAACGGACAAGTTTTGCAAGTTTTTTCCTGGGACATAGGTAGACGTTGAGGAGGTTGCACCCCTTCTCCTGCTGCTGCAATCTCACCCGACCATTCAACTAGAGAAATCAAATCAATACGGGCCTGTTTGAAATCTTCATCTTGCATTCTAATCATTCGACCTGATGCTGAAACCTGAATCGCTGGAGGTAGAATCTTTCTTCTCTCGCTTTCTGGTTTCGAAATCTCTGCTATCTCCAAGGCTAAACTGTACAAGGCTAATTGCAATCGATGTTCGCCGATAATTTCCTCTTCAGCAGGGGTTGAGGCATATGGCGATTCCTTGTCCGCAACCGTTTGAAGTTCGTTGCCCTCAAGAGGGCTTTTTGGATTGAAACCTGCTAAACATTGCTTGGTTTTGGCATCAACTACCTGTAACCAACCTTGCCCGGAGGTGTCTCTCAAAGCAAGAACTAGGTCTGCTCTACCATTGAAAACTGCGCTAATCGATTCGACCAATGAAATCACTTGCTCACCATGAGGTGACCATGTAGTCCTGTGTAGGGAATTGGGTTCATGTTCTAGAGAGAAATAAAACGGCAATTCTGTTCTCAATCCTTCAACAGTAAATCCATCATAGGATTCACCTGAAACCAATTTACCGAGCGATCCTTCCCTAGCTAATTTCCCGAGGTGAAGCAATCTGAGGCGAGTTCTCTCAGCAATCTCTGCATCCGATATAGTTGATTGGGCCATTACTTCGTCAATCGTTTTTTCATTGGTAAGGTTGTCTTGTTGTTTCTGAGTCCACATAGAGTCGAGATCGGGGCTTTGCGAACCCGGATTTGCCAAACCTATCTCCAGTAATCTGTGGAAAAGAGAACCAAACTCTGTTGCACTAGGCCAATATTGCTCACCCGATTCTTCTGCTACCAAATCCATTCTTTCTGCATTCCAATTAAGTTTGGAAGAAAGCCAATGTCTCCGGTTACAGGCCCAGGCGGTATCCAGACCATGAGAGGTCATAGGATGTGAGAATGATATCTTGCGAATCTCTTCTTCTGATTCTTCTGAGACTGGGGTTTGTGCGAGCTCCATTCGCTCTCTCCAAGATTCTACAAGCGATTTCGGTGGAGTTTCTTGGAAACAATCTGGATGATGGAAAATCGAAATTCCAGTTACACATTCTGCACCAAGATGGGCTTCTTGAAACAAACTAGCAGGGTCCAATGTCAGTGTTTTGCCAATTTGGTCGAGACCTCCTGTAGACCAGCTACAGCCTTCTTCTCCAGCCTGAATACTAGCATGTGCTAAGCCATCCAAGAACATGTAACCCATGTTCTGTCTACCTTTACCACGTTTCATTTGAATTCGTCCATCAGAAGTCAATGTGGCTCCGTTATTTGGTCCACCTGCAATGATGAGTCTATCCCGGGCTCGTGTCAAAGCGACATAGAATTGCCTGCGACGCTCAGCTCTTTGCTGGCCATCGTCGAACAAATGAGCGATTGTCCACAACCCGCTCTGTGGCTTACTTATGCCTCTCCAAGGATGAATTCTTCCAGCAATAATGTCGGGAGTTACCAGCACATTTTCTGAAGAAGAGAATGTGGAATCTCTTGTTCCAGTGGCGAAAATATCGTACGCTACTACTACCGGTGCTTCGAGACCTTTGGAACCGTGAATTGTCATTATCTGCACGGCCCCGCCTGAACCTGGAGAACTACTCTTTGGGCCATCGTTATCTAAATCTGACAAATCTTTCAAGCGGCCGTAAACCAGTGCAGCATCGCTTCCAACCGTGGCTGCAATTCTATCATAGAGAGAAATCCAATTTTCGATATCCTGTCTATCGCCCTCTCTTGGATACGCATAAAGCAAATCTGAGTGGTCGATTGCTACATCAATCGCCTGTCTAACACTCCCGTTTTCAACAAAGTAGCTCATACGATTGAGTAATGATTTGACACCTTCACTAGGGGCTGCGTTGGCTAAAGAATCGAGTTGATTTCCTTCACTGCACGATAGATGACTGATGATTTCTGAATCGCTCATTCCGACAATCACAGACCTTCCAACAGCCAATGCTGCACTCTTATCATAAGGAGAAGTTAGTAGCCAAAGTAACGACATCATAGTCTGTACTGCTGGCCTGAACATCAGCAATCCTTGCTTACCCGCCATTGCTGGAACTCCATGCTCATCTAGAGCCTTAATCAACAAAGGGACTCTTGCATGAGAAGAGACGAGAATCATGATATCTTCTGGCAAATACAACTGAGATTCTGTGACATCTAGCCAGGAATCTGTTTCTGCACTGTAGACTCTCGATAAATCACCATTCAGGAGAGCCGCGATTCTCTTTGCCAGTAGATTTGCACACAATTCTCTGTCATCTGAACCGTCATATTCGAATGGATCTATTGCAACTTCCAAATCCAAAGGACGCTGCCCGTCCCCCGTCCTAGTGGGAAGAATCCACTCTATTTTTGAAACTCTTTCGGATTCTCTTGCCGGATTCAAGTCTTGAGGTTCAGCATGCCATGGCCCTGGAAGAAGATGATGCCTCTGCGAAAATGTGTCTCGGAATAGAACATTCATTGTGTTCATCAATCGAGGCAGTGTTCGATGATTCGTTGACATCTCGATATGTCCTTCTCTGCGACGCATTAGTGATTCTGAAGAAATTTGGTTTTCGTCATCATCCAGATGGAATGAAATCCATTCCTCTCTGTTTGCATCTTGCCCTACCAATTCACTTGAGCGAACGAACGTAGTTGATTCTCCTGTAGAACCAGGAATGGGACGGGGGTCTTTCGCAGCATCTGGGCTTCGCAGAGAATCTGTGCGATTTTCCATTGCTGCTTCTTCGCGATTCATTTCACGAATTGCGGCAACTGCTCGACGCATTACAGTAACTTCTGCTTGACGGAACCGGTAAATCGATTGCTTCATGTCTCCTACAATACAGATTGTTGGGTCCCACTGAGATGCAGGCGGTTGGGGCTCGCCATCCTCTAACTTCCTGCGGCCCCAAAGACGAGCAAGTAGACGGAAATGTTGCGGGTTTGTATCTTGATACTCATCGATAATGAATGCTCGATATTGCCTTCTTAAATCCCTGAGTAATGAAATCCTTCGCATCAGATCTGAATTTACTTCTGCATGCTCTTGACTAGCGGTTATAGCTCTGAACAAATGGTCGTCTTGCCAGGGCTGGTCACCCATCGAATCCAATGCATCGATGACTGATGTTGGATACCATGTTCTGCACACTGAAGGGCATCTAGTAAGTAGTAAATCTTCAGCAAGGCGATGCATGTCGTCATGGTCTCTAACACCTTCTTGTGCTTTCAATCGGGTCAAAATCTCCCTAACTCCTGAATGAACTGTGAATAGATCTCGTATGACTTGTAACTCTAATTCAGTGGTCAAGCGCATCTCCCTAGAAGGAGGTAATTGTGGTAATTCAACATCCAAGCGCGGCGGGTATGCTGTTTGTCCAGGAACTTCATCGGGGTCATCAAATTGTGGATTGAGCAAGTGAGAGGATTGACCTAGAACTCGTATTAATAGCCCTTGGGAGGTATGTAACATTTCACGGATATCAAGGGCGTGTCGTTGCGCATTTGCAGTAATCATATCCTTCACTGGATTAGAGAGTGGGCAGTCGCCCTTGTTCATGACGCCACTGGGCCAACCCTTCCCGCTTGGAGGGCGTGCGCGGTAAAGAGCATTGCAGACAATCTTATCCAAATTAGATGCAGTGGTTATAGCATGGGAAACCAACCAAATCCATTGCAATCTCTCGATTTGCTCATCGGCATCTAGAGTGCATAAATGCTGAACATATCTATAACGAGTCATGCCGGTAATGACATCTGCTCCAATCACAAATTGTGCGCCACTATCCAACCATGCATCACACCATTCTGTAACATATCCTCTAAACTCAGTATACCAATCATCAATGAAATCAGCAATAGGTGCTGTAAATAGATGATTTAGGGAATCGGCATCTAAATTGTCTAGGTTGACAACATCTAATCTTCTAGATGCTTCCTCAACGAATAGAGAGCGTTTCAACATCCCTTTGACAACTGTAGTTGATGAGGCTTGGCCGCCCAATAGAACGGATAGCCGGTCTCGTGATTCCAAGAAAGATTCGATGTCTCCTGACATTCCAGCTTCTATTCCATCGATTCCTCGCTGTAATCGCCAAGCGGTTCTAATCGCTTCATCCCTCAAGAAAACAGCCCCGTCTTCATCCACTTGTTCAGTTGTCGGGTCTTCACAAACCAAGCCCATCCAAGGGGACACTATTGAGGATAGGAACGCGTCGATTGTAGAAATTGGTGCGTCGTCTACAAGTGATAGCAACATCGCTACGTCGCCTTGGTTTCGCAGGCGCGAATCATGAATGCCGTCAATGTCATCTTGTCCAACAGGTTGTGCTCGTAATGAAGCAATCAACCTTCTAATCCGGCCTTTCAATTCAGCTGCCGCTTTTCTTGTGAACGTAATTGCTACTGTTTCGGTTGGAAGTAATCCCGGCCATTCCTCGAGAGAAGTTCTCTCCCTTGACGGACATCTAATCGCACCCATTCCTTGCAGCGGGATTCTTGGTGCAGATGGTAACAATCTAGTTGCCCTTTGGTCGCTTGAAAGCAAATGTTGCAGGTACCGACTTGCCATCACAGTAGTCTTTCCAGTACCTGCTCCAGCATCGATTGCAATATGACGATTAATGTCCAAACCTAGGCTCTGGGAACGGTTGAAATTGATCATCACCAACCACCTCTCTTAGCGCTTGGGCAAGCGTCGATTATTGGGCAATATTTGCACAAATTAGATGGTTCAGGGTGGATGTTTCCGGATTGCGCATTATCGATTACTCGCATTGCTGTAGTAATTCTCTCCCTCATCCAAGCCCTGAATGGATTGGAGGTTTC
>DAGO01000063.1:0-4271 GCA_002498185.1 Euryarchaeota archaeon UBA10 | reverse complement strand
TACTGTTGGGTTTGATTTCCAACTTGAGTTGCGCCAACGCCAATTACTCTGTCCCCTGGATTTGCAATCTCCCATGCTCGAGCATAAAGTGCAAGTTGTAACTCGTGGAACAGCCCTTTCAAATGCCTTTCATTTTCCCCGTTATCCTTTGTACCGTCTAATGATTTGATATCTCGTAAAATAATCAATCGTGAGGATTTCGGAGGCTTCTTGGTCTCAAAATCCAATGGAATGACTTCATCACATTCTGATTCTTCATCTGTGATGAGTTGGTCGACCCTATCGATTCTTCCTCGTAATAAGAACGATGATTCTGACTCCGGAAGTTGGATCCTAACGTGCCTTCCTTCGTCGCTTGTCAATTCCCATTCAGACGCAATTGGTGCAACATCGGTTAATGAAAAATCACTTTGAATCATCCTACCTATCCTACCGCCAATCTCGATTGGAGTTCCGTGTTCTAGCCATTCATTCCAAACAGCTGGAGTTACTCCAATCAAGTCGCGACAGCGATGCGCAGATATTCCATCTTCTCTTCTCATCCAAGGTGCTTTTTCCGCTAGGGTCCTAAGAGCGATATCCCAAGCACCTACAATACTACCAATCTTACCTTCAATCAGTGATGTTGGAGTAGATGCGATTGCTCCTTCCTCTAATCCGTGCTCACGAAGAATTGCTTCCTCTATTTGGTGGATAATATCGCCTCTAGTAGTTGCGGCTAAGTCTTCATTCAGATTGTCGCTCTTACCGAGATACATATGCCTCTCAAACCAAGCTCTTCGTGGACACTCTAGCCATGCTTGCAATCTTCCTTGAGACCACACTCGGGGTAAATTGAGTTCGATTTGGCCTCTGCCAGTGATGCTGTCTAAATCCGAAATTCTGGTTGAAGGAGGAGTGATCGGCCTGGGATCTACAGGAGTGCCTAGGCCCTTTTTACCCATTATTCCAAGGTGAGGCCAAACATCTGAAAATCTTCCATTTGCTGGCTTAGTCTTAGTAGGAAGTAATTTCAGATCTGATGTGCGCATACGGTTAGTTGCTTCAGAGAATGGATGAATTTGTCCAATGTCTAGAGTATCTCCAATTCTTCTGCGAGAGAATTGGTCTGCTAGTATTTCTGTTTCAGCTGCCACAAGAAGCGAATTAGCGTTAAGTGGAGAGATGTAGGGGTTTCGCGATTCGATTGACGAGATCCCCGCCCTCTGTATTCTATCACGATTCAAGCGACCGCTCCTGTGGGTTCTAACACCATCACCTGAAGACTCCATAGACACGACCCTGTAAACCAGTTTAGATTCCCCATCAATGAGTTTCCATTCCCAAGATCTGTCCACAGTATCTGCTTGCCACAAAGTAGAATCGAGGTAGGGTGGTGCTTGCTTGAGAGATTCCAAACCACCCTGCTGAGAGATATCGCTGAACCATTCATCAAGTGGGCCGGCTAATTCTATACCCTCTTCGATGCTGGAATCGACGATCAAAATGTTAGGTGAACAATTCAAAAAATGTCGCAAATGATGTCTTGCGATTCTGAGCGGTTCATCAGGACGATGTAATCCGATTCGCATTCTGTTTGCCTCATCTAACCATGGTATCTGAGGGGGCTTCATTGACCATGTTTCTGCATCAATTCCACATAGAATCAGATATTCAGATTCAAGACCATATGCTTGTGCTGGTGTAAGAATCCTGAGACCTTTGTCCCCAGAACGAATGCTAGGGATTTCTGTAGTAGTGGAAAGTACCTCAAGTATCTCAAAGAAATCATCCGCTTCAAATTTGATACCCTCACTTTGCAAACGTGAAATTGATGTCATGAAATGTTGTAACCCCGGGAGCGTGTTTGCGAGGATTTTATCTCGTGAAGTTACGGTATGCCAATCGATTTGTTCCATGCATGAATTGATCCATCCAACAATATCACTTGGGGCTGTAGGCAGAGGTAATGATTCGCCTGAAGAGCAACCAATCACATTTTGCGATACTACTTCCTGGTCTATTACAGGAAGAATAGGGTGCATCCAATTCGCAATACAGGCAAGCCACCACTGACATTCTTCCAATTCTCGCATCCTTTGTTCCGGATTTACACCTGCCCTTGGGCTAGCCTGGGATAGAGTGTAATACCATCTTCGCAGAGCACCTCTTCCTCCAAGTAAGTGGAAACCTCTAGCGATTTCTGACAATATGTGAGGGTGTAATCTTGGCTTCCAATCTTCGTTAACAGGGTGTTGTAAATCAAGGATTGGCCAACTCATTGGCAGCTCGATTTGCGACCACATTTCGCTAAGACGGTTGAGAGACCATGCCTCTTCTCCACGGGGCAATTCAGCGAAAGAGATTATCCTCGAAACAGCACTGGTTTCGCAGACCTTTACAGATGGTGAATTTAGTTGGAAGCCCATTGACTCAAGATAGGGTCGCATTCGTAATTTCAGCGCTTCAGCATCACCACTAACTACTACAATTTCTCCATTGATTTGATTCAGTAAATCTGCCAATGCAAGATGTGTATGCTCATGTAATTCACACATTACACGATGGATTTGGCGCCCTCTTGACTCTCCTATGTGCGTAGACCAATTTGGCGCTGTTGTCGGCGCCCACACATCGTGCTGTGGCACCCATTCAGGTAAAGCAGAATTACTCCTAATCGGTGCGATATCTTCTATGTATTCACCATGGAATCCGAGTCTGTGAGAGCCCGGATTTACCAATTGATGCAACCCTGTGAACTTGGACAATTGCTGAAGAATTGCTATCTCAACTTCGCTAATTCCAGACGGGTGGTCTAGCATAATTATGCCCTCAACATCGGCAATCGTGAAAGGGGCTTCTTCGCTTTCTCTTAGAGCTTCCAAAACAGTCCTTTCAAGCCTGTATGGATGAGTTGCTTTCATCTCAGATTCTAGGGACTTCAGTACCTTATCGCAAGACTTAGCGCCAGGGTCTTCTTCCCAATCCCATGGTCTTCGCAACTTGGTTAACTCACGGTAGAGGGTAAGTAAACGACGGCTTCTTGAACGAGACCAACGGTGATTAGGATTTGTTAGTAAAAGAGGGAAACCGTGATTTGATGCTGTTTCAGCTATTGCTCTGTGGGTTTTCTCAAACAGTATACCATCATCTTCCATTAGAACTGGTAATCTCAAGTCGAGATGTAAAATGCCGATTAATCTCTTAATTGTAAGATGATGGGTCGTGTCTACTGACTTGCGGTCTCCGATTCTGTGTAGTGATTCTATCGCCTGTTTTCTACATTCTTCGCTTGGATGGATGACCATCAAACGTCTACCTTTGATTAAAGATTCAACCAACCAATCTGGCATAGAACGACCTGATGGAATAGCCTCCATTGAGAGACTGGTCGATACTATCTCTTGTTCGGTCGTCATAGAAAGGGCCGCCAACGCACCCACTCGGCGGCCGTGGTTCTTGAACCCACGCCTTAATCCTGAGTAGAACATTCAAACATTAGTGTGTTCTCGGGAAATTATGCGAGCCCGCGTTTTCTTGATTGCACTAATTCTAGGAATCTCTACGCTTCCTACTTCACAGGCTGGAAGCCCACAGACTTTGGAAGACGTGGGTCCTATTTTTGGCGGAGTTTACGTTGATGCAAATATTTCAGGAGATGTTACCAGTAACCTTTCTGATTTGCCTGCGATCGTCGAAGATTACACTGCCACCTGGTGCACAAATTGTATCGATGTTGAACATGCGCTAGACGATATATCAGATGATAATCACATGCAAACATATCATTTCCACAGATTCATTGGAGAAAATGAAGACCCACTAGGTTCCCAAGAAGGGGATGACAGGTGGATAGAAAGATACGAGCAAAGGCTCCCTCCTACCGCTGTTTTTAACGGAACCATTAGACAAGTTGGAAGCGTTCCAGATGGAGAAAACCTGCAAGAGGATTACAATCAAAACTTGCAAAACGCCTTGAATCTAGGAGTCGGTTCTTCTTCACTTGGATGGATTGTAACCAACGATTCGAACCCAATCGCTACTTGGAATCTAGCGGTTGACATGGCTAACTTCCCTGAAGATAGTGAAATCAAATCCTCGCTTTGGATTGTCGAAGTTCTCGCACATTTCCCTGATGGCGGTAACCAAGAGGAATATTATCACAAGAGTGTAAGAGGAATTATCGAACTGGGCAACGCCACTACAGGTTCTATGGAAGTAACTCTACCAACTGCTTACGATGGTGATGATCTACAAGTGCATTTGATTCACGAGGTAATTCTACCTGAACC
>DAGO01000051.1 GCA_002498185.1 Euryarchaeota archaeon UBA10 | reverse complement strand
AGAGTTGTGTACGTGAAATCGCCGCTAGGTAATGCACTCAAAGAAGTCAGTCCACTAGATGATATGTCTAATCCGATCTCATCCTTCACAACCAATGTGGTTTCGTTAATTATGAAGTTTGAGACATCTTGGCTTGTCTTGATTACCAACCGGTTCTCATCATTTCTTTCAGCAACCGGAGACACTAGAATTTCGAATCTAACTTGGTCAGACTGACCAGGCGAAATTTGCAAACTAACTTCTCGATTGTCAGTGTCAGATTCATGACTTACCTGAATAGTCCATGTAGTCAATTCCGGATTCACTCTTACCGTCAAATCGAGCGGAGCATTGCCAGTATTTTCAATCAGTAATGTTAGATTCAACCTTTCACCCGTATCTACATTCACATCTCGAGCATAAGAGGCAGGGCCTACATCAATGCCCGAATCATCCAGCAGATTGGTTGCAAAAGATTCCAATGGCCTAACTGTCAGAGTAACTATTTCACTGATATTCAATGATGGGTCTGCTTCGCTAGTAACTGAGCAGGTAACTGAATCCGTACTGCCGGCTGCCGGTAGCCCATCTGCAACTGGTGGAACATACAGTCTAACCTGCATTGGTAGGTATTCAAGGATGTCTAGAGGCTCGAAAGAATAGGATGAGGAGTTAGACTGTCCTAATTCAACTGGCCAGCGATTTTGACTGTAACAATCCAAGTCATAGACTGCGGGAGAATTACCAGTATTCCTAACAGATATTGAGAATGCTGTACTACCGCCAGGAACTGCTTCGAGCCCACTTGTTCCTGCTGCCGCCACCTGTACATCCTTCACCTCTTCAACAACCAAGCGTAACCTAATCGAGTGCTTGACACTAGGATTGTTAGAGTACTTCGCAGTCAAGTCCATGACATACGTGCCTGCCATGGCATAGCGATCGGTAGAACCCGAAAGGTCCGCATCATCGTTATTCATTGTGATGTTCAGATAGATTGAGTCCCCACCTTGCCCCATTGCTGACAGAGTAAAAGGCCCGGAAAGGTCAGAACTTCTAGACCAGTCGTCTTCGGTGGGCAGAAGAACATCATCACGGAATGGGTGCGGTGATTGAACTTGAGAAAGGTGCAGCTTTACTGATTGCTGCTCTGTACCTTCATGTTTCAAAATAACAGGCCATGTGTAACCTTCAGCATCTGCTGGGTTGAGTGTTTGGTTAACCATATTGGAATCTTCTTGTCCGTTTGAATCTAAAGCAACCAGGCGGACTCCTAATGCTGCAACAGTGATTGTCATTTCTTCGATGTTATTGTTGACACCGTTTGATTCGTCATTCACCTCATCGATATCAGAATCAGCATCGACAGTTAGACGCATATCGTGGTCACCTGTTGATGAGAATGTGTGATACAAAGTTAGAGAATCTAGTGAGCCTGAGCTCAATGAAGAGCGCACCCCATCATAGAGAGTCGTGCCCTCTGTCAAGTCTTCAAGTGTGACTCTGAATGAACCAGCATCAGCAGTACCTTGATTCAACCATGAAACTCTGATAGTTATCAGATCGTTAACCAAGGGAGATTCGGATGAAGGGAATATTGAGCCATCGAAAGTCATCAAATCCGCCTTTTCATCAAGAGTTGCATCCGCAGTCAAGACCATCGCATACGCTTGATCTAGGCCACCTGCATGGCTTACGGTTAACTGCCACTTTCCAGATGGAAGTACTGAACTTGGTGCGATCTTGATTCTCTCGATATTGTTCACGGAATCATGTACTCCGTTCGGCACTGAAACACCGTTTACAATGACATTTCCTTTGTATATCGTGCCGTCAGGCGCAGTTAGTTTTAGGTCTAGGTCATTGACTAATCTCGATTCATTTTGCTGAGCATTAGCACTTCCAGCAACATCTGTCCAAGCCAAGGTAATGTCAATTCCAGAGGATGGATCTAAATCAAATTGATACAAAGTTGAGAATCCAGCAGATAAAGTTCTGGAGTTCTCATGGAAGGTAGACAAATCGTTACCATTGTACTGGGGCATAACGGAATTAGAAACTGAAATCTGACCCCATCCCTCATTTGCATTTGGAATATCAGGGGTGCCTAAATCGACCGCTCCGTTAATTGTTGCAGCCTTCAGCAGTGCTGAAGATGGAGAGGAAATACCAACATCTTCTCGAATAAATTCTCTAATCAGTGAAACTGAACCACCTGCAACTGCTGTAGCCTGACTAGAACCTGATAACGACATGTACATGTTGTTACCATTAGCGTGGGTACCTGTTGCACAAGTCCAACCAACTGGGATTGCTGCTTCTTGAGCTCTACCGGAACAAATCGAAACACCAGGGGCTACCAAATCTGGCTTCACACGACTATCCAGAGACGGTCCAAGTGAAGAAAAATTTGCAACTGAACCGCTGGGATTAGTTGTCGATGCACCCACAGATAGCACATTTTTACCGGTTGAAGGAGCCATTACTTTCGAGGCGTTCTGGCCAGGGTCATCTCCTGCAGAGAATATTGGCAGGAACTCAGGATTGTCATGCACGAAGACGTCTACTGAACGCGAATCAGCGGTATATGCACCATAATTACCATTTAGGCCCCATGCATTTACGGCTACTCTTGAACCCTCTTGCTCGGCGTGATTTAGCATATCATAGATTGAACCTATTCTTCCAAAAATTCCGGTAGGGTCATGCTCAAGGGCATAGGCCACAATGTAGGATTCTGGTGCTATTCCTATTGCTGAGGAATCTCCACTTCCATCCCCTGCAATGGTCAATGCCACGTGTGTACCATGCCCCCCGTTTGAATCTGCAGGGCTAGGGTCGAGTCCAAATTGAGTATAGACTCCAGCAATTCTGCCAACTATGTCGGGGTGGTCTTGGTCGATTCCAGTATCAGTGAAAGAAATCTTTTCACCTGAGCCATCAAGTCCCATGGAATTGTTGGCCAATTCCGGTATGCCTACAATTGCACCTGCAACTGCATTTGTAACTCGCAATTCATATGCTGGCTCCGACCAAATGATTCTGCCATCCCTCGCTAATGATTCTAGGTTGATTTTACCTTTTATCTCACAAAGATGAAGACCACACCAAGCCTCATCTGCGCCCATCATGACCAAGTCATGGGATAGACCCTCAAGGGCTTCTGG
>DAGO01000128.1 GCA_002498185.1 Euryarchaeota archaeon UBA10 | reverse complement strand
AGGGGTAGAAGATTGGATAGTATATTTTCTGAATTTGATAAGAATGAACACATTTGACTGGTTCCATTGATTAATGATAAACCGTCTTTTGCAGACAATTCCACGCCGATTAGTCCTTTGGACTTAAGAACTTCAGAAGTTGGTGCTGGTCCATCATCAGTCCAAACCTCGCCCTCTCCAATTAGTGCTAGAGCCATATGCGAAAGGGGTGCTAAATCTCCAGACGCACCTAAGGAACCAATGCGTGGAACAACTGGGATAATGTCTTCGTTTAGGTAAGTGATTATCTGCTCAATTACGGATTTCTGGATGCCGGAGTGTCCTTTAACAAGAGAATTGGCTCTTACGCACATCATGGCTCTTGTATCTGGAATACTCATATTTTCTCCAATTCCACATGCATGAGAACGAATTAGATTTACTTGCAATGTCGCTAAATCCTCGTGAGAAATCGATGCGCTAACCAATGCACCAAAGCCTGTATTGATGCCATAAACAGTTTCCCCGCTCGCTAGAATATTATCTACGACTTTTCTAGCAGCATCAACTCTTATCCAAGCATCTGATGCAACTTCCACCTTTTCTCCCATTGAGACGAGAGATAATTCCGTTGATGTTAGAGTATTTCCATCTAATTTGATACTGCCCATCAGTCTTCACCACCATAGACCGAGTCAATGATGTTGTCTGTGGTAAGATTCGGTAAAGTAACTTCGAGCTTAGGATTCAAATCCATTGCTCGTTTGATTGCAAAAATAGCTCCTTCATTCCTTGCCCATGCTCGACGTGTGATGCCATTATTTACATCCCAATCGAGCATCGATAGAAGTTTTCGTTCACTTTCTGCTGAACCATCTATCAACAATCCAAAACCGCCGTTGATAACTTCACCCCAACCTACTCCGCCTCCATTGTGCAAACTGATCCAAGTCGCGCCGCGGAAGGAATCTCCAACGAAGTTGTGAACAGCCATGTCTGCTGTGAACATAGATCCATCTGAAATGTTTGCAGTTTCTCTGAATGGTGAATCGGTGCCTGCGACATCGTGATGGTCCCTTCCTAGCACAATAGGTGCTGAGATTTCACCACTCGAAATTGCATCATTGAAAGCTTTGGCAATGGCTTTTCGCCCTTCTGTATCGGCGTATAGTATCCTTGCCTGGCTCCCAACAACCATCTTATTTTCTTCGGCTTGCTCTATCCACCGGATGTTATCGCGCATTTGTTGTTGGATTTCAGGTGGTGACGATGCAGCCATATTCTCCAATATGGAAAGAGCAATGTTATCAGACTTTACCAGGTCGCTATGCTTTCCAGATGTGCAAACCCATCTGAACGGTCCGAAACCAAAATCAAAGCACATTGGACCCATTATATCTTCAACATAACTGGGATAACGGAATTTTGTACCATCTTCATTCATTACATCTGCACCTGCTCGGGAGGCTTCTAGTAAGAATGCGTTACCGTAATCCCAGAAATATGCACCATTGTCAACTAGAGAATTAACTGCCGAAGCATGCCTACGTAGTGTTTCTTTAACCTCGTTACGAAATCTTTCGGGGTTCGATGACATCAGCTCTTTAGATTCTTCAAACGTCAATGTAACAGGGTAGTATCCACCCTGCCAAGGGTTATGCAAACTAGTCTGGTCTGACAGGAGGTCAACATTCACGTTCCTTTCAACCATCCTTTCCAACAATTCTACGATGTTTCCAATATGTCCGATGGATGTGGCTCTACCCATTGTTTTTGCTTGAATCATGCGGTCGATAGCATCGTCAGTAGAATCAGCAATTTCAGATAGCCACCCTTGTTCATGCCGTTTCTTAGCCGCATGAGGATTAATTTCGCTAACAATACAGGCAGCTCCAGCGATTACAGCGGCCTTAGCCTGTGCTCCGCTCATTCCTCCTAAGCCGGATGTGATGAACGTAATACCGGATAATGAATCACCTGCGTCGCAAAACATTCTTGCTGCATTTAGAATGGTAATCGTTGTACCGTGAACGATGCCCTGTGGACCGATGTACATGTATGAGCCTGCGGTCATTTGACCATATTGGCTAACTCCTAATGCATTCATCCTATCGTAATCATCTTGACTGGAATAATTTGGAATAACCATTCCATTAGTGACAACAACTCGAGGCGCGTCTGTGCTAGAAGGAAATAATCCAAGAGGGTGCCCCGAGTACATTACTAAAGTTTGGTCGTCTTCCATTTCACAAAGATACTTCATAACTAATCGATACTGTGCCCAGTTTTGGAATACTGCACCATTTCCCCCATAGGTAATCAGCTCATGAGGAAATTGTGCAACGGCGTTGTCTAGATTATTATGAATCATTAGCATTATCGATGCAGCCTGAAGTGATTTGGTAGGGTATGATTGAATCGGATAAGCCTTCATCTCATATTCAGTTGGCCGATATCTCATCATCCAAATGCGACCATACTCCTCAAGTTCTTCAGCGAATTCGGGCGCTAATGTTTCATGTAAATGTGGAGAGAAATAGCGAAGGGCATTCCTCAAAGCCAACCTTTTTTCAGAAGTTGAAAGAATTTGTCTGCGTTTTGGTGCGTGGTCGACATCATCTGAAATTCCCGGATGAGGGGGCAAATCATACGGTATGCCTTCACCCACGTGGGCGCGCATAGCATCAATCCCTCTTGCCATGAACAGCGCAGTAATCAGCGCCTTATTGAATATTGTAATAATCGTCAGTGCTATGAGTGTCAACCTGTACGGCGTGACATGGAGGAGGAAGTGTATCATGCAGAGTTGGCAAACGCGAGTCGTGATACCAAGATTCTCAACGGTGTGGCAGGCGTTACTATCGCTGTGGCCATAGTTTTCCTATTTCTTGGCATTACTCTGGGCGAGGTTGTGAAATCAGACGGTGCTTCGGAAATAGATCGTGGTGTCCGTGTACCAGTATGGGAAAGGGGCGGCCAAGATTACATTACCAATTTAACAAACGGGTTTGTCTTAGAAACTGGTGATTATGAAGTTCTAGAGACTGAAAATGAGTGGAACTCGACGCATGTGTTTGTCGAATACGAATTGCCATTGGAAGAGGGCGGTGCTGCCCCTAATGGCCTGATATCTTTGGCATACTGGTTACCCAAAGTTCCAGAAGGCACCAAAGTTCCAGTAATCGCAGAATTTGGTCCATATTTCCAAGAGCCGAGTGTGCAAACACCAACAATTGAAGTACCCGGTAGTTGGCTTGGTGAGATGATTATTGACCAAATATTACCTCACGGTTATGCTTTTGCACAAGTTTCGGTAACTGGAACAGGGCGTTCTAATCACTGCATGGATTTGATGGGAACTGCTGAGCAATTAGGAAATGACGCTGCAGTCACATGGCTAGGAAGTCAAGATTGGTCGAATGGAAATGTTGCGATGATTGGCAAATCCTATGATGGTTCAACTCCATGGCAAGCTGCTATGTTTGGTAACGAGCACTTGAAAACAATAGTACCAATTTCCGGACTAATCGGAGTCAAGGAATTGATGTGGAAAAACGGCTCATCCGAAGCACGCGCCCCAATAATGCACAATGGCGTATACGGTTCATACGGCATTGATGG
>DAGO01000097.1:13818-19484 GCA_002498185.1 Euryarchaeota archaeon UBA10 | reverse complement strand
TCATGCATCTCATCACGGATTTTTGGCCAATGAACATCAACCCTTGATTCACACCAATCCATGAAATCTTTTGGCAGTTCATCGTTGAATAGTGGGAGTAAATTGTCCGCTCCGTTTGACATGACATCTAATGGCGCAGTTGGAAATACTAGTCCCGGAGATTCCATTAGAACCCTGCATACACATTCCTCTACAGCCCTTCCTAGAAACAATGGAGGCGTTTGTGGAAACTTCAGACGCATCTTGTTTTGATAGTACCATAGCCTAGGACAATCATCCCAAGTGTTTGCCTGTGAGGCTGAAAGGCGGTTAAACCGGCCCACACTATCAGTCTCGGGGTCCGCACTTCGCACTGGCATGACTTAGCAAGCCCCACATGGAGTCTATTCAAGGCTTCGATTTGATTTCGATTCTAGTTGTTCGAGAATCTATGCGCAATTGCACCAAACCTTCTCTCCAACCCAATTCTGCCGAGGTCAGTTTTACGATAGTTCCCGGCGTAATTGACAACATTGTTCCATTGATGGCAGAGCCAAATGCAACCACTTCAGCTACTCTTTCACCATCCCAAAGATGGAATGATAGCATAGACCATGGCCGACCGTCGGACCTTTTGCCATCTCTCTTGGAACAAGATAGTACTACACCCATAACATTGGCTTTTGTCCGTAGCATACCCATTCGAGTTAATTTTGCTTCTGACTCTGCTTCTATAGAGGAAAAATCATCCAAATACAACCGAGGTTGGCCTCTCCAAACTCCCGGAAGTGCACCAGTGATAATCACATCATCTTGAGGTGAATCGTGCATTGCAGGATATGAGCCCGGCTGGCTTTCTTCCAGAGTCACCATCTTATCTCCAGCTTGTATCATTGCTCCGAGTACCATTTCTCCGTAGTGATTAGGCAAAGGCCCCCAAGCGCCTTGCAGCCTACCTTTCACGTTGACTCTAGAAGGTATAGCAGACAATGGTTCACACGGCATAGTAATCTCAGGTGGATCGAACTTTACTTCGCTTACTGAACACCAATAGCACCCTCCAGCGAGTCCATTGCATGGAGATTCGAGTGGGAAAGTATTGTCATTACTCCAATTCTTCATTTGGTCATGGATTTCTCTGTAATCTTCAGAAGAAAGGGGATTTACTTCCACTATCTTTCGCAGGCCGTTAGTTAGATACCAGCCTTCTAGGCCATCACATGTTGAGTCATGAGTTTCATTCCACAACCATGCATAGAAGTTTAATTGGTCTGGTAGGGAAGATGCAAACTTACCTTCTCCATCACCGATTTTGATATCGATAATTCGTACTCTACCATCCCAACGGTGCACTAGATCGCATTCTCCAGCAGCCCACTTGTCAATGTGATACATTCGCTGTGGCTCTGGATTTCTTGGGTCTTTTACCCACGGACGAGCTATTTCCCAAGCATCCTGCCAAGTGATATTTTCACTAAATTGGTGAGGTTCATCTTTCCAAGCAACCATGCTGTTAGCCTTCTCTGGCTGGGTGAAGTGAGGCGGAGATTCCCAGCATGGTGCTGGAATTTCGAATTCAGTTAGGCCACCTCCAGAATCAAAACAGGCTTCGACTTCCTCAAGTTGTAATCTCAAGCCATTCTTCAGCATTTGAGAGACTTTTTCCATGTGAAAGAACTCATCAAAGTCTCCTTTGTTCCACATAGCATCATCGAATGTGGACTTACCTTGTCGCAATGCTTTACTTGCATGCTCTTCGATTAAACTGTGAGCCCATTCTTCTAATTCTTCAAAGGAACTTACAGTAGGCGCCCTATGCATCAATATCGAACAAAATGCATCTTCTACCTCAATACCCATGACTTGATGAGGGGATAGAGGGCCTCTTAATCCGATTCTGTAATTCAGAAACCACTGCTTTTCACAACGCTTGAATGTAGTTAGTGATGAGGCTGATAATCTCCCACGGGCCCTACCGATGGATTGAGCCTCAGGTGGGATTTGCGCAGGCATTGCCTCACCTCATGAGTCGAAGGAGTAGTAATCTCCCTTTGCACGTTGTTCTCTGTCCTTGCGACTAGCTTCTTTGTTTATCCTGGGTCGCTTAGAATCGTGGTCTCTTCTGAAAGTAACATCGACTCCGCCAAGGAAACGATTCATACCGGCTCTTAACTGGAAAGGACCTTCTGCAAGCCCGTGCTTTCCACCTTCTCCTTCGAATACTAGTAAGGAATCAGATACAATGTCGATGAAATATACGTCGTGGTCAATCACGAATGCCGCTTTTTCGTTAGATTCCATTGTCCTTCTAATCGCCTTGGCAGCTTCCATACGAGCATTTGCATCTAGATGCGCACTTGGCTCGTCTAGAAGGTACAAATCAGCTTCTCTGCCCAAACAAATTGCAATTGCTACTGCTTGGGCTTCTCCTCCAGATAGGTTGGTGACTTGCTTGGCTAGAAGTTCATCAACTCCAAGTGCACGAATCACATTCACGTTGTATTCACCACTTCTCCATCTTGGGCCGACTTCGGCATCTAACCAGGTTTGAACAGTGCAATCCATATCAGTGTCAATGTGTTGCGGTTTGTATGAAATTGAAGCGTCTGCAGTGACCCAACCAGCATCATATTCGTGCTCTCCTGCAAGGATTTTGATCATTGTTGATTTTCCAGTTCCGTTAGGACCAACTACACCTACGACTTCAGCTTGGTGGACTTTACCTTCACCGGTTTTTAGACTGAAATCTCCTAGTTTCTTCTCGATTCCTCCCCACTCTACAACTTGACTGCCTAATTCGTTAGAGCGGTCTGTGTGGGTTTGAAATTTGATTGGTTTATCGCGAATCCTTACATTTTGTTCTACCAAGAACCCGTCAAGATATGCATTGATTGCTTGTCTAGTCGAGCGAGCGGGAGTGAAAATTCCGAATGCTCCTTTCTTTCCATATACGATG
Organism: Euryarchaeota archaeon UBA10; assembly: GCA_002498185.1. Taxonomy (GTDB): domain Archaea; phylum Thermoplasmatota; class Poseidoniia; order Poseidoniales; family Poseidoniaceae; genus MGIIa-K1. Next base: position 16,549 of record DAGO01000097.1, on the reverse strand, counting down.
TGAATTAGGTCTGCTAGTACATCAAGAACTGCGAGGTCGTGCTCGATTACGATTACTCTTGAGGTTTCTGATAACTCCTGAATGATTTTCACGATTCGCATTCTTTCGTGAATATCAAGGTATGAAGACGGTTCATCGAAGAAATAAACATCGGCTTTCTTTAGCAAGGTTGCACATATTGCAACCCTTTGTAATTCACCACCTGATAACTGGTCGAGGCCTCTGTCCAACAGATGGTCTATCCCAAGTTTTGTAACCATTTCATCAAAGATTCCTCTCTCATCTACAGATGATAGCAATTGACCAACTTTGCCTTTCACGGCTTTTGGAATGTGGTCTACATATTGCGGTTTCAGAGCAACCGTTACCTCTGATTCGCTAACATCTTTCAAGAAGTCCCTCAACTCTCCTCTGGGTAGGCTAGAGATTACATCATCCCACCAAACTTCATCAGCCTCAAAATCTCCAAGGTTAGGAGTAATTGATCCATTAAGAATGTTAAATGCTGTAGATTTACCCATTCCGTTTGGTCCGAGAATACCTACTACTGATTCCTTAGAGGGCGTTGGAAGTCTGAACAATCTAAACCCATTGAGGGAATATCTGTGAATCATATCGCTCTCTAGCTCAGATGGCAACTGGGTGATAATTAATGCATCATGTGGACATTTATTGACGCATATACCACAACCGATACAAAGTGATTCTGAGATGTGGGGTTTGCCAGTGTGTTCATCCATTACAACACATTCTTGCCCGTTACGAACAGGGGGGCAAAATGTCATGCACTCATCCATGCACTTCTTTGGTTGACAATTGTCTTCCTTCAGAACTGCAACACGCATTTATTCCCCTCCTCAAGTTGTTCGTTGAATACAATGTTCATCAATCAGCCGGTAATTATGGCAAAATAGTGCCATTTAGCAATGAACATCCACCTTGCCAATGGCAAGGTGTCTCAAACAAGTCCCTTAACGTGCTCGTGTCCACGAATCAACTTGGTTGTGCATGGAGTTGGGAACTTCATGCTAGCCTTGCGTAGAGCATCCTTAGCAACCAGGTAGTGTTCTGGTGTGAACTGAAGAGAAATGATTCTCTGACCACGCTTAACTCTTGCAGCGGTACCTACGTTCTTTCCGAAAGCACAGCGCATTCCTTGGGAAACACGGTCAGCACCTGCACCAGTAGCTTGCTTGTTTTCACGAAGGACGTGGTGAGGGTATGTGTGAACTCTCAATGCGTAATTTTGAGCACCAGCAACTTTTCTAATAGTGGAATTAGAAATAACACGAGCTGCTTCCAGAGCAGTGTGTCTAATTTGACAAGATTCATCTGCGATAAGGTTCAATTCCATCAGGAACTGTCCTGTCTCTGCAGCACGGCGGTTTCCAACGTGGAATTGCATAATTCTGTTGTTTGGAACACCACCGATATACTTGCGTCGAGTATATGCAGGACCTTTCAGTCTACGGTACATCTTTGCGGGCTTACGTGCCATGCTTGATACCTCCGGGCGAGTTTGCGACCCACCGTCCCTATATGACCATACCGATGCAATTCAAGCAAGTCCCCGAAGGGGAAAGGTCATGGATGGAGCACTCTTAGCGGAGTTGATGTCAGGCTGGAGAAGGCTCCTTGAAGAGGAATCTGAACACCAGTGGCTGTCGTTTGCTGTGTTCAGTGCAATTGTAATTATTGGCGCTGTGTTAATCGATTGGTCTAGTGACTTGTCCGGGGTTCACGATGGTAGCACGCTTGATGTTGACGGCATTGTCATGGATTCTGCGGGCGATTCTATTCTTTTCCAAACTGATGATGGGATCAGAATTACACACAAAGACAATGAAAATAACGCACAGTATGCAACCTGTCTTGAGGAGTACAGAGGCATGACTCTTGCCTGCTTGGGCAACGAGGGTATGTTGGGCTTCATCGGCGATGGAAGTGATGATTGTGACGATACATGGTGCCAGTTCAGTATCGGCGAGAACATTACTGCCACCCAAGTCTCAGGTAACGGCTTGGCGATTCTAATGGTCGTTCAGGATGGAACTAGTGATGCTTTAGCAGCAATTTGGTTTGGAGAATCGAACCCCGAACCTATGATATCAGACCATGAAGGAAATATGCACCTTGATGTTATCCTGCCCACAAATGAAGGATGGCTGGTCGGCGGCTCCTGGCAAGCGCCAGCCAACTGGCTGGGCTCAAATCCTACATCACCCCCGATGTATGAACTAATCTTGCATGTGACATGGGATGGAGTCAATGCTCCAGCAATCGAAATTGTACACATGGGTAATGAGGGAACAATTCATGGATTATTCGCTACTGATGAGGGTTTCATTGCTACAGGCACATCAGATACAGTCTCAATAATCGATGATGAAATAACATCGCTAGGAATGCCAAGCTATGCCGCAGTAGGCGATAATAACGGAGATGTTTGGCTGTTTGGCGGTATTGGTTCTAATACTGTGGCAATCATATCTGGGACAGAAATAAGCGTTGAGAAATTACCTGAGCCTCTAGAAATTTTGCCATCATACGTCACATGTGACGAAGATGGCATGATCTCAATTCATGGAACTGACAACTCTGATAGCCCTTCCGCTTTGTCTATAGACAGTAATGCTCGTCAATCATTTACAAGTCTGAGGGGAATCCTTGATCTAAGTTTCATGTTAGTTTCAATCCTAATATTTTCAATAATGGGTTGGAATATTTTCGA
>DAGO01000097.1:10000-13406 GCA_002498185.1 Euryarchaeota archaeon UBA10 | reverse complement strand
AAGTGTGACCACCCTAGCGCAAGCAATGGATGTGTCCCGATGGCGAAAAGAGGTATGATGGACCAATATATGGACATCAAAGCAGAACATCCGGATTCTGTGCTATTTTTCCGCATGGGAGACTTTTACGAACAGTTCCATGATGATGCAGTAGTTGCTTCTGAAGTATTAGGACTAGCTTTGACCAGTAGAGACAAGAAAGCATCTGATCCTATTCCAATGGCTGGTTTCCCTTGGCATGCACTAGAAGATAATTTGAGGCAGATGTTGCAAGCGGGTTTCAAAGTCTGCGTAGCCGAACAGGAAGAAGAATTGAGAGAAGGTGCAAAGTTACTCGAGAGAGTTGTAACAAGGATATACACACCTGGTTCACTTTACGAAGAAAGTCTGATTGGAGTTGATGAAGTTGCAGGCCTTGCTGCAATTTCACTCAAAGGAGATAGCTTGGGTCTAGCGATTCTTGATGCTTCAACCGGATACGTATGGACTGTAGAACATCACGGAGATGAAAGGTGGACTAGGTTACTAGATGACTTACTCAGAAGCAATCCGAAAGAGTTGATTTTCTCTCCTAGAGATGCTGAAAGGGAGGAAGTTCGAAGTGTGATATCGCAGATAGATGGAATTACACTATCTCAACATACATCATCTAGAAAGAAGGGCCAATATGCTCTCAAGAACATCCTTGATGTTGCTGATTTAGGCCATATTGACCTTGGAGATTCACCTTTAGCGATGGATGCAGCAGGACTTGCTGCAGATTATCTAGCAGCAATGCATATAGTTGATTCAATCGATTTCAGAGAAATCGAAATCATGCGGCCGGAAGGAAATATGATACTCGACCAAACGACTCTCAGAAATTTGGAGTTAACTCAAACATTAGCCGGAGAAAAAGAAGGGTCCTTACTAGGTGCTATTGACAAATGTCGGACCTCTATGGGAAGGAGAACACTCAAACAATGGCTATTACGTCCGCTTGCTAACAAAGGAAAAATCGAGCAGAGACAGGACGCTGTAGCATCTTTAGCTAGGTCTTCTAGGCGTTTAGATGAATTACGAAATAGTCTCAAGGGATTGAGAGATATGGAAAGGTTGGCAACCCAACTTTCCTACAACCGTTCAGGCGGTCGTGACTTGGTTGCAATTGGACTTGCCCTGGAAAGAATGCCCCGATTAAAGGCACTCTGCATGGAAGTCGATGACTCATTACTTGGTACCTTATCTGCAGACTTAGATGTCCTAGAAATGATGCGAATCGATATTCAAGCAAATCTCAACGATGAGCAGCCCCTTTCATTGCGTGATGGTGGAATAATCAGAGAAGGTATTGATGCAAAGTTGGATGAATTGAGAAAGGCCGCAGCAGTAGGACATAAGTGGTTCAAAGATTTAGAAGTCAAGGAAAGAGCTAGACTGGACATTCCTTCGCTAAAGGTTAGGCATAATCGTCAGATTGGATGGTATATTGAAGTCACAAAGACTCATTTGTCAAAAGTCCCAGAGGATTGGAATAGAAGGCAACAAATGACTAACGGAAACCGATATGTTACAGAAGAATTGGTTGAGTGGCAAGACAAACTTGTCACTGCTGCGACCAAGGCTAACGCAATAGAATATGATATGTTTAGAGACCTGAGAGACAGATGTAGAGAAAAATCCAGAACTCTAGGAATGATTAGTTCTAACGTTGCACAAATCGATGTATTGCAGTGCTTTGCTGAAATCGCAAGGAACCGTTCATGGACTAGGCCCACAATTTTTGAAGATGAAAGATTGGTCGCTAAAGGCCTAAGGCATCCTGTATTAGAGGCTCAAAGTGGGTTCGTACCTAATGACCTCAAACTTGACAAAAAGCGTCGCTTCCTCCTAATTACTGGACCCAATATGGGAGGAAAGTCAACCCATTTACGATGTGCGGCACTACTATCGGTTTTGGCGCAATCAGGTTCCTATGTTCCAGCAAGTAGCGCACAAGTGGGATTGGTCGATCGTATTTTTACCCGAGTTGGCGCATCTGATGATATCAGAAGAGGACGCTCAACATTCATGATGGAAATGATGGAGGTCGCTCACATTTTGAAAAGGGCGACTAACAAATCTCTGGTTTTATTAGATGAAATAGGCAGAGGTACTTCAACCTTCGATGGGTTATCGATTGCTTGGTCTGTGACTGAGGATATCTGCAAGCGAATAGGTGCTAGAACACTTTTCGCAACTCACTACCATCAACTAATCGGACTGGAGGGTGATGCAGAAGGCCTAGTGAATGTACATGTTCAGGTCGCTGAATCCGATGGAGAATTGAAATTCCTGCATACTGTTTCAGACGGCCCATGCGATGATTCCTATGGAGTACAAGTTGCCGCTTTAGCTGGACTTCCGAGGCATGTTGTAGAACGTTCCAGTGACCTGCTTGGTTTCTTAGAGAGACAAGCCCAAGGCGCCAAAGCAGGAGAAAAAGGAGCTCCTACAGCACGTAGTGCTGGACAATCTTCTCTGCTAGGATTTGTTGGACAACCACAGGTCAGAATCGAAAAAGATGCATTGGGAGAGGCTTTGAAAAAAGCAATATCAAGCATAGACCCAGATACTATGAGCCCGAGGCAAGCCCACGATGCTCTGTATGAATTGTTGAAGTTAATGGAGGGAGAACAATGAGCGAACCTTCGAGAATAAAGCAACTTGATGATAGAACGATTGGCCATATCGCAGCCGGAGAAGTTGTCGAAAGGCCTGCTCAGGTGGTCAAGGAGTTAATCGAAAACTCAATTGATGCTAAATCATCTAGAATTACGGTTGAAATCGACCGTGGAGGATTTGATTTGATCAGAATTACTGATGATGGAACAGGTATCCACGAGCACGATTTGCCTCTATCTCTTGACAGGCATGCAACCAGTAAACTATCCAATGAAGAAGATTTAGCTGCAATAGGAACTTTAGGATTCAGAGGAGAAGCATTAGCAAGCATTGGTATGGTCAGTAAACTCTCAATTTCCAGTAGGCCTCGAGGTACTGAAGGACGAAGTATAGTAATGGATAACGGAAACAAAGGTAAAATCGAGCCTGCAGGAATAGCAGAAGGAACCTCGATCGAAGTTTCCCATATCTTTTCTAATCAACCTGCAAGATTGGCTTTCCAACGCAGACCAGCAACTGAAACAAGCAAAATTGTAGACGTAGTCGTCTCCCACGCAATCTGTCATCCTGAAGTTGGGTTCAGATTGGTTAGTGATGAAAAAACCATTTTGGAAGTACCAGCTGTCGACGAAATGGAAGACCGTTTGTATGATGTTCTGGGAAGACAAGCTGGAAAGATGATTCCGATATCAGCACCAAAAAGCGATTCTGATGCGCCTGGCGATGAAAGATGGTCAGGATGGATTTCTACTCCTGACATTAC
>DAGO01000097.1:7790-9571 GCA_002498185.1 Euryarchaeota archaeon UBA10 | reverse complement strand
CACCCTGTTGCAGTATTGCTTCTAGATTTACCAAATGATGAAGTCGATGTGAACGTACATCCTACCAAACGCGAAGTCAGACTCAAGCATTCCTGGCGTGTTCTAGAAAGGCTTGAGCGCAGTATTGCTTACACTCTAGAATCAACTCCCACCGAGCCAGAATCCAGTGGAGGAATTACTGGAATTACGTCATTAGCACCTCAACCAGCGGAGAGAAGGGTTGTCGAGAAGCCTGCATGGGCACAAACAGCACAAATTTCACTCACCGGAGAAAAACCGATTGAAATTAAGAAGGAAAAGCCTAGACCAATATCACAGTCTGAATCTTCTCAAACCACTATAACTGGGATTGAGGCGATTGCCCCAGCTCTTTCAATTGGAGAAAGAGAATTGCATAGGCATGCTGGATGTGGGGAAACAGAAGATATTGACAATACTGAACCACTAGGTCCGGTAATCAACGACCTGCCTGCTATGGAACCACTTGCGCAGTTCGCCGATTCGTATATCCTAGTACAAGCTGATGAAGAGTTATTGCTCATCGATCAACACGCTTTACACGAAAGAATTCGGTATGAAAGATTGAGACATGATGAAAGTCTATGGCAGGCCCAAGAGAGAATATCGCCCGTTCCACTTGACCTCGATGTTAGACAAATTGCGCGATTAGAAGCGAGAATTGAGGATTTGAATAACATGGGTTTTGTTATTGAAAAGAAGGCCGCTGGATATTCTATAACTAGTGCACCTGCTCTGCTTTCTGCAAGCGAATTAGAACCATTTATGCATGATATTTTGCTAGATATGAGTGAAGATGGAGCTCCTCTAGAGACCATTGAACAGCGCAAGGACCATCTGGCATTCCTAAATTCGTGCAGAGGCGCTGTAAAAGCGAATGAAAAACTAAACTTGTCACAAATGAGGAGATTGCTTGATGATATGCGAAGAATCCCAAACCCCTGGGCTTGTGTTCATGGTAGGCCAACTGCTATGAGGATTCCACTGAATGCTCTAGACCATCATTTCGGACGTCATGGTTGATTTTTGACTTTCAATCCAAGATTAACTAATTGTTCTAGGAAACTAGGCCATGCTACCTTATGCAGAGTTGCACCCTCAATAATTCCTCCACATATTGAGGCCAAAAGTATCGCAGTCATCTGAATCCTATGGTCATCGAATGTTTCAACAATTCCTTGCGGCCTAACCGGTTTTTGACCTCCGAGAACAGTGATACCATCATCGTTTATTGTCGATGTAATTCCAAACTTGGAAAGTAGTTCTGCAGTCTTCGTTATTCGATTTGATTCCTTGAAAGCAGCATGCTTTGCTCCACTAATCGTACCTCCCTCGCCCAATGCAAGCCATGCAGCCATAGGAGTGATCAAATCATTAGAATCACGTAAGAACTTGTTATCCAAATCATGACCTATTGAATCTGCAACTTCTGGTGCATTCTCGACATCTAAACCTGATAATTTTGCAAATGCCATCATCGAAGCATCGGATGGGATGACAACATCTGGACAGTTGACCACCCAAGGCTCTCCTGGAATGACTGCACCGGTCTTTTTGCACAAATCCCAAGTTAAATCAGAATGCTTTCGGGATACTGCTTCTCCATGGGTATTGATTTTGAAACCATTTGTGCGAGGCGCCATAAGCAACATAGCTGAGTGGAATTGAGATGTCTTTGAAACATCAATATTGACTGATTTCGCGGTGAATGGTCCAGTTAGTTTTAGAGGATACTCGGAATTTTCCGAAAGTGATTGCGCACT
>DAGO01000097.1:0-7414 GCA_002498185.1 Euryarchaeota archaeon UBA10 | reverse complement strand
CCATCAAGTGTAATTGGGAAGTCGCAAGTTGCAGCTTGTGCAATCAAGAGTCGCAGTGCTGTCCCACTGTTTTGACAATCTAAAACCGAGTTTGACGGTTTTAGGTCACCACCAGTCATTGTCATACCATCCCATTTGATTCCCAAATTAGTCAAGCAATCAATCATGGCTTGTACATCTTCGCCAATCTCCCACATCTCGATTCTTGTCGGGGATTCGTCCATACTTGCTAGAGTCAACCACCGCATTGAATGGCTTTTAGAGGGTGGTAATCTTAGCGTGCCAGAAAGGATGCTGGGCTCGATTTCGAGGAGATTACCATCTTCACGACCTGCGCTAGAATCTGACATTGTCTTCCCCCCGTGAATAACGCCAAGCAGCATCAGGAGAAGAAGTCATCCAATGCGCATATTGAAGTGCGTCATCGATGTAGGGCCAAACATGGTCACAGACGCTCTTAATCGGCCTTTGCGTGACCTTAGGATATCTTTGACAGACCGTTGTAATATGCGATGCAGGTATTGTATGCCTAGGGAGCATTTTGATTCACACGATTTCCTCGCTAAAGAAGAGATTCTGTCCTATGAAGAATTGACCACTGTAGTAGAGTCTCTGATTCCATTGGGTCTTACGAAGGTTAGGTTAACCGGAGGGGAGCCATTGTTGAGAAGGGATGTATGTTCCTTCATTGAAATGTTACCAAAGGAATTAGATTTAGCGATGACCACTAATGGGATTCTTCTAGAGAGATTTGCGGTAGATTTAGCTGCTGCGGGTTTGAATCGTGTTACGGTATCACTTGATGCCCTTGATGTTGAGACATTCCAAGCGATGGGAGATACTAATGAAACACCAGAAACTGTACTGCGCGGCATTGAAGCCGCAAGAATGGCAGGACTTTCAGTTAAGGTGAATACTGTTATCAGAGCAGGATATAATGAGCATTCAGTGGAAAAGGTTGCAGAGAGATTTGTTGGTACAGATGTTGTTGTTCGTTATATCGAATTCATGGATGTTGGTGAAACCAATTCTTGGAATAACGATGAAGTCATCACTGGGGAAATGATGCGAGAGATGCTAGATAATCTTCAGCCAGTTAAACCGAATCATGTTGGAGAAGTTGCTAATCGATACAAAAGAGGAAATCAAGAGATTGGGTTCATCGAAAGCGTCTCAAAACCATTCTGTGGGGATTGCAATAGAGCTAGAATAAGTGCGGATGGATCACTATACACTTGCTTGTTCGCATCCAAAGGAAACGACTTGAAATCAATGCTCAGAATGGATGCAACTAAGCAACAGATTGCTGATGCTGTCAGAAACATATGGTCGAAAAGAGACGATGCTTATTCACAAAATCGTGGACACAAGGTCCAAGAAAAAGTGGAAATGTCATTTATCGGTGGCTAATCAGAAGTTGGCAACTTAATCTTAGCAAGCACAGTATTGCTTCCTTTGTCAACCAATTGGAAAAAGTGGTTTCCTGTATCACATTCGATTTCTTCGCAATTGATTACGAAATAATCTCCTTTGGTGATTGACCATCCTGCGTCGCGGTCATGGAATGAAACATTTGAACCAACAGTACCGTATACATCTGCATCATCTACGAAACCATAGTGCTCTTTGATGCTCTGGGCAGATTGGTTGACTATCGCCCATTCGACTTTAGAAGGGTCTAGAGATTGGTCTATGCTTGTAATTGAAACAACATGGTAACCATTCGAGAGTGCCCTCACGGATACGGATGCTTTCGGGTCGGCCTTTTCGACAGTATCAAGCGTAGTTGACATCATAACGAAAACCATACTCGAAAGTAGCACAGTGATTGCGAGTAAAAGCACAGTAGCGATGACTGGGCTTACCGCTTGGTCATCTCGGTGCATGACAAGCCCTCGCATACAAATCACTTGAATCAACCGCTTAGATTTCGGAATTTAAACCGTATTTATGCAATAATGATTGGTTTCAGACTATCCAAAGCATACGCCTACAGGTTACTGCTCTCCAAATTATACCTTTAGTCAAACGGTTAAACATCATGTTCAAAATCCAATCTGGTAATCTGAATATCATACTACCAATTTTGAAAGAACGCTTAGAATTACGCATAACTTTGCCCATTTGCTTCTTCCAGATTTTCTCATATTCTTCGAGTGGCGAACCAGACTTTAGATGCTTTGCAATGACTTGTCCAGCTATTCTTCCTCCAATCATTGCAATCGTGATACCTGCCCCATTGGATGGCAGAACCATTCCTGCAGAATCTCCAACCAACACATAATTTCCTTTGACGAATTTTTTGATAGTTCCTGACATTGGAAGCGAACCTGCACCGTTGAATGATATCTCTCCGTCATATTTTGAAATGAAATCCTCAGTGTATTCGTTCAGGCTGCGGCCTTTGGAAAAACTTCTCTGGATGCCTAATCCAATATTCGCTCCGCTAGATTTCGGGAACATCCAAGCGTATCCTCCAGGAGCCATGGAACCAAAGTGAAGTTCTACTGCATCGCCAAAATCACCCTCCATCAGTACGAATTTCACTGGGATTTTAGTTGATTTTTCAGTCCAATAATCTCTTCTTATTGGGCCATTGTGCCCACCAGCATCTACGATTATCTTCGCAGAGATTTTGCTTCCATTACGTAAAATCACTGAATTTTCTTTCACTTTATCGACACGGGAATCAACCAAAAACTCTGCACCAGATTCTTTGGCCAAGTCGACTAAAAACTCGTCGTGAGCGACTCTGTTAAGCACGTAACCGTCGAAATCATACTTCAGTGGTTTTCCAGATGGTGGAACTATGTGCATTTCTTTGGAATGGCGGGAAATTGCTGATTGAGGTGTTCTGAATAAATCATCCATGTCAGGAACGTCTGGGCACAGTCTTCGCATCTCGTCATTGGTCGGAACCAATTCTCCACATTGCAAAGGAGTACCAATTGGGTCTCTACCATCGACCACCAATACCTTCGCACCCCCTGATGCTGCATATCTTGCGACAGTGCTACCAGCGGGCCCACCGCCGATTACGATAACGTCGTGGTCGAATTTTGCAGACAAACTAATACCTCACTTGTGTCGATTCTTAATCAATTCAACTAGATGTTTAAGCAATTGCTTTGCATCACAATCCGGGAAGTAGTCTAGATTTTGCATTGCTCTTTCTAAATGATTCTGGATCAAAATCTCGGTATAATTCAGACTGTCTCCAAAATTAAGTAATGTAATCAATTCATCGAATAGTGAATCCTCAAAATTATGAATGATTTCTGCCAAACGTGCTCTTTGGTCTCCATGAAGGATCGTTAAAGCGTGAATAATTGGCAGCGTCATTTTACCTTCGTAAATGTCTGAGCCTCGAGGTTTGCCCATTCTCTCGTCTCCTCGAATATCCAATAAATCGTCTACCAATTGGAATGCGATGCCAATCTCCATGCCAAAATCGAATAACTTCTCGCATGCTTCTTGACTTGCGTTTGCGATTAATCCTGCTCCTTTACATCCTGCTGCAAATGGTCCTGCTGTTTTTCCTTTGACGATTTCAAGATAATCTTCGGGATTGGTAGAGAGATCTAGGATATGATCGATTTGAGTAAACTCAGCACTTGCTAATTTAGAACAATAATGCGCCATTACATCCACTACGGATTTTTCGTATTGACCACCAAGGCCGAATCCCTGTGAGAATAGCCAATCTCCTGCAATAATGGCTTTAGCTTGCCCATATTTTGCATGAATTGTGTCCTTACCCCTACGGGTTAGGGCTTCATCATTAATATCATCATGGACTAAACTAGCAGTATGGATAAATTCGTTGGACATTGCAAACGGAATGATTTCGTCCAGGTCTTGGCCGCCTGCCAAATCATATGCCAACATTACCATAATCGGTCTGATTCTTTTTCCACCCGCCAATACTACTTGCCCAGAGACTTCAGCAACTTCACCGAAAACAGCAGACTGCTCTGCAATAATCGATTCAAGATTGGCATTTACCAAATCCCTCATCTCGTCAATCCTGTCGAGCGCCTCATTGTCCTCCATGGAACCCCCCACAAGGGTCGCCTTCTTAACGAGTGGCGGACGCCCTCAGGTCGCTGGCAACTGCCGGCCGAGGTGATTGCATGAGTGTGGAAGACCGCTTTGAGATACTAATTTGTCCCGAAACTGGTGACGGTGTTAGCACTCATGCACAGAAATTCATCGATAGCTCTCCCGACGGCTTAGATTTAGTCGCAAAGCATGTTCCACATCTTGAGACAGCGATAGATCTGTTACTCGATGGCCATGGAGACATTGTTCCAGTTTCTGGAAAATGGTGGTTTGAGAACCGAATCAAAGAATTATCAGCAGGCCTAGTTTTGCCAAGAAGAGAACCAACTCGCGTCTTGGTAGGCGAAGATAAGCCCGAATACATTCCAAAGAATGGAGTTATTGTCGCCGATTGTGAAATCCTGAGGCGACAAATGATCCGCTCAAGAAAGGACCTGAATGTACAGTTAGCCGATGACTTAGAAGGCATTCCAGATGATGTTTTTGAAAGGGTAGAATGGTTGGAAAACCTGAGAATGAATCGAGAAATTGATGGATTCATCACGACTAGAACACTTCATTCATCTCTATCTTCTAAACCTAGAAGGCATACTTTGGGAATGCAGAGGCAAGATGATGCAAGAGCGAGATTCATTCCAGTTCCTTTGGAAGGGTATACTGTTTTACTAACCAGAAAGGACTTCCCTGCTTCGAGATTTTCCAAGGTAATCGATGTAGGAGCAGGACTTTCTTTCCGTCTTGAATTAACAGTTTTGGATACAATCGAGGAGAACATGAGAGATAAAATCGGTTTGATAATCGAACAGAGAAAGGTTAGAACTATTCTGCAAGATGTTGGAAATAGAGGTAAATCTCTTGGGTCAGAAAATCCTCTAAGAGAATGGAAAACGTTCTCTGGAGGTGAAGAGCATCAAGGACCGAAAGATTCCGACCCTAGGATTGACATCATCTTAGAAACAGTGAGTAAGGATGGTTCCGTGACTACTAGTGTTGAGAGGATTTTCCCAATTGATGAAAGCCATACTGGGACACAAAATTTAGTATTTAATTGGCAACAAATTTTGAAAATCGCAAAGGAAACTCCTGAAGAGGAAAAACGAGGAAGGATGAAGCAGTTGATGGACGATTATATCGATGAGCTTGTGACTGGCGGAAGACTATCCGAGGACAGGATATATTCGCCTCTGTTCAATGAAGATGACCACAACTAATCTTCAGAGATTTCTTCTCCGGTTAGTTCCCTGATTTTTGCACGACATCTTTCGATGTTTTCAGGGTCCCTATCATCCCCTGCAAGAATCAAATCATATCCATTGTTTGTCAATTCTCTTTGGAGTTCAATCATTTCGATTGGAGCATTTGCATCCACTACATCCGCAATCGACTCATCGATTTCCCGGGCTGATGCTTCCCATGAACCTGAAAGTTTCAGTAGATCCTTGGTCATCCTCTCAATAATATCAACAGCGGAAGGTGGGCGAGCCAAAGCTCCTTGAATTCGACTTACTGCATCAAGATGTAGGGTGCGTAATTCGCCTAACCGATTGGCTGCTCCAATGATTTGAGTAACCATCAATTCTCTATCGCCGTACTTGACGAGTCTTTTCTTAGCCTTCTCCAACTCTCGCTTGACTTCAGATGAACCCGCAATAATTGCATCTTGGATACTTGCAACCTCATTCAATATTGACTGAATTGATTCAACTCTATCGCGCATTTCTTCTTCCAGTCGCACTTCTTCTCGTCGAAGGTCGTGCCTAACTGTTGTGATAATGCCTGAGGCTAATGCAGTGGCCTCTTTTAGAGAGGTTCTGGCTGCTCTTTCATAGCGCCCCATTGCTCGCCCTCGAGTTTATCTCAGTCCAAGTACCGTTTCAAGGTGTTGTTTCCGGAGGTTGTGAGATACGGCCCCGTAGGGGCCTAGAGTTTGGAAATACCCCGCATAATGTGCCTTTTGGACACCTGAAGTAGGTGTAACCTCAAATATGGAGAGGAGTGGAGGGACGATTAGAGGTATGCGAATGGATGAGAAGCAAACCCTACTTTCTGAACTCCATCAGGCAAGGCTTGACCGCCTGAAAGAGATTTGTGCTCAGCATGGAATTTCTAAAAATGGTTCAGTCGAAGTCCTGCGTGCGAAACTAATCGCAGAACTCGTTTTGGACGAATGGGACTTCTCTCCCGAAAATATTGGTTCCATTCTAAACAATGACCTAGGTAAAGTTCTCACAGTATTTGGAGTAAAAAAATCCGGTTCAATACGTGAGAGAAGACAACGTCTATTCTTGCATCTAAACCACGATGCAAAGCAGTTAACCCCTGAAAAATTGGATTCCCTATCACGTGACCAGTTACACGAATTGTGCTCAAAACTCGACTTGCCTAGATCTGGAGCCAAGCAAGCACTACTAATGCGAGTTGCTGGTGTTCTTACATCACAATCTGGCTCCTGGGGAGTTATCAAAAAGAGCCTAAGAAGACCTCGAGGTGCTCCCAAGATGATTCATATTCCTTCACCAGGTGAAGAGGATGCCCCGGTGAAGCGAGTCGTGAAGCCAGTTGTGGTTCAGCAGGAACCTATTCCGGTGCAGCAAGTACCAATTCCCGTAACACAAGTTCCAATTCCTGAAGTAATAACTCCAATTCCTGTGGTACAAATCCCACTTCCTGAAAGCCCTGTGGAAGATGAGGTCGAAATTATTGACATTGCGCCTCAAACCCCAACGGAGACAACTCCAACTGCACCAGTTGTTGAATTGACTACTGCGGTCATTGAAATCGAAGGGCGCAGTGCAGAAATTGATGCATTGTGCAGAGATTTCCTATTGGTTGGTTCAGTGAATGACACTGAAGATGTCAACGCCTTTATTTCCAGCCTATCCGAACATGGTTTTGCTTTGAGCGATTCAAATACAATTGATTTTGTCAGGTCGAGACTATTTGCACTAGATGAGATGGCTAAGGCAGAAAAAGATGCCATGCATTCTATGCCAAATTCATGGAGAGAAAGAGAAGCATTACGCAAATTCGAGGAAGCAAGGAATATTCTTAGAGATGCTCTACCAGAAATTATCTCAGAACACAGCGGTGAGATGGTAAAGGCAAGAATGGCATTTGAGGATAAAGCACGTAACTTGAATCTCGACCTTCGCTTGCCATCAGTTTCAGGAAGACTACATGCTCTCTTTGATTTACAAATATCTCTTGACGAAGAAATTGCAGCTACAGACCCAAGGACTGCAAGAAGGACAAGAGTAATTCGTTTGCTACAACATGGTGCGATCCATTTGAATTCTAATGAAAGGCGAACTCTAGACAGATTAGAGAGAAATATCGATGGATTTGAACAACT
>DAGO01000012.1:38104-38419 GCA_002498185.1 Euryarchaeota archaeon UBA10 | reverse complement strand
AACGATTTCGATAATGATGGATATGACGATACTATGGATATATTACCTCGCGTTGCATCCCCTGGAGACTTAGATGCAGACGGATGTATGGATGGGGTTGATAAGTTCTGGGACAACCCTCTGGAATGTCTAGACACAGATGGAGACAAGGTTGGCAATAATGCTGATGCTGATGATGATGGTGATGGGTGGACTGACGCTGACGAAATTCGAGCAAATACAGACCCACTTGATCCAAACTCTACACCTGTAGACAGTTTCGAAATTCAAATCGGAAACATTGGATTAGGTGCTTGGGACTTAATCGGCATCTTT
>DAGO01000012.1:37566-37956 GCA_002498185.1 Euryarchaeota archaeon UBA10 | reverse complement strand
CTGGAATGTCTAGACACAGATGGAGACCTTATCGGTAACAATGCAGACTCTGATGATGATAATGATGAGTGGACTGATGCTGATGAAATCCGTGCTGGAACCGATCCTCTCGATCCAAACTCTACACCTGTCGACAGTTTTGAGATTCAAATTGGAAATATTGGTCTAGGCGCTTGGGACTTAATCGGCATCTTTGGAGGTGTACCGATTTTCGCATGGATTGCATTTGGTTTCGTTACTCGTAATTCCCGATGTGCTCGCTATGAAGAACAGCTCAATGAGGCTAATTCAAGGGATGAATTAGAACAAGTTGCACTAAGATGGGAATACAGCCTAATGCTGAGATTACTAGGTCCGCACCAAGGAATTCGCCTAGAACGCCTACGTTCT
>DAGO01000012.1:33263-37457 GCA_002498185.1 Euryarchaeota archaeon UBA10 | reverse complement strand
GCTTGGGACTTAATCGGTATCTTTGGAGGCGTACCGATTTTCGCATGGATTGCCTTTGGTTTCGTTACTCGTAATTCCCGATGCGCTCGTTATGAAGAACAGTTGAATGAGGCTAATTCAAGAGAAGAATTAGAGCAAGTTGCACTAAGATGGGAATACAGCCTAATGCTGAGATTACTAGGTCCACACCAAGGTATTCGCCTAGAACGCCTACGTTCTGAATTAGATGACAAGTTTGAGAATGCAGAATTGCTCATGGCTAATGAAGAAATTGAGCCAATGACTGAGATAGAACAAGCGCCAATTGTTGAAGCAGAGCTAAAGGATGTACCAGAAATTGATGCTATACCTTCCTCAGATACTCCTGCGGACCAAACCGATGAACACGGTTACTCGTGGCTAAATTACAACGGTCAGAACTGGTACCGTACTGCTGAAGATACTGAGTGGACTAAGCACGAAGAGTGATTCTACCACTTATTGAAAGCACCCGGAGGAGGGGGTAGAGATGGAGCCCCTGGCACTGTAGAGTATTGATTTCCTCTTGGCTCATATCTAGGGTCTGCAAACATTGACTGTTCTGCCTTGGGCGGTTTCTTTCCACCTAATACTAGCATTACAAGCAAGATTACGATTAGAACACCTAGACCAAGGAAAATCATCTGGTTAGTTGTAACATCGAACTCTGAAGATGAGTCCTCTGCCTTGTCATCCTTAACCACTGGTTCCGGAGGTTGCCATACCTCATAGGAGACATACCACGTCATGTAGACATCCTGAACTCCGTCAGAAATAATTGCGCTTATTATCCATGGACCAATGAAACCGTCGTGATTGCACAGGATGATTCCCAAATCCGCAGTTTGGTTATCACAATTCCAAGCTGCTTCGCTGAAGGTCGAACCATTGCCTACAATCGTGTTATTTCTCAGCCACACAATCGTAAGGCCTAGCCTTTCTTTATCTTCTTCGGTTAAGTCTACGCTAACCGACAACTCAAGGTCGTCAAAAGTCGCATTGAGTAGAATATCAGTTTCTGGGCTTGATGAAATATAAGCGAGTCTGTCGATTACTTCATCGATTTGCTCATCACAATCATCGTCCAATCCATTCCAAGATTCGTCTTCGTTTGGATTGATTAGCGGGTTTGAATCATCACATTCCTCGAACCAACGGAAACCATCAGAATCCTCATCCAAATCAGGGACTAGTGGGTCAGTAAAGGTCTGTAGTACTTCTATTCCATCTTCTAGGCCGTCGTCATCTGAATCCTTATCCATCGGGTCTGTTGACAAATTATTGAATTCATTTCCATCACTCAGACCATCCTCATCTGAATCAGGGTTGAATGGATCTGTGGTCATATTGTTGAACTCATCCAAATCATGAAGCCCGTCAGAGTCAGAGTCTTGACCAACGAAGTCCTCGTCGACTTCATCGTTACAATTGTTATCAATTCCGTCAAGTGATTCTACTATGTCTGGATTAATCTGAGGATTGGTATCATTACAATCCTGGAACCAATACCAGCCATCTGAATCCGAATCATTATCCTTCACTAGAGGGTCTGTGAAGTAAATTAGAACCTCATCGCCGTCGCTTAGTAGGTCTCCATCAGTGTCTAGATTAGTCCAATTTGTGCCGTATGCGTGGTACTCTGAATAATCTGAGAGATTATCACTATCAGAATCAGTTTCATTGAATCCTTCATCCCACATCGAATCACAGTCATCATCGATTCCATTGAGAAGCTCAAGTGCAAATGGATAGACATTAGGATTGGTATCATTACAGTCTTGGAACCAATAGAATCCATCTAAGTCTGTATCTGGGTCGGGGACCAATGGGTTGGTGAAGTAATTCAGAACCTCTAGGCCGTCTGTGATTCCATCATCATCAGTATCATTGTCGAATGGGTCGGTATTGTTGACGTTGATTTCAATTCCATCGTTCAGGAAGTCATCATCTGTATCTGCATCAACAGGGTCTGTACCTGTGGCGAAGATTTCGACATAGTCATTCAGTCCGTCTGAATCGGTATCTGGATTGTCTGGGTTTGTTCCGTAGACATCAGTCTCATTTGAATCTGTAATTCCATCGCCATCACTGTCTAGGTCAACTTCAGTACCGTGAATCACAAGTTCCCAGTGATTCCATGTTCCCACGTCTTGGTTGCCATCATCATAGACTTCTAATGTCCAAGTTCCTGCAGAAACTTCTCCCCAGTGTTGCACGCTATTGAATTGCCACTCGTTGTAATTATTACCACTATCACGGTTTGCGAAATAGTTGACCAACTCAGATTCTGTACCATCTGGAGAAATTAGTGTGACATCTAAATCGCTACGATATGGATGGTCTGCATCGAAGATAACGTCCACTGACTCGACGATAAGGGATTCTGAAACTGTGTGAGTTGAAACGACTGGGTTGTCGGGCTCATTGTCAGGAATAGATTGTGAAACACTGATAGTACCGCTACTGATGTTGACTTCGGGGCCCAGGTTTGTCCAGTTTTCTGCTAGGCTAACCGCATGACCTGCATCGATTACACCGAATCCATACTTGTGATTGAATTCGTGACCTGCACCGTTTGTATTCCAACCAGAATCGTTTGGGTCATTCTTTCTAGCACTCTCGACTATGATTTGTTGAACATCTCTCCAGGTTAGGTTAGAGTTCGCTTCTAACATCAATGCAATAACTCCTGAAACCAAAGGAGTTGCACTTGAAGTTCCTCCGAAATTGCTTGTGTAATCACCGTTAGTGTATCCGCTATTACCTTCATTATCGGTTGTTGTAATTCCTACCCCACTTCCATCAGAAGGTGCTGATACGAGAACATTGGCACCTGGCTCACCGTAATTTGTCTGGTCACCATCATGGTCTACAGCGGTCACTGAAATAGTGAATCTGCTATTTGCATAGCCGTCCAGATTTGAATCATCATCACTTGACAAACCATTTCCTGCAGCCCATGTGATCACGTTTCCTAAACCGTTTCTGCCATTGTATGCATCATCCTCGAAGGCTGCAATCATCAGTGGACCTGGTCCGGATAGAGTTTGACCATTATCTGATGGACCCCAGCTATTGCTGTAGATGTCGATGTCATCGTTCAGGTGTGAGAGAGCGTTTGCTTCATCATTGTCGGAGTTACCACAAGCGATTAGCATCAATCCCGCAAGCGAAGCATCAGGCGCTGCACCACTAACGCCTAGGCCATTGTTACCGATTGCAGCAGCAACTCCTGCTGCAGCAGTGCCGTGTGCATCCCAACTTGCAGGCATAGGGTCTGAATCATAATTGCAATAATCATAATCAAGGTTAGATTCGTAGTTGGCTGATAGGTCTTCATGGTCCCATTCTAAGCCATCATCTACGACTCCAATGACTATGCCAGTACCTCGAACACTGTTCCATGCACCAGTGATGTTGACATCTTCTCCGGCCACCCCGTTGTCTTGTCCCGTGTTTTCAAGATGCCATTGATTTGAGAAGTATGTGTCATTTGGGGTCCATCTTGGAGTCATCTGTCGCTCTACTAACGGATATGCAACCTCTATTACCCCCTTATCTTGTAATTTAGCGAAATGAGATAATGCAGCGTTTGGTTCTACTTCAACAAACCATGAATTAGCGAGTAACCCGGTAGGCTCACCCATCTTCTTTGAACTCACAACTACCCATTTTGAGGTTGATTGTAATTCGCTTTCAGTATATTGTGAGAGGTCACTTACTCGGGCAAATGCGGCTCTAATTGCAGGAGAATATGAGTAAGTAATTGGAGCATCTTCAGGATTATCGCTGAGAGGGGCTGCTGATGCAGCATACTCGGGATTTTGCGCACTAGCCAACGGAGTTAGAATTGATCCCAACATTAGCAGAATAATCGAAATTCCAATTTTTGATTGAACCTTTGAACACTGAGCACTATTGTTGATGCCCAGCCCATACATAAGCAGCATTCAGCGCTTGAAGTATATCAAACCCTGTTTCAGATGCAGTGCAGATGTATTCATCTGCGGGAGTGATTGTTTCGCGATTTGCGCTTATTGTCACCGCCGCGCCCACGACTTCTTCCTGGTCCTTTTGGAGGCCTCTTGCTTCTGTCAAACTTGCGTTTGCCTGAACCTCTACGTCCACCAGAATTACCACCACGATTCCCCCCTCTGGAGTCTCGACTTCCACCTC
>DAGO01000012.1:20327-32942 GCA_002498185.1 Euryarchaeota archaeon UBA10 | reverse complement strand
AGTGTCATCCCTACCGTTTCTTCTTCCGTAGTGCTTCTTCTCCCTGTTGCGATTACCGCCATCATTTGGTCGGCCTCTGCGGTCCTTTCTTTGACGAGAGTTACGACCACCTCTTCTTGGAGGCAGAATATGAGAAATGTCTTCATGTTGAATCAACTCATTGAATTCCGGAGTCGAGAACTTGATGTTCAGTCCTACCTCTTTCTGAATAGTTGACCACTTCTTCTTCTGAGGGTTCTGTACCAAACTGATTACGTTGCCTGAACCACCTGCACGAGCTGTTCGTCCTGAGCGATGCTTGAACGCTTTACCGTTTTCAGGAGGATCATAATGCACTACGCAGTGGACACCTTTGATGTCAAGGCCACGGGCTGCGACATCAGTTGCTACGATTGCATGACTTCTACCCTCTGTGAAATCTTCAACGGCTTGAGAGCGCTTCTTTTGAGGCATTCCGCCATGGATGCTAGTAACACGTAAGCCCTCATCTTCCAACTCATCTGCGACTCTTTCAACTCCAGCACGGGTTCGACAGAATATGAATCCTCGACCCGACTTACGAATCGCTTCTGCACTAATTCTGCTTTTCATGGAATTAGGCATCAGCCAAAAGTGATGGTTCATTTCTGTGACCGAAACTTCCTCTGGACCAATTTCTATAATCTGAGGTGCTGTTTGATATTTATCTCTAATTTCTGCCACTTCATCATCAAGTGTAGCACTGAACATTACAGTCTGCCTTTTTGGAGAACATTCTTCCAATATTTGGCAAACTGGTTCTGTGAATCCCATGTCAGCCATTCTATCGGCTTCATCAAGAATTACGATTTCGACCTCATCCAAGAATACATTCTCCCTATCTATTAGGTCTAACAATCTTCCAGGGCAGGCGACCACGATATCCACGCCCCTGTCCAATCTTCGGATTTGTTTGGAATACGAGACTCCTCCGTAAATTGGCATGATCTTGAGATTCAATCCCCAAGCGATTGGATCGAGAACTCCATGAATCTGCTCAGCAAGTTCTCTGGTTGGAGTCAAAATAAGTGCCTTAGGAAGGCTTGGCTCACCTCTTCCAACCCTTTCTAGCATCGGAATTCCGAATGCTAGAGTTTTACCGCTTCCAGTTGGAGCTCGACAACAAACGTCTCTACCCAACATCATATCTGGGATGGTTTCTCTTTGAACCTCAAAAGGCTCATCGAAGCCAGCACGCTTGAGTTCATGGCACATTTGCGGACTGATACCTAAATCGGAAAAACGCACCTTCATTCCTCAACCTCCAAAGCAAGCCCGACTGCCGTACCTATTTAGCATGCTCAGTAAACTAATGGAGAAATACGCAGTACTGACAGATTTCAGATGAAACGGGCCCGTTGTACGCAGATAGCATTTCGATTGAGCGGACTTTAACAAATCGTTAATAGCAAATTATCAAAGCGCCAGCCATGAAAAAGAAAGGAGTGCTCCTAATCAATGTAGGCACTCCCGATGAACCTACTGTAAAATCTATCAGGAATTACTTGAGAGAATTCTTGCTTGACCCAGACGTTATTGATGCTCCGTACATCATTAGACAATTGTTAGTTCGAGGAATTATTCTGCGTGTACGTCCCAAAAAAATCACACCACTATACCAAAAAATATGGATGGATGAAGGGTCACCACTCAGGGTTTATTCTGAACGCATCACTAATTCTCTTAACTCCATGACAGATGAATACGAATTTGAGTTCGCAATGCGATATGGAAACCCATCAATTAGAGCTGGATTGGAACGATTGCGCTCAAAGGGAGTTGAGGAGTTACTGCTTCTTCCTATGTTCCCACACTACGCTCAAGCAACCACTGAATCCTCATTGAAGCATTCATACAAGCAACTCACGGCCATGGATTGGAAGCCAGAAATCATAGAGATGGGGCACTTTGAAACAGAAGAAGAATACATAATTCCATTGACAAAATCAATACAAAAACACATCGACGATGATACGCATCTATTGTTTTCATACCACGGATTACCTGTTTCTCATGTGAAGAGGATTGACAAATCTAAGTCACATTGCCAGAAAATCAATGATTGCTGCAGTATCAAAACTGATGCAAACTCACTATGTTATGGCCATCATTGCATGGAAACTACTCAGACAGTTGTGGGGTTACTAGGCCTGAATAAGGACCAATGGTCGATTAGTTATCAAAGCAGAATTGGGCCTGTGAAGTGGCTACAACCATCCACGACCGACAAAGTGGAAGAACTTGTCAAGCGAGGTGTAAGGAAAATCGCCATTGTTGCGCCAGCATTCCTAGCAGACGGACTTGAAACGCTCGAGGAACTCGATATTGGAATAAGAGAACATTTCCTGGAATTAGGTGGTGAAGAATTGACCGTAGTAAAGTGTTTGAACGATGACCAAGACTGGGTTGAAGGCTTGTACAAACTCGTTGAAAAAAGGTTTTCAGGCACAGTACCAGCCTAGAATAAACCTGCAATTCTTTCGGATTCATCTACAACATGGGTAATCGAAACGCCGCTGTAACACCATCCTGCGTAAGAGCATGGAGTTTCCATTTTCTCCACTCTTGACATATGACCCGGTTCATACTTTGGGATTTCTCTTACTCCTATCTTTGCGAAGATTTCGGGGTTTGGAGCTATGAGAGATTCCGCACATTTCTTGATTGAAGAATCATCTTTGTCCCAACGATTGTGAGGTACCATCAATCTGAATAATCGATGACCTGCTGGACTACGTTGTGATTGATGCACATCGCTTTCATGCAAAATTCCACTAATTGGCAATTTGGAATCTGGAATCAATGTGCCATATCCTTTCTCGATGTGAGAGACTTGCTCTTGCTTGTATCCAATAGCATAGACCGATATTTTCGAAGAACTCTGGTCTTTCCCAAGCGGTACTGTCCATAAGACTGATTCCATGCCTACTTGGCTGGCTTTAGCAATTGATTCTGGAGATTCTGCACTACTATCATGAATTATAGTTACATTTTCTAACTTAGTGATTTCAGAGATTATAGCATCAATTAGGGTTTGCATACCTCCTTCGATAGAAGCAATCGAACCCTTCTTTGGAGTGAAAATTGGATAGGTTTCGGAAATTAATTTATTGAGTTTTGATTTTTTAATCGGTGGATTTTCACCAAATCTAGTTAATGATGGAAACAAAAAATCAGCATCTACATTTTCTGAAGTATCATTTACTATACCAAGACACATTGCATCCGCAATTTGTTTATTCGGAATCAATTCAGATACCGACATACCACCACTCCTAGAACGTTTGACACTTTTTAGTAACTTGATTGGACCAATTTTGAATATGGTTCTCCAAGATAGCTTGTGTCTTTTGCCATCAAGTATAACCCATCTTGATTTAGCAACAGGGTTTGATGCTTTGAAAAACGAATTCAAGTTCAAATCATCAATTAAACGCCAAAAAGCAGGATGTGGCCTTGTTGCATTAACTGCAACATCACAGAGCCATTCATTTTCTGCCCATGTAGAAATTACTCCTCCAAATTTTGAGGATTTTTCATGGAGAATGACTTCGATATCTGGTCGCTTTTTTGCAATCCTGTAAGCACAACATAGTCCACTCAATCCTGCTCCAACGATAATCAGTTTTGTTGATTCAATTATTTTTGGATTTACAAGTAAAGGTCGGCGCATCTCATCGCCGTGAAGAACCCATTCATCCAAACCTGTCATACAAATCCCAATTCAATCATTAATCCAGTCTTTCGGCTGCCTCAAGACTTCAAGCAATCTATTTTCTTCACTACCAACCGGGACCTCGTGACAATATTCCCAGCGTGCAGTAAGCGGTAAAGACATCAATATGCTCTCTATTCTTCCATTAGTTGTCAATCCAAAGGTAGTACCTCTATCATAGACGAGGTTGAACTCAACATATCTGCCTCGCCTGATTTGTTGCCATTCTTTGTGTTCCGGCGTGAATTCCATATCCTTTCTTCTTTCAAGAATTGGAAGATAGGATTCTAGGAAAGACTCCGCGCAATCTGTGACAAATGCAAAGCAATCTTCTCTGCTTGCATCATTGATATCATCGAAGAAAATACCACCGAGCCCTCTTCTCTCATTCCTATGTTTAATGAAAAAGTAATCGTCACACCATTTCTTGAATTTACTGAAATCACCAACCTCGTGACGGTCGCATGCATTTTTGTGCACAGTGTGGAAATGAACCGCATCTTCTTCAAACAAATAACTAGGAGTCAAATCAGCACCTCCACCAAACCACCAGCTTCCTGGCTTTTTGCCTTCACCTCGCTCGAAATATCGGTAATTCGCATGAACTGTAGGAGCCATCGGATTGAGTGGGTGAAGAACTAAACTAATTCCTGTAGCGAAGAAGTCCAAATCTGTGCCTTGTAATTCGTGCCCCCCTCCCATGCTTGCAGCGGCTTGAGGACTTAATGTTCCATGAACTACGCTTACATTTACTCCAGCCTTTTCGAATACTCTTCCTCCAGAAAAGACTCGGCTTCTGCCGCCTCCTCCTTCTTCTCGAGTCCACTCATCTTGACGATAATCTACATCGTCAATTTCCCTAAGAGCATCACAAATCTCATCCTGAATACGATGGACCATGTCCACCATTTTCTGGCGCATGATTACTCACCTACTATTTCTCTGAGGACGGTTTCGACACAATCTATTCTAGCAGACGGAGCAAACCCATGACCTAGATTGAAAATGTGACCTGGTTTGTCTCCAGCTGCATTCAAAACTTTACGAGTTGCTAATTTTGCCATTTCAGTTGAGCCGTGTAGTAGGGAAGGGTCAAGGTTGCCTTGGAACGCATATTTGTCACCGAACTTTTCTCGATTTAGGGCTAAGTCATCTCTCCAATCAAGAGAAATTGCATTTAGATCAAGATCTCTAATGTCTGAATGCAAATGTCCAGAGCCTTTTGCGTAGTGGATTATAGGAACATTTGATTCTACTTTCTCTCTGAAAACTTCGATTGTCCTTGCAGTAGCAGGCTTCGCAAACTCCTGATAAATTTCAGGAGACAACAATCCAGCCCATGTGTCAAAGATTTGTACAGCATCAGCCCCTCCATAAATCACTTGGTCTGCAAGTAAATCACCGACAATTTCTCCCATCTTCAGGAACATATGTTTTGCTTCCTCGGGGTTTGAATACACCTTAGCCCGAGCATTGTGGAAATCTTTGTCGCCAGTTCCCCCTGATAGAAGGTACATGCAGATTGTCCAAGGCGATCCTACGAAACCAAGTCTAGCAGTAGAATCTCCGATTTCCTCACCGACAGATTTCAGTCCATCTGCCGCCCATGGTGCATGTTTTCTAGCACTAAATGTAGTCCAATCATCTACATCATCAAGAGAAAAATCGCTTATTCGGATTCCTCCACCATATTCGACATCATATCCTAGACTTGGCAATGGGGTGAGAATATCACTGAAAATGATTGCAGCATCTATTTTTTGATACCTCTCTAATGGCTGAAGAGTTATTTTGGTGCACAGGTCAACATCCATGCACCTCTCCCAAAAAGAATGTTCTGCAGCAATCTTTCGATACTCCGGCAAATGTCGTCCTGCTTGCCTCATAAACCAAACAGGAGTCCTGTCTACTGGTTCCAAATTCAGGGCTGAAACAATCCTCTGCTTACCGTTCATATCTACAACTCCATTGCTGTTAGCACTTCATCGAGTGCCTGAACCATACCCAAAATATGGTTCTTGTCATGAACGGTTGCGATGAAACCGATTTCATAGGCTGAAGGCGCCAACATGTACCCCTTTTCTAACAAGCCTTTGTGAACATCTGAATACAATTTACCAGCATCACTAGGAATCAAATCCGCTCTTGCTGGCGGCTTGGAAGAACCCGGTGAGAACCAAAACAAACTTCCCATTCTGACCAATCTCATTGGATTACCATGCTTCTCCAAAATCGGTTCAACAGCATTTTGGAGAATCTGTCCTAATTCCTCCAAACGGTCGTAGGCATCGCTGTCTAACAGATCTAGAGTCATTATCCCCGCAGCCATGGCAAGGGGGTTTCCTGATAATGTTCCAGCTTGATAAACAGGGCCTAAAGGAGATAATTTCTGCATTATTTCACTTCGAGCGCCATAGGCTCCTACTGGCAGTCCTCCCCCGATTACTTTGCCTAGAGCAGTAATGTCTGGAGCAACTCCGCAGATATCTCCATAACTTCCATCCTTGAATCTGAATCCGCTAATTACCTCATCAAAGATTAGTAATGCACCATGTTCATCGCAAAGTTCTCGCAATTTTGCTAGGTATTCATGCCTTTGGACAAGTAGTCCATTGTTTGCAGGTAACGGTTCGATTACAATTGCCGCAATTTCATCTCCATGCTCATCGAATAGGTATTCTACGGCTTCAATATCATCTAATGGTGCTACTAGAGTTGTTGCAACTGTATCCTTGGGGATACCTGGGCTACTGGCGATACCAAATGTCGCTAATCCACTTCCAGAGTTAACCATGAGGGAGTCGACATGTCCATGATAACAACCTTCGAATTTGATGAGTAAATCCCTACCAGTGTAGCCTCTAGCCAATCGAACAGCGCTCATTACGGCTTCAGTACCTGAGGAAACAAATCGTACTTTGTCCATGTATGGGAAGCGATTTTTTACTCTCTTTGCAAGTTCAATCTCACCGATGTGTGGAGCACCAAACGAAGTACCCTTCTGCATTTTTTGGTAAACCATCTCGATTATTTTCGGATGAGAGTGGCCATGAATCAATGGACCCCAAGATTGTACGAAATCTACCAGCTCATTTCCATCAACATCGGTAACTATTGCACCCGAAGCACTCTCGAAGTAGATTGGATTACCGTGCACAGATTTGAATGCTCTAACTGGAGAATTAACTCCCCCTACCAAGTGGTTCAAAGCCTCTTCATGTAGAGAATTTGAATTTACACGTTGCATGAAAACACCTCAGTCAAACCACTTTTGCGACATCGCTTCTCTGGCGTGGTAACTGACAATAATGTCAGCCCCTGCTCTGTTGAACGAATAGAATATCTCTTGAACCATTGCTTTTCTCTCTGAGATGTCTTTCGATGATGCCATCACCATCGAGTATTCGCCACTTACGTTGTACACTGCTACTGGCTTAGATACCGAATCAGCAACTTGTCTAACCACATCCAAATATGTGATTGCTGGCTTAATCATGATTACATCAGCGCCTTCCTTTTGGTCGCTCATTGCCTCAAATACTGCTTCTTTGTAGCCCGATCTGATGTCCATTTGATGACTTTTCCTGTCACCGTGGTTGGGAGATGAAGATGCGGCGTCTCTGAATGGACCGTAAAATGAACTTGCATACTTAACTGAATAAGAAAGAATCCCCGTACTGGTGAATCCTTCACTTTCCAAGGCCTTTCTAATTGCCTTGACTCTACCGTCCATCATATCTGATGCAGCGATGTAATCTGCTCCTGCTTCAGCATGTGACAAGGAGATTCTAACTAATTCGGGGATTGTCAAATCATTATCTATTTCTTGATTGTGGATTACTCCACAGTGTCCGTGGTCAGTAGCGGTGCAAAGACATACATCTGTCATCAATACAATCTCATTTCCATATTTTTCTTTGAGTTGCAAAACCGCCCTCTGAAGAGGCATCTCAGAATCAGAAGCTTTGGAAGCCATTGGGTCCTTCTCGTGGGAATCAACAACTCCAAACAGCATATGTGAGGATATACCATTATCCATATCACCTGCAATGGTTTCCATTAGTACATCTACTGATTGACGGTTAATGCCTGGCATGGTTTCTATGGCGTCATCAACACCACTTCCAGCCACTACGAAATGCGGCTGAACGAGTGAAGATTTTATCCCTGAAGAGAATATCAAATCTCTTCTTGATTGAGTCCATCGGTTTATTCTTGGCCTTTTCTTCACTCAATCACCACGCTTTGTTTTCCACCACTTTGACACAAATTCTGCGGTAGGCCCCTTCAAGATTTCAACTGTTGACTCGCTAAAGTAACCTAGGGAATCAATCTCCTCTAATGATGACTTCCCCATGCACAGTATACTTTTAGGTATGGGTAAGGAGTTTTCAACCCACGCTCTGGCAGAAGATGGTGATGAGAGAAGGAGGACATCATCAGACCCAATCTCTATTGATGGAACGGATTTACTGCGGTTTTCGTATCCAATCCAACTATCCGTACTGAAGCCCAACTCTTCTAAAGATTCAGATAATTTCCTATTCGAAACATTCGACCTCGGAATCATTAGTCTAATCTTTCGGTCAATGTTCTTGTCGATGTAATCGATTAATTCAATTGAGTCTCTCGCTTTGGCACAAATTGATACAGTTACGCCTCTAACAAAGCAAGCCCTAGCAGTACCTTCTCCAATTGCCAACCATTGTATTCTATTCAAATCAGGATTTGACTTTGATACTTCTATAGCACATTTAGCAGCGAAAGGAGAAGTCAGGATTAGGTATGGCCAATCTGACCTAGGTGAATCATTGTCAATGAAAGATTTAGGCCAATTTTCGGGCCTCGAAACGAGTTCAATCACCGGTTTGTTAACAACATTGATTCCATCGTTTTGCAAAATTGTTGCTAATCTGTCAGAATTTAATGTGGAGATTAATTTTGGACCTTTATTCATCGGTAGATTGTCCAAAATTTCGGTTTCAGGTAAGGTGGATTCAAATTCAGATAATCTGCCATGGTAAATTGTGCTAGGGAAAGGCAGTCCACGAGAAAATATCTCTTTCCAATTCATTGGAGAAATTTGTACATATGCATTGTCTCCTCTGACTTTTATGCCGGCCGGATACAAGCAACCACCGCCAATAGATTGCAATATTTCCCTTTCAATATTGACATCGGTTTCAGTTTCTTCATGATTCAGAATCTCTCTAATTTCACTCAATCTTACGCAGTCATCTGTCCTGCAATGTACAGAGATAGCACCTTGTCCGGGAGCTGTGGGCCAGTCACTATCGCTAATTCTGATTGCACTAAACTCCAAAATCCAGTCATCTAGGGCACCAATCTGATGCAATCTCTGCAAACCAACTTCTGCAAGAATTATTGCGTCTACTCTACCTTCTTTCAATCGCTTAAGTCTAGTCTCTACTTGCCCTCTGACTGCGATAGGGATAATGTCAGGGCGATTTCCTAGCAAGAATGACTGACGACGCCCTGAAACTGTTCCAACCATGCCTGATTTAGGAATTGTTGCAAGGGCATCTCCTACGGAAGTTTCTTTTTCAGAATTTAACAAATCTTTGAGTGATGCATGCTGTTTGCTCTTCGGGAAAATTAGCAGATCATTTGTACAGCCACGCTCTAAATATGCCAAATTGGAAATTTGTTCATCAAAATCAACTGGCACGTCTTTACTCGAATGAACTGCAATGTCGATATTTCCCTCTATTAATTGAGAATCAACTGCATGAATAAATTGGCCAACGGATGATGCCAAATTGCCCCCTAATGATTTGTCGCCTTTCGATTTAATTCCAATTATTTCAGTCATAATTCCATTTGATTCTAACAAGTCACAAACCTTCTTTGCTTGCCACATTGCAAGATTAGAGGTCCTTGTTCCGATTCTCACGTTCAAGAATTATCACCCGGAAAAGTTGGCATTTTGTTGATGCGATCAACCGTCTCATTTACGTCATGTGCCACCTTTTTGAGAAGAACTGAATTAATTGGTCTGCTAGTTGACATCATCATATTTTGTAAGTCAACTTTTGTGAAGGGTCCATCTTGATTGCAAATCCATGTTGCAATCTCGCGTGAAAATGCGCCCATTTGTTCTACTGAATCCTCAATGAATTCTGATTTTTCCCACTCCCGGGACATTGCTTCTAGAGTTTGATACATGAAAGAGCGGAACTTTGCACGTGACCTATCGGTCAATGCACTCATGAATTTATTTTGAATCTCAGAAATTAGAATCTCACTTTTTTCTATGGTCGAAGTATAATCCCACTCTACTCCTAACCTATGTGCTACTCTTATCCAATGTTCCATTCCGAAGAGTTCCATTTTAGTTGAGACTCCACTTTTATCAATCGAGGGAGGCCAAGAAAAATCCATTACCATTGCAGAACTTGTGCCTGGAATTGGATTTGATTCATTGAATGTTGGTTGATTATTCCTGATTGTAGAAATAATCAAGTTCGGCTCGATTGAAGATTTCTTCCAATCTTCAAAAGTCATTATTTCTACGCTTGACGCTAAATCAGGATTCCTGATAATTGCATTTTCAGGGGAACGAGATACAACATAGATGTTGGTCTGCCCTAGAGATAGTAAAACTTCAACCGCTTTGCAACCCATGTCTCCAAAACCAAGAATTACAGAGCAAGTCTCCTCTTTACTTGATACAGCCTCTTCCAGAGCATTGGTTGCAAGATTTAGCATTGATTCTGTTGTTTGGTTAAATCCAAATTCACGTCGTATGATTCTGTTAGCTGAGATTACATGGTCGAAAAATGAACTATTAATGTCACTCACCAATTCATGTTTCCTATGCAAAGCAACAGATCCCCTAAACTGTGACATAACCTGGAGTTCGCCTATAATGAAGGAATCTAAACCGCTGCAAACCTTAACCAGGTGGCGCCATACATCCAATCCAGTAAAATGTTCAAATGGCGCACTTTTCAAAGATGTAGTTTCCAACACGCAGGTCTCAAGATCTTGACTTGTAACTCCGAAACCGACATACAACACTCGATTGCATGTGGACATTTCGAAAACATCAGATTGTAGGCTATCACGAATTTTACCGATGAAAGTCAAACGCTCTTCCTTCGAAAGTCCTTCCGTTGTAAGATATTCTACGTGTTCAACATTATCTGGTTTGATTTTCATCGAAATCATGCTGACGCTATTGATTAGTTCTTGAGGGTCTACTGAGCGCCCATCTATTTCGTGAACATACGGTTCTGAGAAGAATCTCGACAGGTCAATTTTAGGGGCACCTAAATCTGACATCTTCTCACCTTGTCAACCCAACGGCTTATCCTTTATCAAAAGGAGTATACTACTGTTCGATTTATCTTGATAGATTTGCATTAGAATTAGTTCCAATCCAACATATTTGGTGCTTGAATTGGCTTTTCTGAATTCCACATTTCGGCATTGTTTTTTGGCGGCCTAGACCTCTTGAACAGGAAGATACCAATCAAAACCACCGCAGTAATTACGACTAGACTGACTATCACCCCAGTCCACGAATCTAGGCTTGGATTATTCGGGAAAGCATCTGCAGAATCGGCAACTCCGTCTCCGTCACTATCCCTTTTCTTACTTGGGTCAAGCGGCCATAGATCCGAATTATCTCCTACTCCATCACCATCACTATCCCTCGTCTCTGATGCATCGTATGGGTCGAAATCAGAATTGTCACCTACTCCGTCATAATCACTGTCTGCCCATTCTAGAGGGTCGTTAGGCCAAGGGTCACTATTGTCCCCTACTCCATCTAAATCAGAATCAATACATTCTGTCGAATCGAATGGGAATGCATCCGAGTTGTCGCCACACCCGTCAAAATCACTATCCAACCATTCAGTCTCATCGAATGGGAATGCATCTCCATTATCTCCAAAACCGTCCATATCGGAGTCTAACCATTCTTCTGAATCATCAGGAAATGCATCGGAATTATCGCCTATTCCATCCCCATCAGCATCATTCCAGTCATTGGTATCATCTGGGAATTGGTCATTATCATCCGCGTAACCATCTGAATCTCGGTCCGGGCAGCCCTTAGGGAAGTATGACGTTCCGAACTGGAATGGACAATCATCTGAATTATCACCAATCCCATCCAGGTCTGAATCATCCCATTCGGTAGGGTCATCAGGGAATGCATCGGTATTATCGCCTACGTCATCATAATCTGAATCGGCCCACTCTGACTCATCATTAGGGAAAGCATCGGAATTGTCTCCATAGCCATCGGAATCAGAATCTTTCCACTCGCTAGGGTCAGTAGGGAACGCATCTTGGCCATCCCATACTCCATCATCATCTGTATCTACGTCGAAAGGGTCACTCCCAGCTTCCGATTCTTCATCGTCTGACAATCCGTCTTGGTCATCATCGAGGTCCTCATCATCGTGGCAACCATCCTCGTCAAAATCGTGAGAATGTAAACCAATCTGTCCTTTAGGACAGTAATCTTCAGTATCGATAACGCCATCGTTATCATCATCTTCATCCACTAAATCAATGCACCCATCTGAGTCGTAATCCTGTCCAGATACATCGTTTGGACAAGGGTCCACATCGTCAGTTAGTCCATCGCCGTCGGTGTCTTTTTGATAATCAGCACAGCCGTTTATGTCGACTGAATAACCCGGATTTGTGCCAAGACATTCATCGTTAGCATTGACAACACCATCAGAATCTTCGTCCTGTTGACTCCAATCACAGCCTTCAGCATTCACTGTTGAAGCGTCCTCGGTCCAGTCACAAATATCGTTTGAATCGGGAACACCGTCACCGTCAGTATCGGCATCACCGATGTTCATTACAGCAAATTGACCAATTATCTTGTGCATAGT
>DAGO01000012.1:20002-20129 GCA_002498185.1 Euryarchaeota archaeon UBA10 | reverse complement strand
TACGGTCGAGGCATCCTCAGTCCAATCACAAATGTCATTGGAATCGGGTACTCCGTCGCCGTCAGTATCTGCATCGCCAATATTCATTACCGCAAACTGACCGATTATCTTGTGCATAGTCGCGCTT
>DAGO01000012.1:3705-19894 GCA_002498185.1 Euryarchaeota archaeon UBA10 | reverse complement strand
TGGTCTTGGGTGTTGGTTATTCCAACATGGTCTGCGTTATTGACAATCTCATTGAATATTGACCAGGCATCTATTAGGGTAATATCTATGCTCAATGTGTTGGTAAGGTTGGTAACTTCTTGAGCCAATTTAGAGTTGTACGAAACTACATTTGAAGCCATTGTTGCTTGTTGCTGGGCTGTACGTGATGCCCCTTCAGGCGTTAACTCCAATGGTGGCAAGTTCGCCACTACGAATCTAGAAGCACCCGCCAATTCTAGAGCCCGAATATGTGAAGCCATGTTCTGGCTGATAACATCTGGATTTCCTGTACCGTAGAGGAAATCATTTCCCCCTGCCCACAAGAAAATTACATCTGAGTTAGAGAAACTAGACTGCACGTTTGCAAGATAATTATTGATTTGTGTTCCAACATTTGGTAGTGTAAGGTAAGCATAACCCTGACCGGTTTGAGAACCGCCAAATGCCCGATTATCACCTTGTGCAGTTCCATCACCGAAAGTGGTTGTTAGCCCGTAAGAATCTGAAATATGCTCGATCCACACCGGGCCGTTAGAGAATCTACCTTTCCAGTAAGGGGGTGATGAAAAGACAACTGACACAATAGCACTGTTATTTCCATTGCCCATATCTGACAATGAATCACCAAATACAATCAAGTTGGATGCTGGTTGTAAAAATGAATCTCTCAAAACTGTGAATGGTTGGTTATCATTTACAACGGTTGAATCCAAACTCACCTCGACCGAGATGTCATGATAGGCGCCTCCAGAATAAAATCGGCTCAGAGGGATTTGGACGATATGGGTTGAAGCACCCATTTGGAACACGATTGAATCGTTTAGTATCACACCATTTTCATCGCTCAATTCCCAATCCAATGTAAGATTCCGATTGAATGGTGCTCCTGAAACATATACTTCAACAATGATTTCATCTGAAGAAGTCCAAACATATTCGCTGATGACAATTTCAGCTGTCAGTGCTCGCCCTGAAGTGGCATCGACCTGCATCGGCATACTGCCGAGTAACAGAATCATAACCAGTATCTGGACTCGCATGTTTATTCGATTATGTCCCAACTAATTATTCCCACGCCCATATTGCAAATTACAGAACTCAATATACGATAATAATCAGGGATAGATATGGCAAGAGCAGTATTAGGCGGGGGATGCTTCTGGTGCGTCGAAGGTGCATACAAGAACATGCGAGGAATAGAATCTGCATTACCCGGTTATGCAGGTGGGCATGATCCAAATCCAAACTACAAATCAGTATGCAGTGGTTCTACTGGCCATGCAGAGGTGGTTGAGATTATCTTTGATGAATCAATAATCTCATACGAAACCATATTGGAAGTTTTCTTCACAGTGCACGACCCTACTCAACTAAATCGTCAAGGAAACGATATTGGAACACAGTACCGTTCAGTGATTTACTACCTTGATGAGGACCAGAAAATTCTCGCCCAAAGAATCAAAGAGGATTTTCAACAATATTTTGATGATGAGATTGTTACCGAGGTCACTGAATTGTCAAATTACCATGAGGCCGAGGAATATCATCATAATTACTTTGAGTTGAACCCAGGAAACGGTTACTGTCAAATGGTTGTAGCCCCGAAATTAGCCAAAGTAAGGCACAAAATGTCTCATTTGTATTGATGGGCATTATTTTGTGCCACACCCCTTCGGGGTGGATATGGTGAACAACGTCGTTCGACCCCCAACCCCTGTCAATGAACCAGTTCTTGGATACCTCCCAGGAAGCAATGAGAGAACCCTACTGAAGGCTGAACTAGAAAAGCAGGAAAGAGAAGTTTTGGAAATCCCCTGTATCATCAACGGTGAAGAAGTATTCACTGGAGATGTTGTTGAGCAAGTAATGCCACACGACCACAGTCACGTTATCGCAAGAGTGCACATGGCCGGAGAAAAGGAAGTTAAATCTGCCATCGAGGCTGCCTTAGCGGCTCATGAAATGTGGTCAACTATGCCTTGGGAATCACGTTGTGCTATTTTCCTGAAAGCTAGCGAATTGCTAGCAGGCCCACGCCGTGCTGAGATAAATGCATCAACTATGCTAAATCAATCGAAGACTTGCCACCAAGCAGAAATCGATTCCGCTTGTGAATTAATCGATTTCTGGAGATTCAACAGCGACTACTGCCGTCAAATCTACGAGGACCTTCAACCTCCTGTGTCACCGTCTTCAATGTGGAATTCAAGCGAAGTTAGACCACTTGAAGGGTTCGTGTTTAGTGTAACTCCATTCAACTTTAGCAGCATTGCAGCAAACCTTCCTTCAAGTGCGGCAATCATGGGCAATACTGGTGTTTGGAAGCCGTCAAGGAACTCCTATGTGTCGAATTATAGATTAATGCGCTTGATGATGGATGCCGGTTTACCACCCGGTGTGATCAATTTCATCCCAGGTAAAGCGAGTGTTGTTGGAGACATCTGTATGTCTCATCCAGAACTCGCAGGGGTTCACTTCACGGGCTCGACTGCGGTATTCAGAAAGATGTGGAAGGACATTGCAAACAACCTAGAGAACATGCGTTCCTACCCAAGAATTGTTGGAGAGACCGGGGGCAAGG
Organism: Euryarchaeota archaeon UBA10; assembly: GCA_002498185.1. GTDB lineage: Archaea > Thermoplasmatota > Poseidoniia > Poseidoniales > Poseidoniaceae > MGIIa-K1. The sequence continues at coordinate 17,292 of DAGO01000012.1, read as the reverse complement.
ATTTCATCGTTGCACACCCTGACTGTGACAAGCGTGCTCTAACCGTTGCACTGCTTCGTGGTGCATTCGAATTCCAAGGACAAAAGTGCAGTGCGGCAAGCCGTGCTTACATCCCTGAAAGCGTCTGGGAAGCGATCAAGGATGAATACTGCGAAGAAGTTTCAAAGATTCGAATGGGCGACCCAAGAGACTTCTCCAACTTCATGTCTGCAGTTATCGACAGAAAGTCATTCGACAATATCACCGGATATATCGATAGGGCAAAAGAAGACCCAAGTTGCGAAATTGTGACCGGTGGAGGATATGATGACAAGACCGGTTACTTCATTGAGCCAACCACAATTCTTTGCAAGGATTCGAGATATGAATCAATGGCTGAGGAAATATTCGGCCCAGTACTTTCAATCCATATCTATCCTGACAGCGACTTTGAGAGAATCCTAGAAGTGTGTGATTCGACATCTGAATACGCATTGACCGGTTCGATTTTCGCTACCGACCGCAGGAATATTGAGACCGCTTTGAAAGCTCTTCGATTCAGCGCAGGCAACTTCTACATCAACGACAAGCCTACTGGTGCAGTTGTAGGACAGCAGCCATTTGGTGGTGCAAGAGGAAGTGGAACTAATGACAAGGCGGGTTCGCCATTGAATCTGCTTCGCTGGGTCAGTCCACGTTCGATCAAGGAGACTTTCGCTCCTCCGCACGATTGGACTTACGGATTCTTGAATTGAGAAGGAAGCCTTCCTTTCTCTTCCAAGGGTTTCTTTACCTTAGGAGTCAGTAGTTGCACATCCCTATTTTTGGCAACAAGAGATAGGAGGTACCATCCTACAGTCAATATCGGTGTTGAAACCAAGATGGTCATGCCAATCCAAATTGCGAGGTTTTCGTGAGTTGATTCCCAATACCACCAACCCACTATTAGCAAGGTGATTATCAAAAATATCCTAGATGCTTCACTGGGAGTTTGCCAACCCCTGTGGTCTATTCTGGGAGCAAACAACCAATCCGCCCAACTCATATGAAGAACTCATTCTATTTGCTAATGAATGAGTGTTTATCTCAACCGGATGGTTAAACGCCAAAGCCCACTAGGGCTAATCCCTGCGATGATGAGCGCACTTGAGCGGACTGCTGTTTCAGTGACGAGTGATGGGCGAACTGAGCGGGGACCTAGGCAAAATTGGTTTATGCCATCCTCTCTGGCGCATACATGCAGACCATGATGGCGCCACTTACGCCACCTCCCAAAGGTCTTGCATTAGCTTCTAAATCCTCACCTTGGAGCACAATTTGGCGAATGCTGGGTATTGTTTTACTGCTTTACATTATTGCACAAGTTATGGTCTTGTCTTTATTCGGAATTGTAGAAGGTGATTCTGAATTAACCATTTTTTCTTTGGTTTGTTCTGTTCCTTTGCTACTCATTTTCATCTACGCCAGAAGACCAAAATTAACTCATGTAATTGTTGCCAACCCTTCACCTACCGGGAAGACTCAGCATGTATTGAACGATTCTAGGATGTTGATGACACCTGTTCCTACCTCGTTTTCACATCATTTAGTCAAGGATTCTCCCCCGCTTGAAATGCCACCGACCTCAACTCTTTGGATTGTTTTCACATTAACTGTCATCACCGCATTTTTGGGATTGTTACCTGCGATGATTAGCGAAGAACCAATTTGGTTGATTTTGGCAGTACTGGTAGGAGTGCCAGCTTGGCTGTTTGGATTTTCTTTACCCGTGCATGCTTGGTGGGCGTTTTCTACTCGTCATTTCCAAATAATGACAACTAAACTTGAAGGTGAAAAGATGTTGATTGCTGGAATGCTTTCGACTTTTCCTGCACTTGTAATCAATTCCTTACTATTCCCACTACTCTTGATTTCTGTAGGAATTTATTCAATGAGCCCGGGAACATTCGGCGAATTCCTAATTCTCACCGTTAGTGCACCGGTTGGTGAAGAATTGTGCAAAGCCGCTTTCGTATTGAGTTTGTACAAACTGATTGATTCGCCAAAGAGAGGTTTCCAGATTGGCTTCTCTGTAGGTCTAGGATTCGCACTACTGGAAAATCTGCAATACATAATGGGATCATTCAGTGGATTAGCGGTAACGTACTCTCTAACAACTGTAATCAGAGGAATTGGCTCAATACCCGGTCACGCATTGTGGACCGGACTATCGGGTGTTTCAATAGGCTGGTTCCTGTGTACGAAAAGAGGGATTAAAACACAAAGTTTGGATACTCAGGACCAAACTAATTGGGTTGTATTTGATGGAGGAACAGGACAAATTGTGAACACTCAGCGAGAGTTGACATCAATGGGAAGAACTGTCAGAGGTTGGCTATACAAACCGTTTGACAAAGTTTGGAATCTTCCAAGAAGCCCAGTAACCGGAATTTCACTCGCAATATTGGGGCATGCTATGTGGAATGGTAGCAGTTGGATTGTTTCTTGGCTCTTCATGGAAACAGACATCGTAGTACAAGTTATTGCGAGTTTATTTTGGATTGTAGTGATGATTGTTACTTTGTGGGTGATTGGAAGAGAAATATTAGCCGCAGTAATGCATCTTCCGTCGTAATTTGTGACCTTAACAAACCGTTTTTTTGAAACAAATATAGGGGCAAGGTATAGACGGTGATTCCCGTCGGGAGTGATTGGGGAGAGACATGATTGACATCATGCAACCTGGGCTAGAACAAGGTAACATGCTAGTTACCTTTGGAATAGTCGGGGTGCTAATCCTCATTTCTGAGAAATACCGGGTACTAGACAGATTGGGCGTTTATGCCGCAGCTGCTCTTGGAATAATCGTTGGTGCACTTGGGCATTGGACATGGCTTGTAATCCTACTCGGTTTCCTAGGAACCGCTCACAAAGCAACCAAATGGAGATTTGAAGAAAAAGCCGCTAAGGGCCTCTCTGAATCCAGTGACGGTCACAGAAGTTGGGGCAATGTCGTGGCAAATGGAGGGCTACCCGGTTTGGTAGCGATCATCGCTTTCATTTTAGATGACCACAAAAACGGAGTTTGGTTATTCTCTGCTGCTGTTTCAGTAGCTGCTGCTGATACATTCGCTTCAGAAATTGGTTGTCTTGATGAGAGAGTGAGAATGATTACCACAATGAAAAAGTGTGAGCCTGGATTAAACGGAGGTTTCTCTCCAAACGGACAACTCGCAGCATTGGTTGGGTCAACAATCATTGCAGTACTAGCATTTGTGTCAGATGCAAATGTCGAATTAGCAGCACTGGTCGCTGTAATAGGCTGGCTAGGATGCCAAGTAGACAGCGTCTTGGGGGCAGTTCTAGAGAACCGTGGTCTGATGACAAAAGGGACTGTAAATGCAGCCGCAATCACCTTTGGAATTTTTGCAATGTGGTGGCACCTAGGATTCCCACATCTATGATGTGGGTTCTTCAACTCATACCGCTTGGGTGGGAATATGCAGAGGAGGTGGATTGCAATTTTTGCACTGGTTTGCATATGCATTCCATCCATAACTCCAATCGTTTCAAACGCATCTGGTGAAGATGAAATCTACAAGCCGGGATATGTAAGGTGGGAAGGCAACGAACTGCACAGAATATACCTCAGTGGCACAGAAAATAATGTCAACCTGACCCGCGACTATCAAGGCGCATCTATGGGTAATGTACAGATTACAACTGGCCAGTCTGCATCTATTGGCCCACTCTCTATGCCACCTCTTGAAATGGGCTTCAACGGCTCTTTCGAGATCTCGACATACGTAGCAGCATACGTGCAAGCAGGCACTGGATTTCCTCTTGCCCAATGCCGAACAAATAACCCAGTCACGATAGACACACAAGTCCAGATCGGAAATTTCTCATACTTTGGAACAGTTGTCACCAATGTGTATGAATCTTCAGCAGATGCACACAACATGAGTACGCAAATTGAATTTGCAAATATCACTGCAAGGCCAGATGACGTTATCACTTACTCAATGACTGCATCGACAAACTGTCCTTACAATATTAATATTGAATGGGGAGGAGATGGAGAGTTCGCTGGAGGGATTGTCATCAAAGGCGACCTATTCTCTCCAGTTGTCGAAGTTACAGTAGACGATTCTAAGCTAGCGCATATCCAACTCGTTGCCACTTTACCTTGGGGATTTGATGATTTAGACAAAGACTTCACTTCTCTAAACATATACGGACCAGTAGAACCTGATGAGGAGAGAGTGTATGATGAAGACATGCGTGCAGAAGGGTTTACTGCGACCAGTGAAAAATATCCTAGAAATGACGACATGGGGAGGCCATCTACCGTTTGGACGGGAACAAACCCCTTGCCTGCGGGAGACAATGTTCTGATTGTATGTTTGAAAACAATTGACACTGGAATCAACGGAGTCGCAGGCAAGAATTGTGACCATGAAGGAATTATCAGATTTAATGTAGAAGCTGATGAAGAGCCTATAGCAAGCGCTTTCCTTTGGCTTTCTATATCTGGATTTGTTGCGGTATTAGCCTACCTAATCGCACAGCTAAGGCAAGGATTACTTCTTCCACCACCATTGATGGCAGCATTGGTAATTATGGCAATTTTGATGATACCACTAGCAAGTGACCTACCTGATTTAGGAGGCGAAGCGATTGTGGCAGATGATGCAAGAGCGCCATCATTCATCCTCCACCAAAACGGGAACGGTTCGGTATCATTAGACGATTTACTGAATGGGAAGGATGCAGTAGTCATCGGAATTACCCTACCCGCTTCTTCAAATGCAGTTGACCAAAGTAAACAATTAGAAAATGTTGCAGACCGGCGTGGAGATGACGTCAGCATAGTTCAAGTTGTAACAGGAGAAAATGTTCGAATGGATGACTTAGACATCATCGCTGATATCACAAACGCAACTTGGCCTATTCTAATCGATGATAGCGAAAGTAGGTTTGCACAAAGGATGCCAATGGGTATTTCTGATTCGATTGTGGTAATCGATTCATCAGGACACGTAACTTTCTCTGCTAGTAGAACTGCAAGTTCTGAAGATATAATCGACGCAATAGACGATATCGGATATGGAGGACAACAATCGGTCTTTTCGACTCTAAGTCTATTTTGGGGACCTGGTCTTGCTATGCTATTTGTTGCCTTACCTCGTAAGAAGTTCGAAGTACCGGAGGAAGCACAAGTGCCCGGCTCCTTGTGGGGAAGCGTAGCACTAGCCGGTGGAATCGGTTTCTTGATGGTTAATTTGGCTCCAATGATTATGTCATTTGTTCCGGGTGATAACGACATACGAACCTGGGTAGACCTGAGCCTGCTGTTTTGGTTTGTTACGGCGGCAATTAGGGCCGCAATAGTTGGAACTCCAAAAGAAATCGAGTTTGTAGCAACCAGATTACACAAAATGTATTCCGAGGGATTCAGAAACTGGAGGGAAGTTGAAGACGTGGAGAGAGACCTATTGATTGGTTTCTGGATGGGCTGGTTCATTTGGTTAGCATTCCCCGCCACTCTTCCACAAGGAGTTGCTGCTACAACATTGACTGGTGGCATAGGTTACCTGATAGGCCCGCTTCTGTTAATTGTCCATATTTTCGTAGCGGGACTGCTAACTTTGTTGATTAGGTTCGTTGCATCTTGGGGAGGTGCTGTTTCCCGCGCATTCGGCTCTTTCGGTTCAGGACCGTTCTCACAAGCATTGGGTTGGGCACTGATTCCAATTTCTCTTTGGTGTCTTGTAAATGGAATAATCCATGCCAGCAATATCGGGTTACTGAGTGTTTTCAATGGCTAGGGAAATAAGTAGACATCACCTTCCATTCTCTATGCCAGATAGGCCACACGCTCTATCTCAAGAGTGGAGAAATCTCACTTTCATGCACTGGGAAGTCAATCCTGAAAAGATTGAACCGTATATTCCAGAGGGACTGGAATTAGATTTATTTGAAGGTAAGGCCTATGTTGGAGTGATCCCTTTCCAAATGAAAAACGTTAGACCTAGGTTCCTTCCTTCTGTTCCCGGAATCTCGACATTCCCTGAATTCAATATCAGAACGTATGTCAGAAAAGATGGAAAGGCAGGAGTTTTATTTTTGACACTAGAAGCTCAAAGCAGGATTACCTGCTGGCATGCGCCTAAGGCATATGGCTTACCTTACCGTTACTCAAAATGTAAACTGAATTTTGCTGATGGCAAATTTTTGTGGAAATCCAAAAGCAAGCGTGACGGATTGAGTCTCATCGGAGAATGCAAACTTACCGGTACAGCGCGAGGAGCAAAGAAAGATACACTCGAGTACTTTCTTTTCGAAAGATATTCGCTATACACTGAACACAATGGGAAATTACACATGGCATACACTCTGCATGAGCCGTGGACTTTCCAAGATGGAGAAGTCACAATCACCGATAATTCACTAACTGAATCATACGATTTGGGAATTGATGTAATGAATCCCCAGTATGTGCATACTTCATTCGGAGTTTATGTCTTAACATGGCCTATTGAGGAGGTATCTGATTGAGTGAAAGAGATTTCTTGTTACTAGATGGAGACTGTGGACTCTGCCACCGCCTTGCGACATTTTTGGACAAGAGACTGTCAAGAGGCCAAGATATCGGTTACAGACCAATCAATTCCGAAGATGCGCAAACCATGATTGCAAAATTGCCCCAGAAATACCAAGATGCAGATTCCGTATACCTAATTCGAAATGGAAATGCATACATTCGTTCAGCTGCGGGGATTAGATGTCTACTATACATGAAGTGGTATTACAAAATGTGGTTTCCTTTGTTCTGGTTAATTCCTTTACCAATCCGTGACATAGGATACAGGCTGATTGCAAAATATCGTCACAAGTTCTTCAACCGACCTAAAGAATGCTTATTCAGAATCGATTGATTGAATTTACTTGACCAACCTAAATCATATTTTGATTGGTTTTCTAGAATAGAAAAACCGGTCAACTTTCATAAGTGTGAATGAGTATCATCTACCATGCCAAAGAAGAAGTGCATGTATGAAGGATGTGATGCCCCTGAGCATCGTAAGTCCGGTTATTGCATTAGGCATTCAGAAAGTGGACCTAGATCGATTTTAATCAACACCTCAAAACTTGTGAATGAAAAATCCAGTGATGAAGTCAAGGTTGAATTTGTTGAAGAAGAGGAACTAGAAAACGAAGAAGAAGTTCAACCAGAACTTGAAGATGAGACACAAAAAGAAGAAATCAAAGTGGAGAAGAAGAAAAAGAGCAAAAAGAAAGGAAAAGCACAGAAGCAGATTATCTTACCCACTAAACCGAATGCTGGTAACGCATCCCTTGCGGCATTGTCAATTGTCATGATCAGTTTCATGTTCATAGTTAGCGGTGACGATGATATCATTTGTACAGCATGCTGTATTTCTGGAGTTCTACTACTCGGTTTATCCAGTGCTCATACTTCAAAAAAATTAGACTATCAAAACCGATGTATCGACATGATTGAAAGAAAATTCGATGAAGAACAAATCGATGACAATATTCCTAAGGAACCTTCTGAAATTGTAAGAATAATTTCTTTTGTATTCGCCTTTTTAGCAATCGTTTGCTTATTCGATGATGATACATTTGGCTGGTCTTTTGTTTGGGCTATCCTTTGGTTCTTATGTTACATTTCATACAATGGTGACATGACAAAAAGGAATGATTTCATCGAAGAATATCGTAAGCGATACTGATTTTCAAAGGGTTAAAATAACCCCCGACGTTAACTGAACTGTATGTTTAGCAACGAAGAACATTTGCACATGATACAGGAATCTTCTGGCTGGGACCAATTCCCATGCTTTGAGGATGCATTACTTACCGACAGACCTCTCGAAGAGTGTTTTGGAAACAATGGAATTCCAGTGTGTTATTGGCCTAGAGATTTGGGTTATGATTGCTGCAATCATTGGTTGATTATCGACTTAGATTTCCTTAACATAAATCCTCGTGAATTCTTTTCTCGATTCCAGGAAGCGATTAGAAACTGTGACAATCTCAGAATGATTACAATTTGTGGCTCTGCTGATAAAATGTCATACTTTGGTCTAACAGGAACCAAGGGAAGAAACAGCTCCAAGTTCGCCTCCTACATTGTTGGCATCAATTCAATGCGAAATGTGGGTCCAGTTGTTGTAGAAACCAAAACTGTCCTTGGAAGAGGACCAACTAAGGAAATCATTCACCACAACTACGTTTGAATGGGCACCCATGCGAATGGTTGAGATACGAAGGATTGACAACCATTGAGGCGATGCCGGAGATTTATGGAAGCACGTAGAGCTGCAAAGGCCAATCGTCCGAAAATTTGGTCATTGAGTAGAAGAAGCCTGATGAATAAATGTCCTAGAGCTTGGGTTTTGAAGTACGGGTTTGCCAGAAGGCAAGGCGGATTCAATCAACATCTTCGAAACATTTCGGACTGGTCATCACCTTGGAGATTGATGCAGAGGGCATTGAGAGGAGTGATTCTCGAACGCTTGAAAGCGCATAGTGAAGGAATATCTTGGATTGAGGAAGACCTCGCTGGAAAGATTCGCAACCGGATGATTGGGGCAATGTTCAGACAAAAATCCGTGATTGAAGTAATTGAAACTAGGATTGGTAAGCCTAGCGACTTGAGGTCTCAAATCGATATTAGAAGAATTGACAGATTAGTGGAAATAGCCTGTTACAGATTCCATGCATTAATGCGAACAAAACCTATTCAAGACATATATTCAGGTAAAATAAAGCGCTGGTACATATTCTCAAGACTGGAGAAAACTAAACTCAAGAAATACCAATTGCACATATCTCCAGACTTAGTTTGGTTCAGTGGTTCAACCTGTCATCTTCTGAGATTTACTGTACAGGGTGTCTCAAATCCAGGTGACGATAAGAAATTGGAAAATGTGGCAATGGTAGAATGGGCTAAACATCAGAACGGACTTCCTGCAAATCCTGAAAGATATATTGTTGAAAACCTGTACTGGAACAATGGGAAATGGAAAAATTGGAAGGAACGCTGTACTCAGCGTGATTCTGAAGATTCAATAAAAATGATTGAAGCCGATATGAGTGCAATGATCGATTTACATTACAAATTGGGATTATCTTGTGACCTATCGCAAATCCCACTAGCAAAAAGCAAGCGAACCTGCAGAAATTGTGGCCATAGAGATACTTGCCCAGGTGGTGAAGACCTAAACAGAGCGAGACTAGAACAATCTGCTCTTGAAATGGCAAAATCATCTAGGAATCGGAAATAGTTACGGGCCACCCCAGCCAGATAGCCCACACACCCCATAACATCCTCCGCTTGATGACATAAACACCATAGCTACGAATATGTATAGCGCTAGATAAAATACAACAGGTGCTAGTAATAATAACACAAAGAACTTCGATATTGGTTCTTTGGCTGCAGACATTATCATCAAGCATCCCAGGGGCAAAGTGAAACAAGCCGCAGTAAGTGTATCAGTTGGAGCAGATGAGTTTTCAGATGAAGCAACTAAAATCCATGTAAACAAAAGAAGTAGCATACCCATGACCGTAAGTTCGAACGTGTATTCATATTTCTCATCAATTGAGATTTCATTACTACCATTGTTTGAGGATGACGGTAATCTGGGTGAAATTTCATTATTTTGACTTTGCAAATCCCTTTCAGCAATCTTCGCAATCGCTTTTTCTCGAGCTATTTTGCCAGCAATAATCTTGCCAATCGCCTTGTGTTCGCGACAAAAATCGCTGTATCCTTTCCTTAGATTTTGGCAATCATCAAACCTGCATAGACGTGACTCATTTACTTCAATTGTGTTATTGTTTTTTAACTTCTCAATCGCTTTTTCTCTCTCAATTTTTCGCTGAATTACATTTTCCATTGTTTTGTGTTTGCGGCAATAATTACTGTATCCTCTTTTTCCCCTTGTACAACCAGTAACAATGCAAACATGTGCTTCTTTCTTACTTTGACCTACCTCTATGGTGATACTACTAGGTGTCTCTCCGAAAGGAAGACCTCGTTCTATCGCCATGATAAGTGATTTATTATTGAGAATATAAAATATAACCCGGCAATCACTAAGAAATGTTGTAGTGAATTAATATCCTTGTCCCGTTATTATATCAATGAATCCTCTGTATGGCAGAACCAAAAATATGTAGAAAAATAGGAAAATTGCAGCTACCATTAGAATTAACTTCATCGCTTCTTCCAGAAATACTGACGACGATGGTGATTCCTGAATTCGTAGTGCCTCTTCGTACATTGACATGCTATGATCAACACTATCCGCTTTTTCTCTAGCAATTTTCCCAGCAATAATCTTGCCAATTGCCTTGTGCTCGCGACAAAAATCGCCGTATCCAATTTTTGGATTTAGGCAGTCTCCAAACCTGCAATGATGTGGTTCTTTTGTTGGAACTTTATTGGATTCGATGGAGATACTGTTAGGGGCAACTCCTGAAGGATGTCCGTCTTCTATCGCCATGATGAATGATTGGTGATTGAGAATATAATACCTAACCCGGAATTCAAATTAAAGATACTAAGTCACTTAGTACTCCTGGTACGTTGTTGGCCTTAGTCACTCCACTTGCTAGAAGAACTCCTTCTGCGCCTAAGGAAATTGCTGTTGCAACATCTTGACCATTCTTTACACCTGCACCACACAATACTCTGACATTCGGGTTTACTTCCTTTACAGCTGCAACGGTATCTGAAACAATCGCAGGGTCTGCAGTTGTTACCGAAATATCTCCTCCAATCAACTCAGGAGGCTCAACAGCGATGAAAGTTGGACCCAATTCTGCCAATGCTCTGGCTTCATCAACGTCTGCAGCGCATGCGCATATCGGGAAATCTTCTGGTAACATTTCCATCAAATCCCTCACGTGTTCTAGAGAAACCTTGTGCTCAGCGTGATTTATGATTGTACCAGCAGCACCTCTTTCGATTGCAGTTTGTGGCTCTAGCCAACCGGTATGACTGCCCTGTCCAACCGGGTCTAAGTGTTGGGACCAAACTTCTAATCCTGAGATCGAACTTACGCTCGATAAATCAAATGCACTTGCTACAGCAACCATCCTTGCATCGGTTTTAACAGCGGCCATTAACTGACCAAGTTTGTCAGCAGAACCTGCCATTGCAGACGAATATGTCTTGAAATTAACAACGATTAATGGGGCATCCATACAACAGCCCTGAGCGCCCATCCTTTTTGGAAACTGCGATTCAAATCGTACCTTCGGATTGGATATGGCCTGCAGTAACAACACTACCGTGCCCAACAACAACATTCGTTAATCTAGCATCACTTTCGATGATTGCGCCTTCTCCAATTAGGCAATTGGAAACAACTGCTCCTGAATCAATTCTAGCGCCCCTAAGGATTGTTGAATGGCTTACTTCTCCAGACACAATACATCCGTCCTGAACCATTGAATCTCTAGCGATTGTATGCTTTCCTTGGTGCCAAGTCCCCCCAGAAACTGAGCCCGTTTTGAATCTCTTTTCTTCTATACATCGAAGTACTGCTTCATGCCAACTGCTTGGAGTACCCGCATCGATGAAGTAACCCTCGAAGGGGAATCCTGCTAAACTTCCCTCTTCAGCTAGAACTGGAAATACATCTCTCTCGAGGCTATGTTTTTCCTTTGGCATGATGTCAAAAACATCATCTTCAAGGATATAGGAACCTGCATTAATCAAATTGGAAAATACCTCTTCTGGTTTTGGTTTTTCTTTGAATTGTGTGACTTTATTCCCTGAATCTAGGCCAACAATTCCGAATCTAGTTGGGTCCTCAACCTCCCATAGTGCAAGTGTTCCTTTCACGCTCATTGATGAATGCTGTTCGAGCATCACTCCGACATCCAAAGAAGAGACAATGTCGCCATTGAAGCAAGCGAATCTGCCAGATACAACATCACGGCAATTACCTAATGCGCCCCCTGTTCCAAGAGGCTCGTCCTCAGGAACAATTCTGACATCAAAGTCTACATTCGCTTTACGAAAATAATCTCTGATCATATCGATTTTGTAACCACCTGCTACAATTACTTCGTCTACTAAATCACTTGGAACTCCTTCCACTACTCTCTCTAGTAGGGTAGAATCTAGCATGGGAAGTAGAGGTTTAGGGATGTCATTTGTCCATGGGCGTAGACGTGAGCCTATTCCGCCAGCAAGGACGACTACCTGCATATTCAATCCGACCACAACTTTGCTATTGAACGCATCGTGAGATTAACCATTTCAAATCGCATCATTGAAGGGGCGTCTTTTGGTCGGAGTGGTTAGGGAGAATCATGAACATCCACGAGTATCAAGGAAAAGCACTGCTAAAATCAGCCGGTGTTCCAGTTTTAGAAGGGGTACATTGTACCAGCGTAAATGACGCACTGGAGGCATATGACGCTCTTGGGTCAAAGGTTGTAGCAGTGAAGAGCCAGATTCATGCAGGTGGTCGAGGAAAGGGTACAATGTATGACCCCCAGACCCGTGAAGAGGTTATGCAAGGCGGAGTGAAAATCGCGTTTTCAAGAGAGGAAGTTGAAACTTATGCTTCAAACATTCTTGGGAATATATTGGTAACAATTCAAACCGGCGATGAAGGAAAAATAGTCAACAATCTGTACGTCGAATCTGGATGTGCAATCGCTCATGAGTACTACTTGGCATTGCTAGTTGATAGAGAGAGTAAGGACGTTCTAATCATGGCATCTACCGAAGGTGGAATGGACATTGAAGATGTTGCCCATAATACTCCAGAGAAGATTCACAAGATTAACGTGGACCCAAATTCGGGACTTCTTGGTTTCCAGAAAAGAGACTTAGGAATGGCATTGGGGCTATCCGGTAATGCATTGAAGTCATTCTTCAAGATGCTAGGAAAAATGTATGACATGTTTGTTGCACAAGATTGTGCGATGGTCGAAATCAATCCCCTTGTGAAAACTGAAGATGATGAAATGATTGCTCTAGATTCCAAAATCAGTTTCGATGAAAATGCTGAGTTCCGTCACAAGGAATGGGATGAACTTCGTGACCTTTCTGAGGAAGAGGAAGTCGAGATTAGAGCGAAGGAAACCGGACTTTCATACGTTAAGTTAGACGGAAACATCGGCTGCCTGGTTAACGGTGCAGGATTAGCAATGGCGACCATGGATGTAATCAAGCTCTATGGTGGCGAGCCTGCGAACTTCTTGGATGTTGGTGGCGGAGCAGATGAAGAACAGGTAAAGACAGCATTCTCAATTATACTTGAAGACCCAAATGTAAAGGGAATTCTAGTCAACATTTTTGGTGGAATCATGCGCTGTGACATCATCGCAAGAGGAGTTATTGGCGCCACTGAGTCATTGGGATTAGATGTGCCACTGGTAGTTAGATTGGCTGGAACAAATGTCGATGAAGGAAAGGCGATTCTCGCTGCTTCAGATTTGAACATTCATCCTGCAGATGATTTGGCAGATGGTGCCCAGAAAATTGTATCTCTGATCGGAGGAGGTGAGTGAAATGGCAATTTGGATTGAAGAAGATGCAAAAGTCCTTGTCCAAGGAATTACAGGTAA
>DAGO01000012.1:0-3288 GCA_002498185.1 Euryarchaeota archaeon UBA10 | reverse complement strand
GTTCCAGTATTCGATAGCATGATGGAAGCGATTTCACAAACAGATGCAGATGCGACTGTAATTTACGTTCCACCACCATTCGCAGGTGAAGCGATTATGGAAGCTGCAAACGCATTTGAAACAATTAAGGGTGAAGGAGTTATTGTTTGTATCACAGAGGGTATTCCAACTCTTGACATGGTAAAGGCTGCGGCATACGTTGCTAACCGAGAAAATGTAAGACTAATCGGGCCAAATTGCCCAGGCATCATCACACCCGGGGATTCGGGCGGTGCAAAGTTAGGAATTATGCCAGGACACATTCACGCAAAAGGAAGAATTGGAATTGTATCCAAATCTGGGACCTTAACTTACGAGGCAGTTGCTCAAACAATGAGTATTAACGAGGGACAATCCACCTGTATTGGAATTGGGGGAGATCCAGTCAATGGAACTGGATTCATTGAATGCCTGGCTGCCTTTGAGGCAGATTCTCAAACTGAAGCCATTGTAATGATTGGTGAAATAGGAGGAAATGCTGAACAGGAAGCAGCAGCTTGGGCAAAGGAAAACTGCACCAAACCAATCGTTGGATTCGTAGCTGGAGCAACCGCACCACCCGGCAAGAGAATGGGTCACGCTGGAGCAATTATTTCTGGAGGCAAAGGCACTGCGGAAGAAAAGTTCGCCGCATTCGAAGCTGCAGGAATTGCATGTGCAAGAGACCCAAGTGAGTTGGGACAGGTATTGCTAGCAAGCCTCAAAGAAGCAGGCTTGCGCTGATTAAATATCAATCAGCCTAGAAGATTGGATCACTTAGGAGGTCCGCGCTTGGGACCTGGAGGGCCGCCTCGCTTAGGGCCTGGAGGACCACCGCTCTTTGGAGGACCGCCCGGGCCACCGCTTGGAGGGCCGCCTCGCTTAGGGCCTGGAGGACCACCGCTCTTTGGAGGACCGCCCGGGCCACCACTTGGAGGGCCACCTCTCTTTGGAGGGCCGCCCGGACCGCCACCTGGGGGGCCACCTCGCTTAGGACCCGGAGGACCGCCGCTCTTTGGAGGGCCGCCCGGGCCACCGCTTGGAGGGCCACCTCGCTTAGGACCTGGAGGACCACCGCTCTTTGGAGGGCCACCCGGACCGCCACCTGGGGGACCACCCCGCTTAGGGCCTGGAGGACCTCCTGCTCTAGATGGACCAGGTGGTCCGCCTCTTGATGGGCCTGGAGGACTTCCTCTTGCAGGAGGGGCACTGACCGGCTCTTCCTCCTCTTCTTCGAATATTGCGCCACAGTGTGGGCACTCTTTATCAGATTCTTTTACAAGGCCATCACAGACCTCACAAGCGAACATCTCTTCATCGCTTTCCTCAACTGCTGGGGCAGAGTCATCGCTACCAATTTTATTCACTTCCCCATCTTTGGACCTGAATAAATTGATGTCAACAACTGCTTCGAGACCTTTCAAAGCGACTTCTGTTGAAATCGCATGCTCGAATGCCGCAGAAAGGTCTTCGGGAGTATCGAGAACTCTTCCATCGTCGATGTATGTTACATTTACAATCAGAACACCGTTTTCTGACCTGGTTTGAGGTGTATCTACTGCGACACCACGTTTACGGGCCACTCTGCGAACCGCAACTTCTGCCATTCGCTTGAATAATGCATCATTTCCGGATTCATCTTTTCCAGAACCGATTGCGTTTGCAAGGAATTCCGCAGCACTATTTTCGTCCTGCCCCTTTAGGTGTGAAGGTAATTCTCCTCCAATTGAAGAAAGGACATTAGCTGCAGATTGTTGATTCATTTGCAACCATTGGCTCCTTCTTTCGTTCTTGACCGCTCTTTCTGCTTCTGCAATTCTGTTAACCATAGCATCAGTCGGTGAAAGTGAGGGATTGTTGGAAACTGCTGTACCGCCAACCTGATTCCCCAAGTCTCCAAGTTGGGCGTTAGGACCAAGACCACTAGCCAATGACGGACCTTTGGCAGCAGGGGGCATATCCCCTCTGGACCCTCCAATGTTAGGAGGTGCTTGGCCTGGCAATGGAGTTACATTAGAAGGAGGCATTCCTGTATTTAGTGGCGGCAAACCAGTGTTAGCAGGAGGCATCCCTGGAAGATTTGGTGCGATTTGCCCCATGATGTCTGGCATCATGCCTGGTGGCATTCCTTGATTCGGCATTCCTTGCATGTTCTGGTTGATCACTGCTTCACCAGAAACCACTCCAAAATTGCGTCCGCCACTAACATCTTGGCCGCCCAAACCAACGCCGCCTACGCCCGGTAAACCACCTGCTCTACTCATCTCTTGGCGAGCACCACACTCGGGACAGAATATGCTGTCATCGGGTATCTCCTCAAGACAAGAGCCGCACTGCACACTAATCCCCTCGTTAAGGGGCTAGGTTGGTTCAAAATAAAGCCTTGCTATTTTTTTGAATCAAATCCGCCTGATACTCCCCCTCTAGAATTCATCACCTTGCGCTGACGCAATTTAGCGAACTATTGTCCCACAGGGTCAAGAACAATCACCAATTCCGGGTACATGAGGGGATTCTTTGTCAGTTCTCATCAATGCAAAAATTGATGCTCTACTAGAGGGTACATCTCGTTCATTCTATCCCACTTTGAAATACCTTCCAAAGAAGATTCGAGGACAGATTGGCCTACTGTATCTTTTAGCTCGAGTTGCAGATACCATAGCAGATTCCAAGCATGGCCAAACTGAAGAATTACTGAGGCTATTGCGTGAATACAATGACGTCGCACAGGGTAAGTCAAACGAACTACCTGATTTTTCACAAATTGCTGATATTCAAGAAAGTGAAAGTGAGGCTGAACTTCTAAGAAACGTTCAGGATGTTATCGAAGGATTAGATGTCTACTCTGAAGGCGACAGGGAACGCATGCTGGAATGTCTTGATACGATAGTTGGCGGCCAAATATTAGACCTCGAGAGATTTGGCCCAGCTAACGAAGGCGAAACCATCTCTGCATTAGTAGACAATACAGAAATGGACGACTATACTTACAGAGTTGCAGGTTGCGTAGGCGTATTTTGGACGAAAATGACATTGGCGCATATGTTCACATTGTCACGAGAAAAGGAAGAAGAATTTTTCATGAAAGGCATTAGATTTGGCAAAGCCCTTCAGATGATCAATATCCTAAGAGACATTCCAGAGGATTTGAGATTCGGAAGATGCTACATTCCATCTGAAGCATTGGCGAGGCACAACATGAAACCCGAGGATTTACTAGATTCAAAAAATGTTGACAAATTCAGGCCTTTGTATGACGAATATCTCGAC
>DAGO01000014.1:1270-4426 GCA_002498185.1 Euryarchaeota archaeon UBA10 | reverse complement strand
TCTGGGCCGCCTAGTGGCCCACCATCAGGCCCACCATCCGGATTGCCTCCTGGTAATCCAAAAACACCAACTCCTGCCCCTCCAGAAGGGCTGCCTAAACAACAACCGGAGGAGAAAGAACCGGTTGCTGAAGCTGAAGAAACTTCGGAAGAACCTGTGATAGAGGAAACTGTAGTCGAAGAGCAATCTGGCGAGGAAGTCGCAGAAGAAGCAACAGAACCTAAAGAATCAGAATCTGTTGAGGCGGCAGAAGAATCCGAGCCTCAAGAAGAGGCTCAAGAAGAGCCTGCAGCGGCAGAGGAAATCAAGGAAGAAGCCCCTGAAGATTCATCGAGTGAGGAGATTGCTGAAGTTGTACAGGAATCTGAGCCTCATGAGGAGCCTGCAGCTGAACCAGTCGCCGAGTCTTCAACACCAGATGTTTCAAACCGAGCAAAGGCCGCTGAAAAGGAAGTTCTCAAATTGTCAAATGAAGTTCACAGTCTACGCAAATCATTGGCTGGTGCAGCAGATATAATCGAAGAATTGGAAACCGAGCCAATGCCTCCTGCTGTTCTAGCATCAGACATTGTGGTTCCAGACCACTTGGTAGCGGACATCTCTCGCCTAGCAAGACAATTGGATAGAGAACAATTGGTCAGAGCGAACATGGGCACTATTGCCATGTTACACCCGGGTATGCCCGGTGTAATGATTTCAACCAAAGCAGGAACAACCCTATCCCGTCTAAACGAAAGAGGATTAGTCGGCGGTAGATTTGGGCACGGCGCCCCTCCTAGTGCGCCTAGCGACTGGCGAGTTCTCGAAGTTTTGTTGGCTCAAACCTCACTCGCCACAGGAGGCCCAGCTTCCTGTATCCACATGATGGGCGCATACACCACAGCTGCAAGTTGTGAGAAAGATCTGATACTTTGCTCACCTATCGATGAAGTAGGAAAGAAGATGCTTGGAAAGATAGTAATCGTCGATCCTGATGATGAAAATCCAGACGACTTCCTACGCCAAACCGCTGACGCT
The DNA here is from genome assembly GCA_002498185.1 of Euryarchaeota archaeon UBA10. GTDB lineage: Archaea > Thermoplasmatota > Poseidoniia > Poseidoniales > Poseidoniaceae > MGIIa-K1. The sequence goes on along the minus strand of DAGO01000014.1, from coordinate 3,409 downwards.
CTAAAACAGGGTGGAGACAAATGTGTAGTCATCAGAGGCCATGGCGCATATTGTGTAGGCGCTGATTTGGATGATGCTTGGGCTAACGCAGCGATGCTAGAGCACAGCATGAAAATAGTCTTGCTAGCAAGGCAAGCCAATCTTAAAGTGTGAAGATTACTCTTCTTCAAATGAGTTCATTGGCCCGTTTTGAGACAATAGAATTGCTATTGCAAATAGGGAAATTACTGCAACAATTGCGGCAATAGTTTGTTTTGAGATTTCTAACTCTTCTTTGCTTGCACCATCGACGACTTCCTCTTCATGGAGGTCTTCTTGGATATAGACGGAGCCGGTACTAGTCTTACTAAGCGTATCATTGACATATGTCAAGAATGTAAAATTCCACAATCCTGCAGAAGTATACTGGTTGAACACAAAATCGAAACGATTCGTACACTCGTCATCAACACGAGTTCCATTATCATCTAATTCACATTCAAATTGCAAAACGGGCGACCTCATTTTAGCCCCATCTTTCTCTACCTCGACAATCAGCGTTGCGTTTTCAGTAGTGTCTTTCATCCAAAACCAGGCAGAATCTCCTTCTTTCAGTGTTCCATTTGGAATATCTGCCGGTTGGCCGCCTTCGGAGTTAACAATCACTGTGTAAATCAACAATTCATGGCCTACAACAGGAGATGCAAGCATCACAAGTCCGAGGGTAACCGCCAGTATGCGCATCGATTTTGCCACTCAAGCCGAGAATAAATACAATACGGAAGAAGATTGCCGCCGGTACATGAACAGCCAAAGCGTTGCACTAGGCATATTCATTGTTTTATTTGCATCTTCACTAACGGTATTACTTCTAGGTGATGAAGATGGAGCCGCAGCAACAGAACCTTCGCCACATTTCCACGCAGGCGACCCACTATTCCAAGGCGATGGCCATGACCACATGAACGCAAGTCAGCACACCGCCGGAACCGACAACATCGAGCAACTCGCATTCAACCCTCTAACTTCTCCAGGCAATGCAGAAGTTTCGGTTGCACGCTCCCCAGATGGTAGAGTGTACACTTACCAAGCTGGTTGGAATGACATGCACATTGTCGATGTCACCAATTCATCAGACCCACAAGTTATGGGAGTTTACCACGACCCGAATACACAGGTTTTGGACGTGAAGTACCTTGAGTACAACGGTAATGAATACGTTATCCTGCAGAACCAACTTATCGATTCAGGATATGCAGATCCGAACATCGGCGAATGGAGTGACCCAATTCAAGTTTCAGTGACTCTAATCGATGTTACAGACAAGACAAATCCGACCTATGTCGACTCTTGGTATGATGCTGACCATCCAAGCGGACCACACAATTTGTACCCACATATGATTGACAACGAGTGGTATATTTTCGTAGCAAATCCAGATTATGAACAGTGTAATTCCGCAATTGGTGAAGCATGCGGTGGAGTAACAATTGCTCATCTAAACCTGCAGGGTAGTGCATCTCGCCTGCTTCCAGGAGTTCCAGCATCCGGCCACGGTCACACAATTGTGAAGGTTGGAGAATACGAAGTGGCATGGGAGACAACTCGTGGAGGTTGGATTTACATTCACGACATGACCGTTCAAAAGTGGCCAGGAGAAGATGTAGAAGACCCACGATATGGACGCACATTCGTCTACGGCTCTTATTGGGAAGCCGGTCTAAGAATCGGTGACGTAACCGACGTCCCTCACCCAGTAAATTCTCCAGAAGCTTACACTTTGATGGCTACAACATGCAAAGCAGGACAAGGCAACCCAGTCATGTGCCGATGGAGAGCACCTGAGGTTGGCTCTTGGATGGATTTCCTAGATTTGGATAATGATGGACAACCAGACAGTGGCACTACCGGAAATGAGAACGGCGGCAGAGTGTCTTACATTCACTATGCTGAACCGGTGCCGGAAATGTTAGATGTCTCTCATTTGGGCTTAGGCGATACGCCGAGACATTACGTTACTGCAGCGGTTGAATGCCTTGATTTGTATGAGGGAACCGGAATTGTCTACTTGCTAGACACTACTGAATATTCTGAGGAAAATGGTAACTTCCGATTTGAAATTACAATGACGAGGGATTGGGAAATCCCTTACGCGCAAGA
>DAGO01000014.1:0-874 GCA_002498185.1 Euryarchaeota archaeon UBA10 | reverse complement strand
ACTGGCTATTTCGAAACCACTGAAGAAACAGACCAATCACACGGAGGTAATTGGGATGTCAGACTGTACATTTCGCATTACCATGCCGGACTTTGGATTGTCGACCTTGAAACCCTAATCGCACCACAAGCAACAGACAGAATCGACATTCACTTTGAAGCAACAGTCGGATACTATCTTCCATCAGGCCACATTGATGGCACTCCACTAGATAGTGCATACTACGACTTTGGATGGGTACCATTCTTGTGGGCCGTTGAATTCCACGAGGGCGTGATTTATGCCTCTTGTATCTCAACAGGTTTGTACATTCTTCAGCTAGATATTGACCAACCATTCCTAGGAACACCGGTGTAACAATGATTAACAAATCTCAAACACTATTCACGATACTTCTGGTAATATCACTCCCATTGTCCGGATGCCTGTCATCTGATGAAGAGGAATTAGATGAATTTCCATCTTTCAATTTAGTAGACGAGCAGGGAAATGAACACAAGAATAGCATGTACAGCGGCGAACCATTCGTTGCTTATGTTTCAGCATCGTGGTGTAACCATTGCAAACCAGCCCTAGAAGCATTAGACGACACCGTTCCTGAAGGGCACATCCTTGTTTTCAATAAAGACGGGAGAGAAAGGTACAGCGACATGAATGAATGGAAAGACCGAATGGAATCGGAATTAGAGCGTAACCTATCACATCCATTTATCCACGCTCCCGAGCTCTCAGAATCGCTAAACGTAACTGGAATCCCAGCAATGTTCTTTGTAAATAGCAACGGTTTGATTGAACACACTACATCAGGAATAAAGAACCAATCCACTATTGAAACATACTGGAATGACCTTTCGTGATACTCAATCAAAGGGTA
>DAGO01000133.1:536-2748 GCA_002498185.1 Euryarchaeota archaeon UBA10 | reverse complement strand
TACCAGGTCTGTGAAGACGGTCTCCGCGACTGAATTGTGGTTGAACAATCGCCTTCTCACCCCTATGGGGTGGCGGCACCTTCAAATTAGGTGCAAATAGGATGCGGCTTCATGCGACATCTCATCGAGCGCGTTCTAGAGCTTGCTGAAGAAGAAGAAGGGCCTACGATTCGACCTACAAGTGTTGAAGAAATGGACTCTAATGATGCCGAGTTAAAGCGTCTGTTAGAATCACTCCAACCTAGGATCAGAGTCTATGGGGCAGGTGGTGCTGGATGCAATGCAGTAAGCCGTCTGCACGAAGAAGGACTGTTCGAAAATCGCTACGTCACCGGACATGCAATCAACACCGATGCCCAGGCTTTACTGATGAGCCCTCTAGAAAATAAAGTCCTCATTGGAAGGACCGCAAGAGGAAGAGGAGCGGGTGGAGATCCTACTAAAGGAGAAGCTGCTGCATTGGAAAGCGAAAATAGTCTGAGGAAAATCACTGATGACACTCAGTTGGCAATTATCACAGCCGGAATGGGTGGTGGTTCAGGAACTGGGGCGGCAGGACACATTGCACGTCTTGCCAAAGAGCAAGGGGCACTAACTGTTGCTGTTGTCACCTATCCATTCAATTCAGAGGGAACTCTACGTAAACAAAATGCAGAGTGGGGTCTTGAAAGGCTTCGTGAGTACTGTGACACAATACTTGTGATTCCTAATGAGAGACTGTTGGAAATCGAAGGAGTCAGAGACCTTCCTCTGGCAAGCGCATTCCGAGTCGGTGACGAATTATTGGTGAGAGCAATTACTGGAGTTACCGAATTACTGACTACAGATGGTATGGTAAACCTTGACTTTGAAGACCTTAAGGCTGTAATCAACTCTGGATCCGGTGTAGCAATGATTGGCCTAGGTGCCGCAAGCGGACCCGGTAGAGCAGAGGCTGCAACTTTGGAAGCATTGCATTCTCCACTACTAGACTTGGATGTGTCAGATGCACGTGGTGCATTGATCAATGTAGTTGGTGGTTCGAGTTTGACTCTTGGAGAAGCTGAGAAGTGTGCCAAACTAATTCAAGGAAAGGTTTCAGATAATGCTAGAATTATCTGGGGCGCTGCTGTTGATGAAAGTCTAGGAGAGGACATCAGAGTTATGCTAGTTCTAACCGGAGTTCGCTCTGACCAAATTCACGGCGCAAGCGAAAACAGGCAATTGAGAGCACTTAAATCTCGAAATATTGAGTTTGTAAACTAATCCTTAATCGCATAAAATGCGAGAGAAAGTAGGACGAGTATTCCGATTGCTCCAACCGCAAGTTGGATACCAGTAACTTCCTTCCCGCTTATGTCTGGTTTTATGACTTCGCCAGTATAATTTACACCAGGTATTGCTACGGAAATAGAATTCCATTCATCACCATTGGAGTTCCCGTTACCATTTACTGCATTTCCATGAACAACAAATGTTGCCAGTTGGTCATCTGCTTCTGGAGCAACCCAGACGGCTGTCCATTGCCGCCTATCGTTGATCTCATCAGTGTGGGTGTAACCACCATCCATAATTTGCCAACCTTCTGCAATTAATTCTCCTTGTGAAATAATCACCCTGAAACCACCTTGAACATCATTTGATTCTACTGGAGATTCTATTGTCAAAGTTAGGTTGTATTCCATCGAGGAATTGTATGTCTCCGGCAGTCCGCTCAGATTTACATTTGTAGTATCATCTGCTCCTCCATGGCATAAACAGCCATTGTCAGCCCTATCACCGATTCCATTCGGAAAAGCCTGACTTTGGCCGATGAGGGATAGCAGTATTGCTAGTGCTATCACCCTCTTCATAGCAACCCCTGTAGGCACTTACTTTCAAGTTTAATCATTTGACGATACAACACAATAGAACTGTTGAAAATTGTTCATTTTCAGGGGTGCATCAATACATGGTTTCAATTACTATGAGACGTTTGATATTTTTAGTGAGTACTATGTTACCCTTTGAAACAAGCGACTTACCTCAAGAAGAAGAGGAAGATATCGACCCGTTCGCAGAACTGGAGATAGGTACAAAATCGTACAACCAGGCAGGTAATGATGCACTAGCAGCATTTGCCGGGGATGAGGACCCTTTGTCTGCTTTCGCAGACGAAGATGAAAATGAGATGGATGAAGTAGTAATTTCCTTTGAAGAGGATGATGCCCCTGAAATTGAAAATTCTAACTCC
>DAGO01000133.1:0-126 GCA_002498185.1 Euryarchaeota archaeon UBA10 | reverse complement strand
CAGTTATTAGCAAGGAAAAGAGGTGAACTCGGGCTTTCATTCGAAAGACATCTTCAGTTAGTTCGAGATATCATCGGAGGCTAATCAATGGCCCCAACTCCCTTCGAGCATGGCCTAGCCCTAGCT
>DAGO01000093.1 GCA_002498185.1 Euryarchaeota archaeon UBA10 | reverse complement strand
TGGATTACCTTCTTCATCGTACTGTTGTTCACCGTCACGTATTGACAAAATCTTCTCTCCCTTTCCGAGGCGTGTTCTCTTACCCATTCCTTGTTTGGACAGAGTTAGAACGCTGGTATCGATGTCGTTGGTTAGGATCATTCCTGCCAGCGATGCTCCAGAGTCGAGCCTAATTCCTCGCACACCGCTAGAGACTCTACCCTGAGTTCGAACGCTTGAGAGGTCGAACCTGCATGCTCTTCCAAGGTTGGAAACCATAACGACATTGTGCTCATCAGTTCCATTCCTTACTGAAACTAATTCATCATCAGCAGCGAGATTAATCGCTTTCTTACCGTTACGATTAATCTTGACATAATCAGACAGACGGCTCTTCTTGATGACACCTTTCTTTGTAGCGAATGCTAAGAAATGACCCTCTGGTTCCTCGATTAGCTCCTTGTTCATCGGGATGATTGATACTACTGTCTCGTCATCCTTCAAGCCCAGAACATTGCGAATGTGGCTTCCTCTGCTCGTTCGAGAGCCTTGCGGAGTTTCCCAAGCTTTGAGACCGTAGACTCTGCCTTCGATGTAAGGAACTTCATTTCCATCTTTGTCCTTCTTTGTAGCTGCTCGGTTAGTGAAAACAAGCAGTCTATCTTTGCTGAAACACGTGATCAGTGTGGTTGGGAAATCTTCATTCTTGGTTTGAACACCCTTCATTCCCTTACCACCTCTGTTCTGCATTCTGAACGCTTCAGCAGGCAGGTGTCTGATGTAATTGTCATTGGTTAGAGTGATTACTATCGCTCTTTCTTCGATCAAATCTTCTCTGTCCATAGATAGTGGCATTGGGTCAATATGCGAACGGCGCTCATCACCGTGTTTCTCAACAACCTCATCCATTTCAGTCAACAAAATATCCAAACGGCGTGCCCTTGATGCGATAATATCTTTCAAATCTGTAATCTTAATTTGTAACTCATCGTATTCATTCTGTACTTTCTCCACGTCTAAACGGCTTAGTTGGTATAGTCGCCTCTCTGCAATAGCCTTAGATTGTGCTTCAGTGAAACTGAATGGTGCAATTCCGGGGAACGTTTCATTTCCTTGAAGTACTGATTCGAATTGATCACGGCCAGAACTTCCTTTACCAACAGTGATTACATCGTCGATGCGGTCTTGTGCCTTGACCAATCCCTCTAGGATGTGTGCTCTTGCTTCGGCTTTACCCAGGTCGTAATTTGCTCTGCGCTCAATCACCGATTCACGGTGCTCAACGTATGTATGCAACATAACGGGTAGTGTCAACAATACTGGCCTTCCATCAAGGATTCCCATCATGTTAGCAGAATATGATTCTTGTAATCGACTTGATTTGTATAGCTGATTTAGAACAGCATGTGGGTCTGCGTTATTCTTCACTTCAATTACAACACGGATTCCTTCCTTGGAAGATTCATCACGAATATCTCTGATGCCAACGACTGAACCCTTGGTAACCAAATCAGCAATCTGCACAAGCATGTCTGCTTTCTTGACTTGGTACGGAATTTCATGAATAACAATTCTCTTGCCGTTTCCATCATCGTGAACATCACACTTAGAACGAACATGGAATCTGCCCTTCCCTGTTGAATACATATCGTATATTCCATCGATTCCATGTATGGATGCACCAGTAGGGAAATCTGGACCTTTTACGTGCTCCATGTAGTTTTCTATAGACAAATCGGGCATGCCTTGGTTACCTTCTCCTTCTTCCAAAATTGTTTCAACATGGAGCCTGACTGCACCAGAAACTTCAGTAAGATTGTGAGGTGGGATTCTGGTCGCCATACCTACTGCAATTCCATCGCTACCATTCAGTAGTAAGTTAGGAAGTCTTGAAGGAAGAACAGTCGGTTCTTGTTCAGAATCATCGAAATTTGGCTGGAAATCCACGGTATCTTTGTCGATATCTTCAAGCATGTGCTTAGCGATTCTGTCGAGCCTACTCTCAGTATATCGCATAGCAGCAGGTGGATCGCCGTCTATCGAACCGAAGTTCCCTTGTCCGTCAACAAGTGGGTAGCGCAATGAGAACTCCTGAGCCATTCTGACCATTGTATCATAGATGGATTGGTCACCGTGAGGATGGTACTTACCCATTACTTCACCAACAGAACGTGCGGATTTGCTGAATTTTTTGTCTGCGGTATGTCCGCCTTCGTGCATACCATACAACACACGACGGTGAACTGGCTTCAGACCGTCTCTTGCATCGGGTAAAGCTCTTCCAATAATTACAGACATTGCGTAATTGATGTAAGAATTCTTCATTTCTTCATTCAATGAGCGATTTAGCAGACTTGCATCCGGCATTCCTGCGTCATCTTCGTTATCTTCAATTTCATCAGATGTCAAGGTTGGTCACCTCCTTTGCGTGGCGCTCAATAAACGCCCTTCTGTCAGGAACATCCTCTCCCATCAAAATCTCGAACATTCGGTCTGATTCTTCAGCGTCCTTGACAGTGACTTTCAACATAGTTCGATTTTCTGGGTTCATTGTAGTGTTCCAAAGCTGCTCTGGATTCATTTCACCGAGACCCTTGTATCTCTGAACACCGATTTTAGCATTCGGATTATCGCCCTTCAATTCATCGATAATCACATCTCTCTCTTCATCTGAGAAAGCGTATTTGCTAACCCTTCCTTTGGTTAATTGGAATAGTGGAGGTTGAGCAATGTAGACATGCCCCTCGGTGATGGCAGGTCGCATGAATCTCCACAAAAATGTCAACATCAGTGTGCGTATGTGAGCACCATCAATATCGGCGTCCGTCATGATGATTATCTTCGAATATCTCAATTTTGAAGGGTCGAATGAACCTTCGTCCTCAGAATTATTTCCAACACCTGCTCCAAGCGCCCTGATAATTGTTTGAATTTCTTGATTCTGGAATACTTTGACCAAGTTGTGTTTCTGTCTTTCAACATTGAGGATTTTTCCACGCAAAGGAAGGATCGCTTGGATTCTACGGTCTCTTCCAGTCTTTGCAGAACCTCCCGCAGAATCACCTTCCACGAGATATACTTCACATTCGCTTGGGTCCCTGGATTGGCAATCTGCTAGCTTACCAGGCAGGCCTCCTCCCTCAAGTACGCCCTTTCTGCGAGTTAATTCTCTGGCCTTCTGTGCCGCTTTTCTTGCCTTTGAGGCTAGAAGAGCCTTTTCGATAATCGCTTTAGCCACAGACGGGTTTTCTTCGAAGAAATCGCCAAGTTTCTCATAAACTACAGTCTGAACAATACCTGTGACTTCGCTACTTACGAGTTTGTCTTTTGTTTGTGAAGAGAATGATGGGTCT
>DAGO01000033.1:8231-10086 GCA_002498185.1 Euryarchaeota archaeon UBA10 | reverse complement strand
TCAAATCCTGCCCCCCGCATTCTCACTTAGAGTCCAGCATCGCGGAGAGCCTGTATTGCATCGGTTTGTGATTCATTCAACTCTTCTATTTCTGCAAGCGTGAACTCAATATCGATATCTTTCACTCTCTGCCTGTCACCTACTTGGGATAATGGTGGAATTGTGATTTTTCCTTTTACTCCATCCGGTAAAGTCACTGTAACTTTTCCTCCTAGGACTAGAGTGGAATAAGGGACTTCCACCTCCTTTACAATTCTGTCACCATCCCAACGACATCCTTCTCCTGGGTCAACACGGATTGTTACAATCAGGTCTCCGTTCAATCCCTGAGGATGACCGTGCCCTTGGTCTTTGATTCTGATTTCACTTCCATGTTTGGATTTCGGTTTCACTGTAACTTTCAGTGTTCTGCGTTTGCGGTCAATACTTCCATGACTTCCTGGAATGAGTTGAGTGTAGGTGATGTTGAATGCGCCACCCTGTTTTGCTTCTTCTGGGGTTAAATCAATCCAAGCGTTAGCATTATGCCCTCTTTCTTGAGGCGGTCTAGGGGCTGAACGTTGTTGCTGTGCACCGGCCATGCTTTTACCAAACATTTGCGAGAAAACATCCTCCATGCCACCCATCCCTGCAAAACCTCCACGGTTTCCAAATGGATTACCTCCGCCACCGAAGCCAGAGAACATTTGCTCCTGCTCATGTTTGCGTCTAGCTTCTGCAGTTCCGATAGCATCGTATGCTGCTTGAACCTCTTTGAATCGAGCCTCTGCATTGGCTGAGCCTTCGTTTCTGTCGGGGTGATATTGGCGAGCAAGTTTGCGAAACGCCTTCTTGATTTCTGCATCACTCGCTCCGCGTGATACACCGAGAACCTGATATGGGTCTCTTTCCGCCATGACACTAACGAGGCACAAGTGTGCTTTGAACCAGTCGATAATTGGTCGACTCTGCACCGTTTAGGTTAAATGAGGGCCATAAGTCGCACAGAACCCCTGAGGTGAAACCATGTCAGATGAAAATAGCCAAAGTCGCTCGTTTGAGGATAAGGTACAGGACAGACAAGACGCTATTGAAGCGCAATTCCGTAAGATTTCTCGCGGTAGCTGGGCCCGTATTATTCGCATGGCTCGTAAGCCAACCCCGCAAGAGTTCAAGCAAACGTCAATCATTTGTGGAATTGGTTTGTTCGTTCTAGGTTTCATCGGGTTCGTTATGCTTATTCTGATGGACAACTTCATTCCATGGATCATCCATGATGTCTTCGGAATTTGATTGGAGGAATAGAAATGACTGACGCATTTATCGCATTTGTTCGCCATGAGCAAGAATTGTTACTACTGCGCCGCTCACCTGCTGACCCTGATTCAGCAGACCTTTGGGACGGTGTTTATGGAATAGGAGACACAGAAGAGGATGTTCTAAACCGTGTCTCAGAGTGCACAGGAATCCCGATGGAAGATTTGGAGTACGTTCGTGATGGACCTGCTCTTGGTATCGACATTGATGGTCGCTTGCAAGATATTGCACCATGCCTTGTAGTATCTACCAGCAAAGAGGTAACTCCTGCTGGACGCTACACAGAAGCAGAGTGGGTTGACCCAGGAAACATTGGTTGGGAAGACAGAGAAAACAGCAAGCCGCGTTTCTGCATGTTCTCCAATCTTGAAATGGAAGACAGTGACAAATTGTTCCGTGAAATGTACGGTTCAGTTGCTGCATACTTATTCATCGTAAAGACCGCAATCGGTTCTGAGAAGCGAGTTGCAGACGAAATGCAAGCAAGATTGATGGGTTCAGGTTCACTATCCAGAATCCAAGAGAACATCTTCGCAATCCTTCATCCAACTGGAATGCG
>DAGO01000033.1:4224-7825 GCA_002498185.1 Euryarchaeota archaeon UBA10 | reverse complement strand
GGATTAAACCAAACCCCACTGAAGAACGCAAAGACCGTACTTCCTGGTGAAGCGCCTCTGAGAGACATTCTACCTTACCTTGAGCCAAAGGCTGTTACCAGTGGTATCGAAGTTGGATGTATTGTCGAAATCGTCACTGGTGCTTTCAAGGGAGAGAAGGCTCGTGTCACTAGCGTTTCAGAAACCAAGGAAGAAGTCAGCATGGAATTGTACGAACAACCTATTCCAATGACTCTGAAGATGCGTGGAGACCACGTCCGTGTCTTAGAGCGTGTAGAGTGATTTCTACAGGCCGATATCGGACTTTTCAATCCTAGAAAACCGCGCGGCGCGATTAAATAGGGGAGGCAAGTCGGCAACTTGCTCACGTCCGTGAGTATCAGAGGTGAACAAGCATGCCAAAGCCTTGGACCAGCGAGCTAATCAAGAAGGCTCTAGGTGTACAGAAGTGCAATGGTAGCTTGGACGCTGCAACTGAGGACTTGAGCCTCGAGAAAGCAATGGACGTTGCTCGTCAAAAGAACGACGACGGCCACCTAACCGGAGCAGATCTGAAGGCGCAGACCCGTGAGGTCATCGGCACTTGTGTCGCTATGCGTGTGAAGATTGACGGCCTCTGGGCTAAGGATGCATTGAAAACAATTGAAAATGGAGATTGGGACGAACGCTTTGCTTGAACTGATTCACGGACCGCGGGAGAGGACTAGTTCCTCGCAGACCGGAGGGGTGACAGAAAATGGAAGAAAAAATATCTGAAGCAATCAAGAACGCCATCGAAGGCGCTCCAGAACGCAAATTTGTCGAATCGCTAGATATAGCATTCACAATCAAGGACGTTGACTTGAAGAATCCTAACAACCGTATCCAGGAAGAAATTCGTCTTCCTAACGGTCGTGGTAAGGACATCAAAATCGCAATGTTCGCAGCATCTGACGCTGCACAGAAGGCTAAGGCTGCAGGAATCCACGTTATCGATCCATCAGAAATCGAAGAACTTGGAAAGAACAAAGGAACCGCAAAGAAACTAGCGAACTCGTATGATTTCTTCCTATCAGAAGTCCCACACATGGGTCTTATCGGTCGCTATCTCGGTGTAGTTCTCGGTCCACGTGGTAAAATGCCACGCCCAGTACCTCCTGTTGTAGACCCATCTGTAATCGCAAATGGTCTGCAATCAACTACCGTAATCAAGTCCCGTGACAAGATTACTTTCCAAGCATCGTTTGGAACTCGTGCTCAATCCCATGAAGAGCTATTGAAGAACGCAATGGAAGTCTACACACGTGTAACTTCTAAGTTAGAGCGTGGAATTGGAAACATTCGCTCTCTATACATCAAGACAACAATGGGGCCAGCAAGTAGAATCGAGGTGATTAATTGATTCCTAAGGTATCTCCATGGAAGAAGGACACAGTCGCTTCTTTGACTGACATGCTAAAGAAAGGCGGAACAGTTGCTGTTATCGATATTCACGGTGTTCCAGCTGGTGCAATGCTAGGCATGCGTGCTGGTCTGCGCTCATCCATGAACATCCAAGTTGCTAAGAAGCGCTTGATGAAGTTGGCTTGGGAAGCAGTCGGCAACGATTTCGCAGATTTGGAAGAGTTGTACGCATCTGCTGTTCAACCAGCCCTTGTTCAAACAGACATGAACTCATTCGAGGTTTTCTCTGAACTAAAGAAGACCGAGGCAGGTCGTGCTGCAAAGCCAGGTGACGTTGCTCCTCACGATATTATCGTCGAGAAGATGGATACAGGAATGCCTCCTGGTCCAATTGTCGGTGAGTTGAACTCTGTGGGAATCCCTGCTAAGATCGTCAAGGGTTCCGTTGAAATTCAGAAGAAAGTAACTATCCTAAAAGAAGGCGAAGTATTCGAGGGCGACCTTGGTATGATGCTTTCTAAGATTGGAATTAACCCAATCGTAACCGGTTTGAGACTATGTGGAACTATCGAAGATGGAACTAGATTCAAGCCAGCAACTCTGGATATCGACTACGAGCAATTCGAGGCTGACCTAATCAGTTTCGGAGCAGGTGCATTCAACCTTGCATGCAACATCAGTTGGTTCACATCACAGACAACACCTACACTCATTTCCAAGGCGAGCGGAGAAGCGCTTGCATTGGCATTGGAAGCGGCAATCGTCACTACAGAGACCATGCCGCACTTAATCGGACGAGCAAACCGTGGCGCAATGAGCCTAGCGGGATCCTTGTCTGCTGACGCACTCGATGAAGAGCTAAGCCAACTTCTTGGCGCAGCCGCTTCTGCTGCAGCATCTGCTGCCGCAGCAGCCCCGAGCACCGATGAAGCCCCTGCCGAGGCTGAAGAGGAAGAAGAAGAAGAGGAAGAAGGCGGTTTCGACGGCCTTGGGTCCTTATTCGGCTGAAAAGAAAAATATTGAGGTGAAAATGAATGGAGTACGTATACGCTGCAATGCTTCTGCACTCTGCTGAAAAAGAAATTGATGATGACGCTGTATCTGCAGTCCTAAAGGCTGCAGGTGTGGATGTAGACGCTGCCCGTGTGAAGGCACTAGTTGCTTCACTAAGTGGTGTTGACATCGCTGAAGCTATGGCTACCGCTGTTGCTGCCCCTGCTGCTGCTGCACCTGTTGCAGCTGCTGCTTCCGCTGACGCTGCACCTGCAGAAGAAGAGGAAGAAGAGGAAGAAGACGAAGGTGGCGGCTTCGAGGGTCTAGGCTCTCTCTTCGGCTGAAGTCAGGATTGAATCGAACTGATCCAATAGAACACGTGGGCCAATTTGGCCTGAGCGTGAGCAGGGTCCAGTTACGGTTACCCAAGCGGTCCACAGTCCGTGGTCAGCCTCGCCCACATAGTTGGGCTGGGATTGCGAGACAGACCGTGAATGGACCATCCACAACCTCCCCTCCTTGTGAGGGGAGGATTGTGGCCTTTCCAGCATTCGTTTGAGGAATGCACCCCTACCTTCTTCATATCCTACCATTTGGGTTTAGTTAATGCTCAAACGCAAGGAGTTCATTCTCGAGGTTTCTACCTCCCCAATTGAGAATGTCAAAGCTTTCCGTTTGATCGCAGAATCAAATAATTGGCCTATTACAACCCATGAAGGAAGTCGCTTAGTCGACCGTTTTGCAATCATTATTCCAATGGCACAGAGTGCGAGAACACTTGGTTTGGAATTGATGGAAGGACCGCTACAAGGATTGGAAATGCATTCCTGGGCGGAGACCAAAGGTAGTGCTGGAGCAATCAACATGACTGCATGGACTATTCCTGGTGGTCAAGGGAATGAAGAAGCGATGGATTTGATTAGAGAATGGGCTAAATCTCTTCCTCGCTGTCCATGGAAATGGTCGTTTGGAGAGCGTAGTAGAATCGGCTACCTCTTACCCGTTTTCAGGCGCTCACGCAAGGCTTTTGCTAAGTTGGGATTAACCAAGTGGGAGAAGAAATGAACCAAAACCCTTGGAAACTACCACCTGTACAGCGATAACATCGGAGGCGAAATTATGGCATTCATAGATGACCTAAAAACCGACCAAAGAACACAAATTCTGGTAGCTGGAATGGTATTTTTTGCAATAGCATTCCCAGTTTACTTCAACTATGCAGCGA
>DAGO01000033.1:659-3902 GCA_002498185.1 Euryarchaeota archaeon UBA10 | reverse complement strand
CAATGTTGATGATTTCGAAGCATCCGGGCCAATTGGCAACTATTCCGTTGAGGGAACCTACTCTTACCACCAAATAGCATCTGGTTCTCAGTATATCGATGATGGTTCTACCATTGAAATCACCGCAAATTCAGATGCTGCTGGCGATGAAATCAAAGGCAAAAATTTGGTTGGCGTAAGAGCCACCTTGACTTACAGCGATGACGAATCAGGTGGCGGTATAGGCTGTGTAGGCTATCAGACAGCAGATGACCAAGTTAGTGCATCATTAGAATACCCTGAGATGATACCAACCAATGGGCAGGTCGTATCTGGAGAATCTATCGCAGTAGAATGGCATCTTTCAGACCTTGTTGGTACTACGGTTAGTAACATGAGCGAATCAGGAATAAGGATGCTACTCGATGGAGATGGTATGGGAGTAGGCGAACACTATCTAGATATCTCTGTTACAGTGGTGGAAGGAAATGGCGCTACACCAACCTGCAACACAAATGACAATGGTGAGGAAGTGGCTTATGTCATAGAATTGATTTCACTTGAGTACACAATCACAGCAGTTGAGTGACCCTAAGAAAATTATTCCATCCAAATATCCCACTCTTGCTGTAACAAATTGTGGTCAGCGTGTGTAAGTTTTCTGATTGATTGGAAGAACCTTCCATTGTAGTCAGGTGGTAATGGTTTGTAAGGATCAAAATCAAGGCTGTTGGCAATGTGGTTTATTTTCACGTTTCTTTGAATTGGTAACCAAGGTTTCTCTGACACCCAATATGTGTCGAATTTTATTGACGCTTCGAATGGGCGACCAACATGCTCGCCGGCTTCTTGCTTTGACATTTTTTGGTCTAGAACTAGCCGCCCTAGTAGTAGGTGTTCCCCATCTACAATTGAATGAAACCAAACGATATCTCCTTTCTTGTAACTGTTGTGAAATCTTTTTTGATCTGAACCAGTACAATCCATTTTGAATTTACTAATTCCCATGAATCGTTCTACGTCGGATGCTCGCCAGTAATGAAGCCAAAAATCCATATTAATCACTCAGAAACCAGTAATGAAGATATGTCGATAATTGGTGATACCCTTTCATCAATTATTGCAAGAATCTCATCTAGAGTTTCTTGGTCATTTGCTTCAACTCTCATGACTAGAATAGGCTCAGTGTTGGACTTTCTTGCTAAGTACCAAGCTTTCTGCTCGCCGCTATCGTCATTGAATCGAACTCGTACACCATCAATGGTTGAAGATTCGTAATCGGAGAACGCCTCAGTAATCGCAGCAACGGTTTGCAACTTATCTTCTTCAGAACATGGGACTTTGACTTCACCAGTGGTTGGAAGATTCGGAGCAAGGCGGTTAAGTTCTGAACTAAACGATAACCCTTCACGTCTCGACCAAAGTTCGAGAAGCCTTGCAGCATTGTAAAGTGAGCAATCAAATCCGTACCAACCTCGGTCTGCCATGAAAATGTGACCACTCATCTCAGCAGCCATCAGTGCATCAGGATTAGCCGCTAGGACACGCTTCATGAATGAGTGCCCGGTCTTTGCCATCATTGGTCTGCCACCTGCAGAAATGATTGCTTTCTCGACATTCATTGAGCATTTTACGTCATAGATTAGCAGATCTTTGTCGTCTTCTTTACCGACTACATCCTCTGCAAGTAAAGCGATTAATCTGTCAGGATAAACGAAATCACCTTTTTCATCAACAGCTCCAATTCTGTCTCCGTCACCATCCGCACCTAGGCCCATTTCACAGCCGTTTTCGACTACGACCTTAGCGAGGTCAACCATGTTGTATTCTCGAGTGGGGTCTGCTCCATGATTTGGTTCAGTATTGTCCCAATCGCAGTATAGGTCGAAATGTTCAGCTCCAATCATATCCAACAATTTTGACATCGCTGGACCAGGAACTGCATTTCCACAATCAACTGCAACTTTGACCGACCTAGCCAATTTGCCAGTAGAAGCAACTATTGCATCGAGATACGTATCTTCGTGAGGATGCTCGATAGATTCTCCAGTTCCTTCTTTGAAATTTCCAGCCAAGAATACATCCTTCAATTCTTGAATTTCTTCTCCTGCCAGAGGAAGAGTTCCTCTGCACATTTTGAATCCATTATGTGTTGGCATAGGAAGATGAGATGCGGTTACCATAACACCGCCATCAACCGGTAATGTCCAACAAGCATGATACAGGCAACCAGTCGATACTATTCCCAAATCTAGAACTTTTACTCCAGAATCGACTAGGCCTTGGATAAGATTAGATGCGTAACCAGGGCTTGACTCACGAATGTCCCTGCCTACCGCAAATGATGAGCAATCAAGGTATGTTGCCATTGCACGACCTAGCCTATATGCGAACTCGTCAGACAGTTCTTCTCCTGACAAGCCACGAATATCGTAGGCCTTGAAGCAGTGTACTGGCCACTCTCCCATATTGTAGGCCTGCGGGTCTTCTCGTATGTATTTCATCTCCTTGTGAGAAATGAGATTGTCAATGCTAAGGTAAGGAGGATTCCCCATTCTAGGAGGAGTTCGTTCCACCATGCCACGGCTGTCAAAGCGGTTAGAATTGGAATACCAATTTTCAGTAATTTTGGCCAAGTTAGCAAACCTCGTGGTTCTTCTTCGAGGTATGGTGTGCCCGGCATTTTACTCACTCAACAACAGTTAGTTTGGATTGCCTGAACCACAATTTCGACCTTTGCACCAGCAGGTAACGCTGCTGCTTCGAATGCAGCTCGTGCAGGTTTCACATCCATCGATTCTACCCAAGCACCGTAGACTTCGTTCATCTCTTGGAAATCTCCAATGTCGTCCAGTAAGACCTGTGCAAAGCAAACAGCATCTTTTGTCACGCCAGCGGTTTCCAGTAAAGCATCAATTTTCGCAAGTGCTCCAGCGGTTTGTGACGCGGTATCGTCACCTGCTTCTACATCGATTTGGCCGGAGAGCCAAATCATTCCATTCGCCATAACCCCGGGAGTGTAAGGTCCGTACAATTTGCTTCCAGGAACACTAATCGCTTTCTTCGCCATGACACGTGCACTAGACGGTGGCACATCAAAATAGCCCGTCACCTTCGTCAGTGCATGGCGACTGGCTGGGTGATTGACCATCCTGCACATGCGCGCCTATTGGCTCCAATAATGCGGGAGTTGTCCTCTGTTGATGACGTCATCATCGCTTGTGATAGGTCCGAAGTACGTTCGATGATCGAATATTGTGATGG
>DAGO01000033.1:0-323 GCA_002498185.1 Euryarchaeota archaeon UBA10 | reverse complement strand
AAGACGGTTTGGGTGCCAAGACCAATTGGTAAAGGCAAGTGGAAGAAAGCTTGGAAGCGCAGCAGAACTTCGAAAAAAGCTCTCAAAAATGTATCAAAAGTAGTCAGCGTTGGTGCACCTTTAGAATTGAGAGTGGCCCCTCGTAAAGCAAAAAAGATCTACATCACAGATACTGAAGTCAACCATTTAGCACATCGATTGGCAACACCAACAGATGTCATTATTCCCAACCATTTCATTGATTCATTAGCCGGTCCATTGATGAAAAAGAAATGCAAATTTCATCGAATAGATGGATTGCATGGTCATGTTCATCTGCAACC
>DAGO01000121.1:3516-4572 GCA_002498185.1 Euryarchaeota archaeon UBA10 | reverse complement strand
AAGGATTTAGGGGAGAATTATGACCGTAAATTGGCCACCTGAGAAAATCAGCCTCTCTCCTGGCAAAAGGGTGCTTTTTCTTACCAAAGACTTGGACCTAATCAAACAACAGTTGTATGATGGCTTAAATCTGAATATGAGCGATGTCTCTCCAGAAGACCTCCTCGATGATATCAACACTGACGTGATGACTCCAGCTTGGGTCTGCTTCGACCACGCCCCTTCTGAAATTGCAAAGAATGCTTATGCTGGATTAATGCATGATGGTATGAGGGTTTTCAATGAAAATGCACTGATTGAAGGTGGATTTGAAGTGATTGTTTCCGGCCAAAGAAAGGGTACTGGGTCATCCCGTGAAACAGCTGCACAGTGCGAAAGATGGGCAGGAATTAGAATCGTTATTGCCTCATCATTCGCACCTATCCATGAAAGAAATAACATCAATCTTGGACAGTTAATGGGCGATTATGATATGTTGGAGAGATTGCAGAACGGAGAGAGTATTTCTCTTGAAGAATTCACTTCGAAATATGATCCAGTTACAAAATTGATTGTAGAGAATGGTGGGCTTTTCCCGTTCGCTGAAAAATTGTCTAGCGAACAGATTTCGCTACCTCCACTAGATACACCTACGGCTCCAATGACAATGGCTGAGAAAATTATTTCGCGCAATCTGGTTGGACATGTTGATGGCCAATGTGTGAAGCCTCATGACCCCGTCATTGCTCAAGTGCAGGGTGGATACAGCCACGAATTTACGACTGCTCAGGTTCATACATTCCTAAGTGAAGAGTATGGAGAAGATTATTCTCTTCCTAATCCAAGCAAGTTTGCAGTGTTTGAAGATCATCTATTGTATGCAGACCACAATCCCAAATTTGTGCCTCATATGCACAAAGTTCAGACCTTGAGAGACTTACAAGTCAAGTTCCAAAAGCACACGGGGGTGAGAGATTATTCCGCTGTGGATGGTGTCTCTCCTGGGATTTGTCACCAAGTCGCGCGCGAAGAATTCATCGAAATTGGAGATTTCATCCAGGCTACTGATTCACACAC
>DAGO01000121.1:1008-3106 GCA_002498185.1 Euryarchaeota archaeon UBA10 | reverse complement strand
TATTCAGGTTTCACATTTGTAAAAGTACCAGAATCTATCCGTTTCGAATTGGTAGGGACTCTGAACGAAGGTTGTACTGCTAAAGATGTGATCTTGTTCATTCTTTCAGACCACGCTCGCGAGGAATTGACCCTGAATCGCTCGATGGAGTTCGGTGGCCCTGGCCTTTCTTCACTATCGATTGACGAAAGAGCCACTCTCTGTAATATGGCAACTGAGTGCAGCGGGCGCACCGGAATTTGCGAAGCCGATGAAGCGTTGTACGATTGGATGGAAAGAGCGCAAGGATTGGACAAAGAGCGAATGCGAGCACTTTCCGTTATGCCTGATGAAGGTGCAAAATATGACGGTGGCGTGCATACTATTGACCTCTCACAAATTGTCCCAATGGTTGCTCATCCGGGCGACCCTGACAAGGGAATCCCTTCCGACCCAACAAACGGAGCGCACATCTCAGATATCGGAAGTGTAGCTATCGATATTGCATACGGAGGGTCCTGTACAGCAGGCAAAGAAGACGATGTTGCATACTATGCCGAGGTCTGTCAAGAAGCAGATAACGCTGGACTACAAGTGAAAGAAGGAGTCGATTTCTACATTCAATATGGAAGTGGACAAGTCAAGGATTTGGCAGTTCGTAAAGGGTGGCATGATCTATTTTTGAAGGTCGGAGTCAAACTAATCGATCCGGGTTGTGGCGCTTGTATTGGTGCTGGGCCTGGTGTCTCAATAACTCCTGAACAGGTTACTGTGTCAGCAATTAACAGAAATTTCCAAGGTCGCTCGGGCCCAGGTAAATTGTATCTTGCAAGCCCATTAACCGTCGCAGCTAGTGCCTTTACAGGAGAAATCACTGCTTGGAAAAACGGTTTTTTTGACTAAGTGATTCTATGTCTAAACGATTGATGGGTGCCCTGAGTGTTCTAGGGGTTGTAGGCGGTATCGCGTTCACGATTTACCTAACACAAACCCTATTTGCACCACTTATTGAGAAAGCGACTTGGTTCCCAGAAAATGGTTGGTTGGGAATTATCGCCTGGCTATTGTTGTACATACTACTGGCATTACTCGTGGCCCCAGCTAGTTTGCACAAATTCATCTCAGGCGTCTTATTTGGTTTCTGGGGCGGTTGGATTATCGCATTCGTAGGAGCATGTCTTGGTGCCATTCTACCATTTTGGTTGACGAAGAAATATCTGTACAACTGGGTCGATAAAAAAATGAGAGACAAGCCAACTTTGCGGGCAATGAAAAAAGCGGTTGGCGAGGATGGTCTGAAATGTGTATTCCTAACTCGAATTAGTCTTGTAATTCCTTACCCTGTTCTCAATTACGGTTTCGGACTAACCGATGTAACTTGGAGGGACTACATTCTAGGTTGTACCGGAATGATTGTTCCAGGGGCACTGTATGCTTACTGGGGCTCAAAAGCGGCTGACCTTTCAGTGGCGATGAATGAAGGTAGGGATTGGACATATTGGACCGCATTAGGGGCGTCAATAATTCTGACAATTTGGATAATTGTGTATCTGCGTCGAATTACACTAGCCCACATTGCGCTTGAAGAAGCAGAATGAACGCTAGTATTCAAGAACCTTGGGCTATCGGGTTAAGTCGCTTGAGGCCCAACGTCATTAGGACGGAGGAGGACCTGTAAGTTGGTGATACGCGTGGCGGGCATTGCAGATAAAATGGCAAAAAATCAGAAGCAAATTGCAATTTCTGAATTCTTTGAAAAGAACAAACATTTCCTTGGATTTGATTCCTTACAACGTTCAATTATTACCGCAGTCAAGGAAGCCGTAGATAACTCACTAGATGCTTGCGAAGAAGCGAGGATACTGCCTGATATTAGAGTCAAAATTAGCAAGATCGACTCAAAGAAAGATATCCTAGAACTACAAACCGAAGACAATGGCCCCGGCATCCCTCAGAAGAGTATCGAGAAAGTATTCGGTCAACTCTTATTCGGTTCGAGATTTCACGCAATACGACAAAGTCGTGGACAGCAAGGAATTGGAATTACTGGAGTTGTAATGTATTCACAGCTTACTACAGGAAAGCCAACTCATGTCCTTTCTAAGATTTCTAATGATGA
>DAGO01000121.1:0-611 GCA_002498185.1 Euryarchaeota archaeon UBA10 | reverse complement strand
ATTTGGGAAAATGACGACCTGACAAGGAAGGAGCACGGGCTTAGGGTTACTACTAGAATGAAGGCAAAGTATCAACGAGGCAGACAATCGGTATTCCAATACTTGAGAATGACAAGTATCGTCAACCCGCACGCAGATATTATGTTCACAGATCCTGATGGTGAAACATATCACTGGCCAAGAGTGACTGAAAGATTGCCTTCGAAGGTTGATGCAATCAAGCCTCACCCGCACGGAATTGAACTCGGTCAATTACAAAGAATGTGCAGAGAATCTAGCGATTCACGAATGACCGTGTTCCTGCGACAAAACTTCTCTGGCGTATCCATGCGTGCTGCCAAAGAATTGTGCGAAGCTGCTGAATTGGAGATTACAATGAAGCCGAAGTCATTGAAACCAGATGATGTTCGTGCACTGCTAGAAGCATTCCAAGGAGAAAGAGAAGTAAATGGAAAGGCGATTAAATTGCTTAGCCCACCAACTAATTGTCTATCTCCAATTGAAGAGATGTTAATCAAAAAGGGATTATCGAAAACCATCGATTCTAAATTCGTGGCAACTATGACAAGAGCCCCTACAGTAAGTCACGGAAATCCATTCCAAGTGGAAGT
>DAGO01000041.1 GCA_002498185.1 Euryarchaeota archaeon UBA10 | reverse complement strand
GCTGAAGAAGAGGCTGCTGAAGAACAGGAGACTGCTTCTGAGGACGATTCAGAATCTAAGGCATGTCCAATCTGTCCGGAAATGAGTCCTAAGGAAGCACCAACTTGTGCTGCTTGTGGATTCGCATTCATTTAGAGCGGGTATTCCCATCGTGGCCAAGGGTGGTCACGGGTGTCGTCAGACACGATTACGATTACAATTCTAGGGAATGTGCGAAGCATTTCCCCTAAGTCTGGTACTGCCGGAGGAATGACTCCCACTCTCATGTCAACTGCAAGCCAAGCGTCCGGGTACTGGCGAAGCCAAGCATCTACTTCGGACAAGATACCCTCTGGAGGGACTCCTGGTCTAACACTAGCAAGGTAATCCCAGTCTCCTGGAATTGCTCTATCCGAATCTGAAAAGAGGAAAATACGATTCACATTTGGCATCTTTGAAGTGAATGCCAAAGCATTGGCTTCACTCACCACACAAGGCGAGCCACGCATTGGCATTGGTTGGGAATGTTGCCATGTCTTCGCATTGTCGTCCATGAACTCCGAGTATACCTCATATGTTTGAGGTCTTCGCATTATTGTCCTAATGCGTGACAACGTTCAAGCGATGGGATATGCCCCGTAGGGGCATGAGCGGACAATCTGCGCCTCCACCGACTCCTCCCGGCGGTTCAATGATGTTCATGCTTCTGTTCATGATTGTAATGACTTTCATGCTGATGTCCGAAGGCATTAGGACTAGCATGGGGAATTACGCTGACCCATTTTTGTCAGGTTGGTTGCCTGATGAAAAGTGGTTCGTAATCACAGTTCTAATTTTAGGTTCAATTTCTATGTTCATCAATACTGCATTGCGAAATGTGTTCATGGACCCAATAGCGCAAGCTCATATTGGTCACAGACAGGGTCAAGTTCGCAAAATGATGAATGAAGCACGAGTTGGTAGAGATCCAATTCTTATGGAAAAAGCGCAAACACTGCAGCAGCATATGATGCCTGAACAAATGAGTGTACAAATGGGTGCAATGAAACCGATGATGTTCACTATGATATTCATCATCGCAATTTTCTCATGGATGGGTAATACAGTTAACGATTTCAGAGTCAGTTACGTTTCACTACCATGGTCTCCAGAATGGGGTCTTGAAACTGGTAAGTTCCTATTCTTCCCAGCATGGATCGCAGTCTACATCTGCATGTCTGCACCATTCGGAAGGGTTGTTGACCGTCATATCAAGTTGATTCGATACAAGTCTCATCCAATCGTTGCAGAAGGTGAGCGTCTCAAAGAACCACTATTGCATTTGGTTAGCGCTCCAAAAAGTGCAAGAAACTCCCAAGCAAGTTCACGTAGGCGTCGAAGTGAACAGAGAAGAAGTGGCCCTAAGAAGAAAAATAATCAGCCAAAACCCGTTGATGATAGTCCTAAGTCTGCCAACGCGAAGGAATGTCCTGAATGTGGTAGCACAATGGTAGAAAGAGATGGTCCTAACACTAACGTTTGCAAAATATGTCGTCATGAGTGGCGGTGAAACTTTGCCTAGAATTACTATTTCTGGACATCCTGGAAGCGGTACTAGTACGCTGGTCGATGGTATCTGTAATGCAAAAGGTTGGAATTCCCTGAACGGTGGCCAAATTTTCCGCGATGAAGCAAAAAACCGAGGCTTGAGCCTTGCTGAATTCGGAGATTTGTGTGCAAATGATTTTTCTGTTGACAAATCACTAGATGAGATATTGAAGTCAAATATGCTGAACTCTGATGGTCCGGAAGTAATGGAAAGTCGGTTAAGTGGTTGGTGGGCTCACTTGCTGGAATTAGATTGCATTAGGGTTTGGCTTGATGTAAGCGAAGAGGTTAGAGCTCAAAGAGTCGTGAATAGAGAAGGTATTTCTCTAGAAGAAGCACTATCTGGTAATCGAAAACGGAGTGAGATTGATTTGGCTCGCTATCAAGAAATGTACGGGCTAAATCCCGAGGATACAACTCCATACACTCATGTGATTGATGCCTCAAATTTGGATTCAGCAGGTGTACTAGATACTGTTTTACAAACCCTGGAGGGAATTGAATGATTATTTTGGAAAAGGATGCAGTAACTTCTGACAAGCATGGTTGCAGTCCACAGGATAGAAACATTGAGCAATTACTTGAATCATGTTTCATCCTTCTAGACAAATCACCGGGGCCATCATCACATCAAGTAAGTGCCTGGGCTAGAGATATGATGGGTCTTGAAAAATTGGGCCATGGTGGTACCCTTGATCCGTTTGCTTCAGGATTGCTCCCTCTTCTATCTGGAAAGGCGATGCGACTTACAGGAAGGATTCTTACCCACGACAAGTCATACTTGGCGGTTCTAAAATTCTCAAAGGAAGTTGACAGGGATTTGTTAGAGGAGAACATGGCTATGCTGAGGGGCAAGGTGTACAATGTCCCTCCAGAAATCTCAGCGGTTAGAGTTCAAGTCAGAACCCGTAAGATTTCCAGGTTCGAGATACTAGATTTTGATGGAACATCTGCCTTAGCACACATTGAATGTGAGGCAGGCACCTATGTTCGAACAATGGCGCGTGACCTTGGATTATTGATGGACACCGCAGTAGAACTGAAGGAACTTCGTCGCCCAACATCTGGCGAATTTAGTTTGTCACAATCAATTACCATGCAACAACTGGCAGATGCATACTGGCTCTGGAATGAGAAAGGTGATGATGCAGCAATGATGAGGATCTTGCATCCAATCGAGGATATGTTATCAGACGTTCCTAGGATTGTAGTGAAGGATGGTGCAGCAGCAGCATTATCCCATGGTGCGCCTCTACTACGTCCAGGAGTTGTGAGCATACCTGAAGACTTAGGAGTTGGCAGTGAAGTCCTATTGGTCACAATCAAAGGAGAAGCAGTGGCACTAGCTAAACTAGTACAACCTAGCAAAGTAATTCCTGATATGACTCAGGGGGAAGTTGCGAAGCCCAACTGCGTCTTGATGAAAGAGGATACATATCCTCGCAGTTGGAAAAAATAATCACGCTTCGACGTATTCCTCATAGACCCATTCTTCGGTCTCAATTCTTATTTTCAATTCACTCATGTGTTCCACACTCGACTTCGTCACCAATGGTGAAGAGCCCCCACAGCCCATGCGAAGTAACCAATTCTGAATACTTCCGCATATGAATGTTAACCCACATTTTGTGGTTATCCGTCAAACAGGGTGTTTTTTGCAACCCTATTCGAGTTTCTTTATTTTTGGTGGTGCAAAGAATCCGAACAATGCTATAATCATCAGTAAAACTACACCAGCGATAATGTAAACAGTACCTTGTCCAATCTCAAATGATTCATCCTCTTCGGTACTTGTAGTGTCTTGTAGAGGAGCTCCTATTGCAATTGTTTTTGACTCGACATTATTTGTTTCATCAACTTCGTCAACATTCGTACCACGATCAACTTCAGCTTCGATGATTAGGCTGTCATCTCCATCAGGAGCTTGCATGTCGCAGATTACTGAGCCCATTTGGCCAGGAGAAAGCATCTGGATAGTTCCACTTCCGAAAGACTGGCCGTCTGCAGAACATCTTACTCCAATCATAGTCGCTGTTACTTGACCAGAATTACGAACGAATACCTTGACTTCGAATATATCTCCTGCTCGAATGTCATCATCGACCCTTATCTCTTCAATGAATAGTTCCGCAAGTGCTCTAACTTCAAGGTCGAGGGATCTTTCAACACAACTAGATTCATCACAAGCGGTTACCAAAACCGAAGTGAAACCAGGAGTTGGCGCATCCACAATAATTTCTCTTGTAGTCATGTCAACTTCCGCCCAAGAGCGGTTAGTTGTCACCACTAGGTCTTGATTGAATGTGTCTATATCACTCAATTCAAATGCAATCCTGTGTTCATAACCATGCTCTACAGGAACCACCGATGGGAATTCTTCCAATACGGGTTCATCATCTACTGTGGCGACGTTTATTGTGGAAACTTCACTCCAATAATTTCCTGCGGAATCTGTTACTTTAACCGTGATTTGTGCAACACCCGAAGCTTCAGGTACCAACTTAATTCGAACTTGGCCTTCTGTCAAATCAACTTCGACAACATCTTGATTCGAGTTCTGGAATGTTACAACTAAATTGTCAACATCGGTTCTATCATCAGAACATCGCGACAACAGAGGAAGAATCAGACCGCCACCATCTTCTTGCAGGTCATGAGAACCAATCAGCGAGCAAACTGGGTCTTCATCATACTCAATGGAATAAGCTCCAATCACTTCTATGCTGTTGATATGCAGAGTAATTGAAGATGGTGAACCATCATTGCCCCAATTATACCATGCCTTGATTTTGACTTCCAATTCCGTATCTGATGAATCCAAAACATGTCCTATTGGTATTTGCAAATCAAATGAGCCGATAGATGCGCCATCATTGTTGGCCACTGTTTGTCCGTTGACTACAACAGTCCACCTTGTAGCATTTGCAACCATAGCGCTAGCATCACCGGCAATGCTTCCCTGAACTTTCAGCTTCGGGTCATTGATGTCTATCCATGCCTTGGTCAGGCAAGTTTCTGTAATCGTGAATCTAAGTTGCAGATCACCTGAAACGACTGGAATAGTGGCCTCATCAATTTGTACCCATGCTCCTTGATTATCCAGGTACTCTAAACCAACTGTTCCATTTTCATCACTGTGGTCAAAGTGTATTCTTCCCCAAGATTGTCCAGCTGGTTTCGTAATTGTATCGGTTGTCCATGTGCCTCCAGTTGAATCCAGCCCACATGGTGCTGTTGAAACCGAATTCAATGTTCCTGTAGACATGTCCAAATCAATAATAGGCCAGTCTGTGAACTGATTTATAGAAGTAGCAACAACTCTTTCAGCCCCATACCATGGTGTCCTCATAGTCAATTTCAGACCAACTGCGTCGACTTGTAATTGCGAATCATCTGTTCCTCCATTCGAAACATAATCTAGTGTGATTTCGATATTTGACAATTCTTCCCATGTCCAGTTATCATCATCGGTAATCTCGATACTCCAGCCATTTGTCATGTAGTACAAACCGCCTTGGGTATTACTCCAGGTTTTTACCAAATCATGCAGTCCGTTATTGACTACTGAAAAACGGGTTTTGTCTTGTTGTAATGCATCTGGTATGTCGAAGTGAACCACTAATTCGACCTTTTCAATTTCATTTCCACTCAATCCAGAAACATCAAACCCGCTTACTGTAATGTCTGGGCCGGTCGAGTAATGGTATGCCCCATCAGGTGCACCAATCGATGCATTCGAGTTTGTAGGTGTCGAAGTCGCCCAAACAGTTTGATGGTCTAAATGCTCAGGTAGAGAAATTCCCATTGTCATGTGTCCATCTGCAACCATTCCCATGACGTATTGGCCATCTTCAGCCTTGTTTTCCGCTGTAAATGCTAGATGTCTCTTGAAATCCCATTTTGATGGATCTTGCATATCGCCTTGAGGGAACATATCTACGGAGCTTGTAGAATGAACACTTCTTGCTTCAGCCATTGTTGCAGGCATAACTAGCATAATCAATACGAGCACTGTTAGGCGGCGCATAGATGATGCTCTATCGTGATATATCTTGAATAGAACGGTGTGAGAAGTCAAAAAATCTGACGGAATGAGATAAATACGGCTTGTCGGTGGAGCGAAATAACCGATGGCTGTGATGGTGTAGCGGTTAGCACGGTAGGTTGTGGTCCTGCCAGCCCGGGTTCAATTCCCGGTCACGGCCCCATTTCGACTGATTATTTCTGCATGTCAAATCACAATTTTTTGTGTAACATCTCGCCGAAAGTTCATAACTGCGTCAGAGTCCCTGTTGGCTGGATGGGATGCATATGTCACAGCGAGAGCAAGTAGACTTAACTAGAAACTTCCTTGTTTCACTTATGGAAGAACAGCTTGAAATTCAACAACATGTAATGGTCGATGTTACCAATAAACCGATTGTTCACAACGGTGATACCCTCAGACATATGGCCTCAAGAATAGTTGAAGAGGCAACCACTGTGTCTCCACGTGGTCTTGCTAAAGATGTCTTGGCGAGGGCAGGAATAGACAACCACCTTCCTGCGGAACCTCAAATTGAATCAGGACACCTCAAACATGTTGGTAAGAGGGCTAGAAAGGTTTCACGAAAAGTTCGCAAAACAAAGACACGTCGTGCAGTTCGCAGGGCAAAATCTCGACCTGCAGTAGGACATGAAAATCGGCCTCGAAAGCGAGCCCGTAAAATTACGCTTTGAAACCGAACACAAAAAAGCGAAATCATCTCCCCATGGAATAGGGGATTAATGTGGATATAGCCAATCCTAGCGACGAGCACCAGATGCTACGTGAAATGGTTCGTGATTTTGTTTCAGAATTCGTAGAGCCACAAGCTCTTGAATATGACAGAGATGAAAAGTTCAACCTAGAACTATTGAGGTCCTTAGGAGAAATGGGATTGCTAGGTATAACCGCTAGTGAAGAATTTGGCGGGGCTGGCCTCGACGCTGTTGCTACAGTAATAGTTCATGAAGAATTATCTGCTAGCGACCCCGGGTTTGCACTTGCTTACTTAGCGCACTCCATGTTATTCGTAAACAATTTAGAGTTCAATGGAAATGATTCACAGCGCTCTAGAATACTACCAAAGGTCTGCTCAGGCGAGTGGATCGGTGCTATGGCAATGAGTGAGCCTGACGTCGGAACTGATGTCATGGGACTTTCAACAACAGCCGTTCAAAGAGATGATGGCTCATGGGTTTTGAATGGGCGCAAAATGTGGATTACCAATGGATGTCTAGATGATGACGGTACACCTGCCGATGTTGTATGGGTCTATGCAAAGACAGGAACCAATGCAAAGGGTAGGGCTGAACTTTCGACATTCCTTGTCGAGAGAGGAATGCCAGGATATAGTGTCGGTCAGAAAATAATGGATAAAACCGGTATGCGTGCATCTAACACTGCAGAACTCGTGTTCGAAGATTGTATTGTTCCTGCAGAAAATCTAGTTGGTGAAGCAGGTGATTCAATGATTCACATGATGCGAAATCTAGAGATTGAACGCCTAACTCTTGCTGCTATGTCGCTGGGGATCGCTAGACGTTCATTGGATGAAATGAACAAGTATGCTACTGACAGAGAAGCATTTGGTCGCCAAATCCGTGATTTCGGGCAAATGCAGCGCTACATCGCCGAATCATGGGCTAAGTACCGTGCAATGCGCGCTTACATCTATGATACAGCAAATAACATGGGACTTGGAAAAGCAGGTCAAAGATTAGACAGCGATGGTGTAAAGCTCTTCGCTACAACTGCTGCAAAGGAAATAGCAGATGCGGCAATTCAAGTCATGGGTGGCTATGGTTACGTGGCAGAGTACGTCGTAGAGCGTCTATGGCGAGATTCAAAACTTCTCGAAATTGGTGGTGGAACAATTGAATCTCATCAAAAGAATATCACTAGAGATTTAGCAAAATCTCCAGAAGTCATCAATGATTGAGATTTATGACTAGCACTTATGAGATACAGCGAGTACCGGTTGACATGCACAGGAAGTCTGTAGCGTCAATTTTCTTGGCTACGCTTCTGGTGCTGTTGGCATTTTCAATTGTAGAATCCTCTGCAATTCATCCGTCAGAGGATGAGAAATCTAATGATATATTCAGCAGCTTAGAAAATGATTCCGGAAACGTTTTTGTCGTTACAGTTGACGGAACTAATCTACGTTTTTCGCCTGACACAATTACCCTTAAGGAAGGAGATACAGTCAACTTCTTTTGGGAAAATCAACTACTGGCGCATAACGCTGTTGAAGAGAATGGTTTGTTCGATTCAGGGGACCCGGAAAGGGATGTTGACTATTCATACACCTTCAATGTAGGAGAAAATGGAACCTACCAATATGTTTGTGAGCCTCATGCAAGTTTGGGAATGGTTGGGACAATTATCGTTCAACCGCTGCCGGTTGTCGAGCCAGAGCCCGAGCCAGAGAATCCCTCTGAAGATGATGATGAGGTTCTAGCGGTTGGAACTGGCGAAATTCCTTCCTTGTTGTTCGCTCCTTGGTTTATTGGAATGTTCGTGTTGGTTGGATTCATCACAATCCGAAGAGATGAATTCCAAATGAATCTGGTTTTGGAAGACGATTCCGATACTATCGTGGCAGAATTAGCAGATTCTGAAGGAAAAACACTAGTCGATAGTTACAGTGCGAGAGTTTTCACATTGTGCGCTCTTTACGTTGCTCAAGGGATTCCATGGGGATTCATGACAGTCACATTTGTCACCTATCTAGCAGCTGAAGGAGTTGCTGCCGGAGATTTAGCTTTATTATTGACTCTGGGTACATTACCGTGGTCTATTAAATTCATTTGGGGCCCGGTAATTGACGCTTTTCAATACCGTTCTATGGGAAGAAGGAGGCCGTGGATATTATTGGCCCAGAGTGGAATGATTCTAACTCTGATTATACTAACATTCATTGCAAGCGCAGATAGCGATATTCAAGTCATAGCAGCCATGTTCCTAGTGTACAATATTTTCACTTCGCTACAAGATGTTAGTACAGATGCACTAGCAGTAGATGTTCTCAAGACACATGAATTGGAAAAAGTGAACAGTTACATGTTTACTTCGAAGGCAGTTGGAGGAATAATCGGAGGTGCTGGCTTAGGTACAATAATCAGTTTCACAGGTATCAGAGGTGCATTGGTAATGCAGATTCCGATATTGCTACTAATAATGATGGTTCCATTGTTTATGAGGGAGAGGCCGGGTGAGAAGTTATTCCCTTGGAGTGAGGACAAAGGTTCTAAATTCGTTGAAACAGATTATGAAAATCAATACTTTAACGAAATCTTTGGCAAGGTGAAAACAGCATTTTCTCTGAAGTCGACGCGATTAGGAATTGTATTGAGCCTAGTACTGTCACTTTCTTTCTTCTTGGTACCAGTCCTACCACTGTTATTCATTAGAGAATTAGGCTGGTCACAGGAGCAATTCAATGGCACTAAAGGCGGTCTGATTCTGTTTCTAACTATGCTTGCATATGTAGTAGGAGGACATTTAGGCAGGCTTGTAGGTGGTAAATCCGTAATTATCTATGCCTCTCTTGGTGGTGCGATAATCACTGCAATCTGGGGATTAACAGAGGCTTGGTGGGGTAACAGTGTTTTCATGATCACAATTTGGTCGATTCGCACATTCGTGTTTGCCATGGTTAGTATCAACGTCTTTTCTTTGATGATGCGCATAACCTGGAGTGAAGTTGGTGGCACTCAGTTTACTGCATATATGGCAATGATGAATGTATCAGCGATTATAGGTTACCAGTTGACTGAACCATTGGCTGGAAGATTCGATTACCCGACTCTTTTCTTAATCGCTGCAGTTTTAGAAACACTACTTATTGGTGCTGCACTGTACATCGACCCTGATGAGACACGTCGTGAACTAGGTGA
>DAGO01000005.1:9087-20288 GCA_002498185.1 Euryarchaeota archaeon UBA10 | reverse complement strand
CCACCTGATAGCTCGGAAGGACGATGGTCAAATCTATCCCCCAAGCCTACCTTGGAGAGAGCATCATTTGCCTTGATTCTAGCTTCATCAGGATTCATTCCCATTAGCAGCAGAGGTATCTCTACATTTTCAACCGCACTCATCACGTCCAAAAGATGGAATTTTTGGAAAATGAAACCCATTTCCCTGCCCCTTAGGTCTGTTCTTTCATCATCACTAATTCCGAACAACGGTTTCCCTGAGACCATTACCTGCCCAGCAGAGGGGTCATCAATTCCAGATAAGATATTGAGAAGAGTGGTTTTTCCACAACCGGATGGACCCATGATTGCAACCATCTCACCGCTATTGATTTCGAGATCAATGCCGCGAACTGCTTGCACCTTTTCATCGCCCATTTCGTATACTTTCCAAAGCCCCTGACAAGAAAGTGCGACCGCCATTGTGTAAGTCACGGCGCCACGGGTTGATAAGATGCCGCTTGATAGCGTGTTCATGCAGGCCAAAGTACTCGCATTCGGCCCAATAGCTGAAGAAATGGGCGGCAGAGAACACCAGGTGGATATTTTGCCGAACTCATCTGTACGGTTTGTATTGGAAGAGTTGGGTCTCGAAGTGTGGCTCAGTCAAGGACTTATGGTCAGTATCAACGGCAACAAAGTTACCGAAGACGAACCTGTTTGTGACGGTGATGAGATTGCATTACTTCCGCCTGTTTCAGGTGGTTAACAGCCGATTGATTGACAAAGCGGGAGTTCTTGGGGTACACTAGAGGGAATAACATGAGGTTCGGACCATTTGAAATCATGATTCTACTGGCAATCTTCTTCTTATTGTTTGGAGCAGAGCGCCTACCTAAACTTGCAAGAGCCGCCGGACAGTCCAAAGGTGAATTCCAAAAAGGGCTGAATGAAGTAACTGGCGCACCATCGAGTGCAAACACGGAAGCGGACTTAGATGCTGGCGGAAAGACCGCAGCAGTAGACCTAGCACAGAAGGCAGAAGCGGCTGGAGTGGATCCCTCCGGCAAGACTGCCGAAGAAGTGTCCGAAGAAATCAAAAACGCAGAAGAGTGATTCATGTTTGAATGGATTTCCGCTATTTTTGCATCAATGTTCGGCGCAGATGAAGAAGTTGAGCGGTTGCTCGAAGAAGAATAATCATCTCGAACGCTTGACTTTCATTACTGAACCACAAACATCACACTGTTGCTCAACTTGAGAATCCGCTTTTTTGGTCGCTCTGCAACCTATGCATCTCAATTCCCAGGACCATTGCTCCTTACTGCGTTTGTTTGACACCGCTTCGAAAGGGTGATTCAAGTGTCTGCACACGTTCTGCAATGAATAATCGTCAGTGTACAGTGTTTGACCTGTAGCGAGTGCGATGGCCAATATCTCCAAATCCACTGGGCTCAATCTTGGCAAATCCCCAGTAGTTGATGCTGCATTTTCTGCATCACCAGTGCCCATTGACATCCATTCCATTTCGATAGACTCAAGCAGCATAGCCCTTTGCGGAGAGAGCTTTCTCAATTCCTCTAATTGGCTATGTGCAACAATTCCTCCTTGGAGTCTCTCCACGGGCCAGTGGAGTAATGCGGCTGTATCGAGCACCGGCATGTATCAAGGGGTCAGGATTTGTAGCAATCAAGACTTCGATTAAGAAAGGGTTCATTCGTGTGATTGTTACCCCGAGGGTTGGATGTCATGGAAAGAGACGATTGTCGATTGGTTTGACGGGTTTGGCTGGATAAGCCTAGCCGCTATGTCATTTACCGAGGCAATAATCCAACCAGTGCCTCCAGATTTGTTATTCCTACCGATGTTAGTAGCAGCACAAGGAGATACAGCTCTGATTTTTTGGCTATGGGCCGTAGTTTCTGTTTCAAGTGTTCTCGGTAGTATAGTTGGATACTGGGTTGGAAGGAAGTGGGGCCGCTCATTGTTCACCCGATTCAAGGCTGAAAGGCACCTTGAGAAGATCGAGGCTTTGACAATTCGATACGGAACAATTGGAACATTCATTGCTGCATTCTCTCCGATCCCATACAAGGTATTTGGTTGGGCAGCAGGAATGGGTGAAATGAAAATGAAGCCATTCATTATTGCAGGACTTTTGGGAAGAGGCCTTAGATTTGGGCTTGAAGCATTGCTCATCGGAATCTATGGCCAGAAAGCTCTGGATGCAATCTGGTGGCTGTTGGATAGAGAAGTTCTAATTGGTGCGTTTTTGATAGTTGCAATTGTCGTTTCGTGGCTCGGAATCAGATGGTGGAACGGATTAACTGTCGACCCCAACATTCATGAATAATCAACGCTGGGGCGAGAATATCTGCTTGTGTGGTGTAGTGGTCCATCATTTCGGGTTTTCATTCCGGCGACCCGGGTTCAAATCCCGGCACGAGCACTTTACTTTTTGAACACAATAGTGGAGGCTAATTTGTGACATTCGACTCGGATTATGAGCCGTTTTTCCAGCCACCCGGATGGATTATTGGTCCAATATGGAGTGTCTTGTATGTGATGTTAGCAATCAGCCTTTACACTACAATTGTTAATCGAAGTGAGATTAATTATCGAAACATTGCTATTGCTTTATTTGTGATTCAGATGATTGCAAATCTAATGTGGCCTCGTGTTTTCGACGACGCAAAATACCTACAATCACTATTACTGATTGTAGTAATGGTTCTGTTAACAATCGTTTATGCATACCTGACTTATGGTGGCAACAAGCAAGGTTCAATGCTAGTATGGCCCTACATTGCGTGGGTAACTTTTGCTGGAATAATCAATGTTGCATACTACCTACATGCTGATTAGCGTAGATATCTTTGCGTTTCGTTAAATCCGCCAATGAACATCGGGTTGTCACCACGATTATCGATTACTACAGGGACTGTTCGATGACCTGTTTCAGCTACAACATCGTTTCTTGCACCTGGCTCATGGTCGAAATTTATCTCATCATATGTCAGACCCTTTGAGTCAAACAAACGCTTCACTGCGACGCAATAAGGACAGAAGGTTGTCGAATATACAACGAAGTCAGCTTCTGATGCTTGGGCATCTCCGACAACTCTGCTCATGACTAACCCTCTTCCGTTGCCCATTTCAACCTGTGGTTAATCCGAGATAGTTAGCCCGTCTTGGTCTATTTGCCAATCCAGTACATCCCAAGGTATTGCTTCTTTTGTGGCATCTGGATTGCGCGATATAATACCAACGAAACCGCCAGCAGCGGCTCCCATTCCTTTCCAAGCAAGTACATCTGGCATGTCGACTAGAATCTGATATGGTTCATTCAAACTTGAGTCTAATTTCCCTACCGCTTCAGTGTACGCATTCATAGCTGCGCATACGTTGAATCGGTCATCTCGTTGCACTGCAGCAGCCATGTCTCTGCCGCTTTGTCTTATCTCCATCAAATGCGGCAGGACTTCTTCGTATCTTGCCCAAACACCGCTGTGTAAATCACCTGAGGTATGTCTGATTCCAGTATCAGCGAGAATCAGATGCTTCTCAATCCACCTGTTGAATGAAGGAGGAGGTACTAGGTGCACTCTCTCCACATCATTGCCTATGAACTTCAGATGTTGGATTCCACCATATCTTGCAGCCCACTGGTCTTGCCGGCCACCATGGTTTCCGAGTAACCTTTCGAACTGATATGCTAATTCTTCCGAATTCTCCTTACCTTTGATTGCCGCTAGTAATGCTACATTGATTGCACCGGTGGTACCCAAACCACTTCCAATTGGAACATCACAAGTGTATGTCACGCTGAGTTTGCCAGATTCATCGACTTGTAAATCGGCATGAGCATAATGATTGATTGCAATGTTCACAACATCGCCACCTACCTGCTCACAAAAGGGAGGAGCATCCGACCATCCTCCTGCTAGATCGATTCTTACAGGTGCTTTAGCGGAAGGCATGGTTTGGCTAATCAGCCATAACTTATGGCATCTACCCCTAAATTGAATACATTTTATCCTTTGATTTTCTCAATTGAAAAATTAATTTTTCAATTGGTTTTTTTGCTACAGATTTTCTAGCCATTCTTTGACTTGTTCATGAAATTCAATCGGAATCATGTGCCCTTTGTGATGCTGAATCCTAGTAACATTCCAGCCTGATTCTTCGAAAATTTCTGGTATCTCTAAGCCAGCTTCTAGTGAAACTCTGTGATCAGATTCACCATGCATCCACATCAATTTGCTAGGAGAAATTTCAGTGAGTCTATCCCTCAATTCTAGAGGTCTGACAGCTCTGGTGCCAATGGCAATTACACCCAATACTTTGAGATTGAATTGAAGCAGTTCTTGGGCCATTGCGCCTCCTTGACTAAACCCACCCAGAACCAACTCGTCATCAGGGAGTATATTCGATAACTTAAGCAAAGAAGCATCAACATCTGATAGCTCCTTGGCAGTCAGGATTCTACGTCCTGGATTGTCTCCTCCTTCATATCTCCACCAAGTATAGCCACGATTAGGATGCTCAAATTCTGCCTGTGGCACTAACAAATCCCATCCCTCAGGCAGAATCTTCTCAGCGAATGGCCGCATCATTTCAGACGTACCTGTCATTCCATGCATCATGACAAGTGTAGGCATGTTGCAACCTCACAATGTCCAAGAACGAACAAGTGCGCCTGCGACTTTGAGATGAACAAATGAAGTTTCACCTTGTAATGTTAGAGTTATTCTATGCTCGCCTGTCTTGGAAGGAATAGTACCAAACGAGCCCTTTTCGGTTGCTCCATTGCCCCAAGCTCTTGATAACGGAGATGTGCCATCTTGCTGGTCGCTTATAGTCAATGTTCCAGAACCTCCTTTGTCGTCGATTTCGACATCGAGATACCAAACTAGAGTATCCCATGCTTCATTGGGAGAATAGCCATCATCAAAGAATGAATCATAAATTTCCTGATCATTTTCTTCATACAAGTTATCGTGTAGATCTCCTGCACGGTAGAAGAATACATCTCCTGTATATCCTGTATCCTTTTGGATGAGGCTCATTTGTAAGTTAATTACACCCTCATTATCTGTCCATAGAAGACTCATGATGAAACCCTGGCGACCACTAAAGACGTAACTAAGTTGGTGACCTTCACTTGAACTTGCAGATACTGTGACTTCTCCATTGTAGATATTATCAGTAGTCGCACTCCAATCTTGGCCTAAGAGTCTGAACGCCCAAGTGTTGCCAACCTCCCAAGGGAAATTGAAAACTGGTTGAGGCTCGCCATTCTCGTAAACAGACAAGCCATTCATGGTAACTCTACCCAAAAATGGGTTGTGGTTGATTACTGCATGCCTTTGAGCCTCTCCCTCCGAGGAGATGCCTAGCATGAATAAACCATCATCTTCACGAATGTCTGCGACTACTAAGCGGGTACTGTCTTCTCCAAACTGTGGAGTGATGAAAGTGTACAACCACTGATCGCCAATTTGCCATTCAGGTAAAACCAAATCATTTTCTGTAGTATTACCGATATCAGTACTGGTATCCTCGTTACTGATACAACCAGCAAGGCTGACTGTTATCATCAACAGAGACAACAAGTAAGCACGCATGTCTAGACCCACAACGGTGTCGTTTTTCAGCATGCGGGTTTTCTGCTCAGAACAGTAAACCGGCATCCAATCCGCTTGCGATTACAACCGCAACGATGCTCATCAATTTGATTAGAATGTTCAGAGCTGGGCCGCTTGTATCCTTGAATGGGTCACCGATTGTGTCACCGATAACAGCAGCATCGTGAGCATCATCGCCCTTCTTTGCGCCTTCAATGTGGTCTTGCTCGATTGCCTTCTTTGCATTGTCCCATGCACCACCAGCGTTTGCCATGAATAGTGCAAGTAGAACACCTGTGACTAGAGCACCAGCAAGCATTCCACCGAGTGCAGAGGCTCCCAATAGGTATCCTACTGCCACAGGAGCAAATACTGCTACAAGACCAGGTGCAACCATTTCTTTCAATGCAGCCTTGGTTGAGATATCAACACAGGTTGCAGAGTCTGGCTTGACTCCTTCCTTACCTTCTAGAAGACCGTCGATCTCTTTGAATTGTCTGCGGATTTCAACAACCATTTCTCCAGCTGCCTTTCCGACACTGGTCATTGTCATTGCTGCGACTACGAATGGTAGAGCGCCACCGATTAGAAGACCCATTACCACAGATGGATCTGCAAGACTTAGAGTGAACTCATCGTATGTGACTGCAGTACTGTATGCAGCAAATAGTGCTAGAGAGGTTAGAGCAGCGGAACCGATTGCGAATCCCTTACCGACTGCTGCAGTCGTGTTACCGATTGAATCTAGTGCGTCTGTGATTTCACGTACTTCAGAACCAAGTTCTCCCATTTCCGCAATACCACCTGCATTGTCAGCAACTGGCCCATATGCATCAACGGTCATTGTAACACCGACGGTACCTAACATACCCATAGCAGCGATTGCAATGTTGTATAGACCGAAATCATCGCCACCAATCTTGAATGCTCCAAAGATACCTGCTGCAATTAGTAGAATTGGAATAAATGTGGACATCATTCCGACTGACAATCCAGCTATTGCGTTTGTTGCAGGTCCTGTCTTGGACATCTCACCAATGTGAGGGATAGCTCTTGTTGGAACTCCCATAACTGGTTCAATTCCAGTGTAGTATTCGGTTACCAGACCGATTAGAATTCCAACTACGCTTCCAAGAATTACAGCCTGCATTACATCAGAATCAACATCCATGTTGAGCATGTCAATTGCAAGGTAACCACCTGCCCAGAATAGAATTGCTGCGATGAAGGTGGTGTTCCTTAGAGCCGCTGCAGGGTCTTTCATTCCCTTCATGAAGGTCATTGAGAACACACCAACTAGAGAAGCAACATATCCGACCAAACCTAGTAGGATAGGTAGCAGAATGTAATCTTCAGCACTTCCACCGAAGTTATCTCCACCGAATCCATCACCGTTAGCAATAATCATTGCAGCGATGATTGAACCTACGAAAGATTCGAAGATGTCCGCACCCATTCCTGCTACGTCACCGACGTTGTCACCAACGTTGTCAGCGATAACACCAGGGTTTCTTGGGTCGTCTTCTGGAATACCTGCTTCGACCTTGCCTACAAGGTCTGCACCAACGTCAGCAGCCTTGGTGTAAATACCGCCACCGACTCTTGCGAATAGTGCAATTGAAGAAGCACCCATACCGAATCCAGCAGCGGACTCGATGTGAGATGTTTCTCCAGAACTTAGCCAGTATGCAATCAATGAGATACCGAGTAGACCAAGTCCACCGACTGACAATCCCATGACTGCACCACCGTTGTATGATACAGCAAGTGCAGCAGGTTGTCCACCGCTCTTTGCAGCCATTGCAGTTCTTCCGTTAGCGGAAGTTGCTGCCCTCATACCAGAGAATCCTGCTAGTACGCTTGCGACAGCACCTGCTAGGAATGCTCCAGGAGTGTAGATGTCGCCAGTATCGTAGTACAGTAACCCTGCAACAATTACGACGAATATTGAGAGAATCTTGTACTCAGCATACAGGAAAGCCATTGCGCCATCCTGAATTTCCTGAGTAATCTCAGCTACCTTCTTGTCTTCAATTTCAATGCTATCGTTCTTTTTGTATAACACAAAAGCAACAATTAGTCCAACTAATGCTGCTCCGGCTGCCATTATCTCGATGTCCATAAAATACACCTGCTGGCCGCCGACCTACCTCCCCTTCATAAGGACATCCCTATGAAAAACTACGGCGTAAGGCGTTTTTGCTTCATTCCACTACAAAGCCGACACTGGTAATTTTATCCGAAATCACTTGTGATTCTACGCCTTTAACCTTGACAATTACAGTTCCATCTGAAGCCGATGCCGTGACCTTTTTCACGCCTGAAATTTCATTCAATGCTTTGGTGATTTTACCTTCGCATCCTCCACAACTCATCCCAGATACGCTGAATTCCATGATTTCGGCTCTTGAAAATAATCCCATATGATGCCCAGCATTGTATTGGTCTTGAATGCGATGGTTGATAGATGAGGGACGACACCCGTTGTGTAATGGCAATCACTGCTGAGGAGGTCCTGAGAGAAATCGGACCTGTCCAGGAAGTTTTAGACGCCCATGATGGTATTGTGAATGTCATAGATACTTCTGGTGGAAATGTCATGCTTTCTCTAGACGGTGGTTGCGTTGGTTGTTCTTCCACGCCAATGACTGCAATGCAGATTTACTACTCTTTGAAAAAATTGGATACTGTTAACGACGTCATCTTCGTCAATGGTGAGTTGCCTGAATATATGCGCACTTTCATCGACCAAAAAATGGCTGATGAAGCCGGAGAACCTGAAGGGGAAATAATCTGATTATTCCTCTTCTTTCTTGCCGATACTATGTGGATTGGCTCCGAAGGACACGTTTTGGCCTTTGATATTCAAACGGGCTGCTATTGCTACAACTACACAAAGCACTGAAAGTGGCTTGGGAAGGTAATTTGAGCCCCATAATTCCCCACCTGAAGAAGATAACCACCACAGTATACCTGCTGTAATGAGCAATGAGAACATTATGAAGTTCTGTGCCATCAATTCCATCTTCTCATTTCTGGAAAATGTTGCAATGAAAATAAAGGCCGTAAGCGAGATGAAACACATTGATTGGGCGAGAGTCTCGATGATTTCGGTCTCGACCATGTTTACGCCAAAAGGCAGGAGTTATTGAACCTAGACGCACTGGAAGAATCATGGCAGGGGGATCTTGGACACTGGCTAAGCCCCGGGCAAATGGGCCGCCATACTTTAGCCGTAACCAGGTTAGCACAGCATTGCATCAAATGGCGGTCCTACTGGAGCTCTCCGGTGCAAACATGTTCCGTACCCGCTCCTATCAAAATGCGTCTCGCCTAATCGGTTCACTATCACAAGATTTGGGAGAGTTAGTTGCCAGTGGCGACATTTACGAACTCAAAGGAATCGGCAAAGGTCTCGGTTCTGCTATTTCACAAGCAGTAGGAGAAGGGTTGTGGCCAAATGACTGGATTGAACTTCATGAAAGTACACCCGAAGGACTAATCGAAATGCTTGGAATACCGGGTGTCGGCCCAAAGAAAATCAAGATGCTGCATGATGAATTGGGAGTCATGTCAGTTGCAGACTTACAAGAGGTATGCGTGAAAAACGAAGTGGCTCCGATGA
Source organism: Euryarchaeota archaeon UBA10 (assembly GCA_002498185.1). Classification (GTDB taxonomy): domain Archaea; phylum Thermoplasmatota; class Poseidoniia; order Poseidoniales; family Poseidoniaceae; genus MGIIa-K1. Next base: position 11,076 of record DAGO01000005.1, on the reverse strand, counting down.
AAGGATTCGGTGCAAAAAGCCAGCAAAAAATCCTCGATGGCATCGATCTATTAGCTAGATTCTCTGCCCGAAGGAGGCTTGACATTGGCTTACGCTACGGGCAGACCTTCCTCTCAATGATTAAGCAACTCCCCGGTGTTGAAAGAGCGGAACTTGCCGGTTCTGCTCGCCGAAGAAGAGAAACGATTGGAGATTTGGATATTGTAGCGGCCGTTAAACCAGAAGATGTTGAGTCCGTGACTAATGAAATCCTTTCTCTCAAAGGAATCGCAGATGTCAAGGGGGCGGGTGATTCCAAGGTATCTGTAATCCTTGATACCTCTATTTTCGAAGGCGGTTTCAGCCTTGGCCACCTTGATGCAAACGTACTCGACGCTATTGGTGGCGAATCATATGAGCAACTAGAATCAGGCGGCACAATCGACGCTCAGGTCAGATTGGTTCCTTCACACGTCTTCCCGTACACTCTAGCATACTTCACCGGTTCCAAAGAACACAACATTAGAATGAGGCAAGTCGCTCAGGACAAGGGCCTGAAACTGAATGAATTTGGATTGATGCCAGAGACTGAATTGACTGGCTTGGAGGCCGCAGCGACTTCACTACCTGCAGTGGAAGAAGCCGACATCTATGCCCACTTAGGCTTGCAGTACGTTACTCCTGAATTGAGAGAGGACCTTGGTGAAATGGAAGCCTCTGCCGCAAACAATCTTCCTGAATTGATATCTCTTTCAAACATCAAAGGTGCCTTGCACAATCATACCACGCTTTCTGATGGTGAAGCAAGCCTCGAACAAATGGCTGATGCAGCGAGAAGAATGGGCTGGAGTTGGCTGGGAATTGCTGACCACTCTCCAACTTTGCAAATAGCAAATGGTGCAAGTGCTGATGATTTAATCGGTCAGCACAATACAATGCAGAAGTACAACGCTGAATGGAAGAATGATGGAGTTGATTTCCGTTTATTCAGCGGCGTAGAGTCTGACATTTTGGAAGACGGAAAGTTGGACCATCCCGATGATGTTCTATCACAAATCGACTATGTTGTTGCCAGCGTACACGCCATGACACGCTGGAGAGGAAGAGACGAAGCACAGAATACTGAAGATTTGTTGAAGTGCCTAGAACACCCCGCTACAACTGTATTAGGACATCCAACAGGGCGAATCCTGCAGGGAAGAGACGGATACGAAGTCGACTTACATACTGTTCTAGAGCACATGTCTGAAGCTAACAAAGAAGGTAAACTGAAGGCTGTTGAACTGAATGCATCTCCATACAGATTAGACCTGGATTGGCGATTGTGTAAGCGGGCTAAGGAATTAGGCGTACCAGTGGTAATCAACCCTGATGCTCACTCAATACAGGGATTAGGAGATATTGACTATGGTGTAATGGTTGCCCGTAAGGGTTGGCTTGAGGAAAACGATATTCTAAATTCACTAAGTGGAGAAGATATGACTGCGAGGCTTGGGTGATTGGATGAGATTCATACGTGCTATTGTGATTGGTTTTCTTTCGATATTCCCGGGTACAATCATTGGCTATCTAGGATGGCTTGCGACCGGATCAAGTGAGAACAACTACTCACCATCAGTGGTATTCTTCTGTAACATAATTCCATTAGGTTCTATTTTCCTAGGTTTCATGTGGGCATGGGCCAATGGAGCAGAATACGGCGTAGATTATCGAGGCTGATATTGTGAAGCGCTCGGAAAAAGCTGCGAAGATTTTGCAAATGCTTGAAGAGCTATATCCAGAAACTCCAGTTCCTCTAGACCATGAAAATCCATTTCAGTTACTTATTGCAGTACTTATGAGTGCCCAGACTACTGACAAAAAGGTGAACGAAGTTACGCCGGAATTATTCCGTCATGGACCTGATGCTGCGAGAATGGCAACCTTGGAAGTAAGCCATATTCAGGAGATGATTCGTGAAGTAGGACTTGCCCCCACCAAAGCCAGGAACATCTCCAAATTAGCCAAGAT
>DAGO01000005.1:8402-8688 GCA_002498185.1 Euryarchaeota archaeon UBA10 | reverse complement strand
GCTGGAGTGGTGATGGCTCAAGCATTCGGCGTTCCTGCATTCCCTATCGATACTCACATTCACCGCTTAGCAGCACGATGGGGGCTTTCTAACGGAACCAATGTAGTCAAGACAGAAAAAGACCTCAAGGCTATTTTCCCAAAGGAGTCTTGGAACAAACTTCACTTGCAGATTATCTTCTTCGGAAGAGAATATTGCCCTGCGAGAAATCACGACTTGACAACATGTCCAATCTGCTCGTGGACTGCAACTAAGAAGAGAATCCGGGAAGAGATGGGCTCTCGCT
>DAGO01000005.1:7463-7991 GCA_002498185.1 Euryarchaeota archaeon UBA10 | reverse complement strand
AGAGCTGCAACCCATAGCAATTGGATCATTTGACCAACTGCACTGGTAAAGCCACCACCACGAAGACGTGTTGCGATTAGAGAAACTGCAAGGACTTGAACTAAAATCAGAATCGATGCAATTATTTTGAACATCAAAATATTATCAGCAACAGCGGTCGGATCCTCCATAACAGGAAGTACGAAATCGCCAGCTGCATCTGAGATTGAGCCGATGTCTGTAGTCTCTGCAATACTTGTAGCAACACCTGCGATGGTTTCTCCAAGTTGTAGAACAATTGAGATTGTTACATTCAGAGACACTACGGAAGAAATTAGCAAACCAAACGCTACACCCCACATTGTGGATGCGGAAAGACTCCTTCTTCTTCGTAATGAGAGTAGATTTGTGACTGAACGAGACACCATGTCAGCGGTTTCAGCAGGTTCGCCAGATGATTGCGAACCTTCGATGTAGATTCTGTTGTACCGAGAAATAACGGCAGAATTAGTGTCTGCTGCGAAATAATCCCACGCCCGCTCACTGTCG
>DAGO01000005.1:1294-7131 GCA_002498185.1 Euryarchaeota archaeon UBA10 | reverse complement strand
AGGCGCTTCTCCAATCTATCGATTGATTCGTCCAACATTCCGAAATCGATTCCACGTAGTGCTCTGATTGTAGCACTTGGTTCTGCACTACGTGCTTGTGCAGTACCACCTAATGCCCGTATGAAGTCGGGATATGCTTCATCCCTTCGCAAAACTTTACTCTCTTCTCTTTGGACTAAAATTGAGGGAATAAGTAGTGGAGTAAGCGGCAATGCTAGAAGAATCAATCCATACTTATCCCATGTTGTTGTCAAACTTTCCCAATATGCGATTACAACAATTATCGTGACTATGAATAACACAATGCTCACCAAACCCGCACCTAACCAGGTTTGTCTAAACAACAACCTGAACGGCGTCTCAAATTCGTCACGAGCGAAAGTTTGGTCATCTGGTATAGTGGCTCTAAACGCGAATAAAGCGCCCACCTGAATGATGACAAACAGGAATCCTGCAAGCAATAGCCATCGGATTCTAGTGGCTAATTCAATTGGTGTTGCGCTACTGCCATTACCAATTTCGAACAGTACTAAGTGAATACCTGCAACCACCAAACCGAATAATCCGGCGGATACAAGTGAGACATAAATCTCCTTTAGTGTGTCAACACCCTCTAGCCTTGTGTCATAGAGGGTGTTGTACTGTTCAGCTACAGTCTCTTGCTCAGCACGCATGAAGGCATCGATAGGCTGACCTGCTTCAATGGAGAAAGCCATTCTGTCAAGGAAATCTGTCCAAAGCGGTGAAGGTGATTGCTGAGCAACAATTCTCGCTGCTTCAGGTAAAGAGGTGTGCCATTTGTCTACAAGAGTCTCAATGCGCTTAACTTCTTGAGCTAATTCACCATAGTCCTTCATTTGGCGCAGTATATCGAAAATAGTGTCTGCTCCAACTTCACCAAGGGATAAAATTCCCATTCTGGTGATGAACATGTGCATCTCTTTCTCGATTTTTATCGCTGAACGATTTACTTCGAGAATCGGGAAGTAAATTGCTGCACCTCCTGTCAATAGAGGTAGCATAATTATCAGGAATACACCGGTAAATCCTGCGAATAGTCCGCCCTCAGCGAACCCACCTGTTAACCAAATAAGCAGAATTGCAGATACTAAACCAGCCAATGCTGCTGGTAATACAAACGCTATGAGAAAGCGAGGGACTGGCATCTCAAGGCGACGCAGAGCAATCTGCCATGTCGCCATTCGGTCCATCTAATCATCTCCAATTTCAGCGTTCAGTAATGCTAACCCAAGTGTCAATGGCAGCGCGGAATGTTTCCCAACCGCCATTGTAGTAGAGGTTCAGTAAATCGAATACGTCATCATAATGAGTTAATCCTCTATCGACCATTGTTTGAATTGCTTCAGTTCGACGCATTACCTCATCGTATACATCTCTCTTATTTTCGAACCCAGCTAATGCTGCAATTTTATTCTCTAATAGATGTGATTGGAACATACCACGGAAGTAGTGTTTATCCTTGATTGGGTCCCATTCGAACATACCTCTAGTTAGAACACCATCGCTATGTTTGTTGTAGCCAATTACCTCATCAATTCCGGTAATACGTCGAGCAATACCGCCATTCAACTCTACTACTTCTTGGAAAATTGCGAAATTTAAGTTATCGAAGAAACGAATTGGAACATTGATTGGGTCACCAGTGAATCTTTGAATCATCTTTACGATTGAAGATGCGTGGAATGTTGCAATAACAGGGTGACCTGTCTGCATAGCCTGGAATGCGGTTGCACCTTCTACACCACGAATTTCACCAATGATGATGTAACGAGGTCGTGAACGCAGAGCCGCCTTGAGCAAGTCGAACATCTCAACTCTGCTTTCTTCATTCTTTGAATCACGAGTAACCAATCTCTGCCAAATCTTGTGCCTAACCTTCACTTCAGGCGTATCTTCCGCTGAGTAAATCTTGACATTGTGGTCGATAAACGGTAAAATCGCATTCAAAGTGGTGGTCTTTCCAGATGCTGTTTCTCCACTCACTAATACAGACATTCCGTACTCTAGGCACATCCATATGTATGCTGCAACTTGTGCGCTCATAGTACCCCATTGTACCAGTTGAGTGATTGAAATTGTTTCTTCAGCGAACTTTCTAATTGTGAATGATGGACCTAGCATAGATACGTCATCAGAGAAGATGATATTGATACGAGAGCCATCCAAAAGTGCACCATCGATAATCGGTTTGTTATCAGAGACCGGCCTACCTATACGCTCAGACATTGCTCTGAGATATCGTGCAAGCAAATCTCTCTCACGGAAACGGATATTGGAGGTCACCATCCCGAAGACCTTGTGATCCATGTGAACGTGCTTAAGTCCCACAGAGTGTATATCTTCCAGCATTTCATCAGATAGAAGTGGCTCGAGAGGACCGTTGCGAATCAAATCACGAATAATCGTATATCTCAGCCTATCTCTTTGCTCCTTGGTTACGATGATTCGCTTGTCATCCATTCCAAGAACTTCCCACATTCTGCCTTGCCTGCGCACCGAACCTCTCGCTTCTGAATCTAGGATGGTATATCTATCAATCATTCCAGATAGGATATTTTCGAATTCATCATCAGTTGTGAATGTAGGTGCACTTGGTGCTTCTTGTAGCAAGACTTCAATCAAAGTCCTTCGAATATTTTCCTCTTCATCGGTCAATTGAGGTTCAAGGCCGAACCAGAGTGTCTGTCCTTCTGAACCATCATCGTCAACTGGACGATACATGTGCACGAATATTGGTTCTTTAGTGATGTAAATCAGATTCATTGGCTCGATTTTACGAGCGTCGCGGTCCAGAGGCCCGTAGTAATACGGCCTGCTGCCATATTTTGCTTCAAAGTCCTGTACCCATTGTGAAACGTGAGGATGGGCGGCCATGACAGATTCAAGGTCTCCACGTTGGAATTTGAGTTCCTCATCCATATCAGCTCACCGCCGTAATATCTACGATGAAGCCCATGTATGGCTCAACACGCCATCCAACGCTTGCTTGAACCGGGCCTGCGGCACGGAGGAATCTAGTAACTACGATTGTCCTCTTGATTTCTCCACCAACGAAACCTGCATTCAGGTCGAGTAGAACTTCACATGATGAGCGTAATTTGTGTAGTAATTTGCCATCCATTTCTGTAGGATCGACAGTTAACAATAGCGAGCGTGATTCGCTGCAAATCTTTCGCAGCTTCTGCAATGAAGTAAGATATTGAGAAGGCTCTAATCCTTCTGGTATCAATGAAGATGCTGAGTCAATAACAACAACATCTGCCTTTTCGACTGCATCGGATTCTAAGACGTCAAACAAGTCGACACCTTCCTTTGCCTCCGCGATAACACCGAATCTGGAGAATACCATCAACATCCCTGATGCGATGTAATCTGTTACCGGATAACCAATGGATTCCATTTGCTCAATCCAGCCACGAGTAGTTAATTCGGTAGTAACTACTAGAATCTTGGAACCGTTCTCTAATAATCCATAGATTAGCCTTTGACTAACTAGTGATTTTCCGCTTCCAACTTCGCCCTGAACCATCCACAGGCTTCTATTTGGTAGGCGAGCGCCCATTGCGTTTGCAAGGCTGTCTTGTTCCAAGGTGAATTCATATCCATCCTCTACGGGCTTTGGTGCATCATCAAACACTCAGCCTCACCTCCGCAGTTTCAGAATCCGTTCCTTTAACTCCGTCACCAGCAGTGGATTGGACGATTATTGTCACAGTTGCCAAATCATTGTCAGCATAATTGAAACTCGCATCAGATACTGTCACTTCCATGACGTAATCTGTAGCCCATACTCCATTAGCAGGATATAGTGTTGAAGCACCTACCACGCTGGTTGATACTCCATCAACAAATATTGAAAATGAACCTTTGTCAAGTGTTCTTGAACCAGTATTTTGGAAATACAAGGTGATTTCCTGGTTGGCACCAGATGTGTCCAATAGCACATCACCCCTATCCCCACTGAAAGAAACATCGGTTTCTGCATTAGCGGCCTTACCCTTAGCATTGGTACCGGTCGCTACTGCAAGGTCGCCCCATGAATCTAAGAGGACAACTGATGCTGCACCGCTAATCAATAGAGATGTCACGAGTAAAATCATCGAACTAGCACCACCGTCAGCCATAGTAAAACCTCAGAGAACTGTTGCTGCCTTGGTCTGGCCGTCAATGGTAACAGCTAGGCGAGTAACAGTAGACTGTGCCCCGCTGTCATAGTAGAATTGGAAAGTCTCCCCGGGGAAAATGATTGTTGGTTGATATCCTTCATGTCCGTCAGAGAGATTTATTGGTGAACCCCCATCAGTAAACAGCCAAGCAAAATCAGTGTCAAAATCAGTGCTACCTTCATTGGTAACATTCAGATAAACCAAATTCCCAAGGGTTGCTGAAATGTTTAGGTTCGTACCAGGGTTAGGACCTGTGACCTCCAAGAAGTACGAGGAGGTGTAGAGATACGATGATCCGTGGTCAAGGATGTTTAATCCAGTAACCGTACCTCCGGAGATCACAAGGTCCGCGAGGAAGGAGCCTGCACTGCCATTCACTTCGACTTGGCCAGCTGTGTAGTTGGCTCCGCCGTTGTTTATTGTGTATGACACCACTGCTCCCTCAACGTTATTGGCGTTCTCAATGGTAAATTGTGCAACGGGTTCAGCAGATGCCTCGATTTGCGCTATGGAATCATCCACTTGTGCTTCGAGAGTAGCCATCGCTAATGCGAATACTACTAGCAATGAGGTTCCTACCACCATCGCTCCAACTGCTACGCTACCCATTTCACTCTCCACCTCTGAGTGCTCTAGCCCTTCTCCAATTGGAGATTAGGGCAGAGAATGTTAGCAACTCCCTGTGTGGCAAATGGTCCTCTAATGCGCTTTCTGTATCACCAGGAGCTGCCATTTGAACAATTGCCAAAACAAGCCTGCCTTCATCTGCACTTAGCATGCCAGAACTCATCGCCTTCTGAGTGAAGGAGACTGCCGCCATACCTGTGAGATTGTCAAGCAGTAATGCTGCTACAGTCGGTGCACCGACTGTTCCATCAGCACCATCACCTAAGTGCGCCGGAGCGATTAGGAATGGATTAGATGCTAAGGCTTGAGCCTCATACAATTCCAGTAGAGGTGCTGCATCATCAGTTTTCAGACGCTCTGAACCAGATGCTGAGATGACTTCTCCCGAGGCTGTAACGATAGTATCGCCTTCACCAAGTTCAACATCACCAGACATTGCATCTGCAGAACCTGCTTCACCAGCATGCGAGACAGCGCCGTCTTCGAGTTTGTTTTCGACTCGGTTGAGAATATCCTCAACCAGATCGATGCGACTGGAAATCAGTCGCTCAAGACCCGATGTATCGACATTTGCCTGTGCTTGTGCTGGAGCTGCTGCTACTGCTGCACCCGGAATAGATCCGGAACTGTTGAGTCTAGCCCTTGTAGGCCCGGGGGAAATTGTCCAAGCGTCATCTTCTGTTAATTCGCCTTGTTCAGGCATAGGAACTTGCTCGATCGCTATGTTTGACATAACGCGCAAGCGCTCCTCAGAGAGGTCGCTAGGGCCTTCCCCAGACTTTTCACTGCTACCGAATGGCCATGCCATTTCAGTACCTCCTAATTCTCCTTGAACCCCAGTACTTCGAAAAGTAACTGTTTGGGGTTCAGTTCGAATCAGATAACTAGTGATCCTCTGGTGGTATCTGTGATGTACAGAGTCTCGTAAGTAGAGCCTCCGCCTTCAACGTGTATCCAAAGTGTGATTTCAGAGTTGATACCTACGGATGTTGCTGAGCAATCGTCACCAGGTGCTGCGTTCAT
>DAGO01000005.1:0-904 GCA_002498185.1 Euryarchaeota archaeon UBA10 | reverse complement strand
GTAGCTGCTGCAAATGTTCCAGAAACATATTGGTACGCTGGTGGGTTGGTATTAGTTTCACAAGTCATTTGGAAATCTGTAGTTGCTTCATCTAGGACTTCAGAACCTGGAGCGGTTTCGAAGTACATTAGGTAAGATGCTGCATCGTCAAACACAAATATTGAGTTGACTGAAATCTTTCCTGAAATCTCTTGCTGAGTATCAGAACCTGTCTGTTGTGCGTTTTGCTGTAATTTCTCACCGGTTTGGATGATAACTGCGGAAGCGACTGCTGCCACAAGAATTAGTGCAATGAATACAATCATTGCACCGATACCAATAGAACCGATTTCATCATTCTTAAATTCGTTATTCTTCTTCATTCATAATCACCTCAAACAACTTGGTCTCCTTGGGTTGTGCTCTGGTAGTATAGAGTCTCGTAGGTTGAACCGCCGCCGTTAGCGGAGATTACCATTGAGTGCTCTTCATTTAGTGCAGGAGCGCATGATGCACCAGCTGCCCCACCGACTGTTAGATCAATCATGTAGGTTTCACCTGGGTCAAATTGTGCTACTGCTGTTGCACCGTCTAGTTCTGTTGCTGCTGACAAATCGCCGTCAACAACTGCGGGTGTTCCTGCGCCGTCATCACAAATCACAGCCCAGTGGACTGCGGTGTCTGCTATCGGCTCAGAACCTGGGGCTAACTCAAAGACCATTGTTATCTCCTCTTGGTTTGCGTTACCATTTGGAGCCTGGTCGCCTACCCAGACAGTAATAATCGAGATTTTACCCGAAATTTCCTGTTGCGTGTCGCTTCCCGACTGTTGTGCGTTTTGCTGCAACTTCTCACCCGTCTGGATGATAACTGCACTCGCGACTGCGGCAACCAGAATTAGCGCAATGAATACAATCATTGCACC
>DAGO01000044.1:9358-16356 GCA_002498185.1 Euryarchaeota archaeon UBA10 | reverse complement strand
TCGATTTCAGGCTCAACGATTTCTGTTTCAATCACTGGCTCGACTTGAGTCTCTACTTCTGCCTCTAATTCTTCAACAACAGGTGTGACTACCTCGACTTCTGGAGCCTCTGGCTCATCGGGAATCTCAAGTTCAACCTTCGGCGCGATTACCACCTTTTCTGGAATTGGTTCTACTGCAGGCGCAATGACTTCAGGAGCCTTTACAGCAGGAGGTTCTATTTTCGGAGTTTTAATTACCGGTGTACGAACAACCTTTGGTTGAATCGGTTGTGGCAAATTACCTAAGGAACCAGGTAGATTTAATCCACCGCCGATCGGTGACTTTACCGGTCTAGCAATAGGTTGAGCGCCGCTAAGAGCCTTTGCTGCTGAACGAGGTGCTCTCATTCCTGCTAATCCCATCGAAGGGGTGTGCTGTGCTGCAGCTTGAGCTAGTGCTCCTCGTGCTTGGCGGCCTGCCGCCGCTCCTAAGGAGCCTGTTCTTGCACCTAGTGCACTAGGGTCCACGCCCATCTGAGGTTGCTGAGTTTGAGTTCCTTGCCCAGATATTGCTTGCAGCCATGATTGGCGCTTTTCTGCCCTCGAATCCTGCGATTTGAGATTGTCAAATTCTTGTTGCTGTTCTGTAAGTCTTGCTTCGTCAGCATCGATTTCACCTTGAACCTTCGACTCAATGGATTCTCTCATCTTGACTTCGGCCATGGTTTTGAAGTCGTCCATTTGTTGAGTCAATGAAGATAGTCTGTCACGGATTTCTGCGCGCTTTACACCCAATTGAGCCTCGATTTCTGCACGGATGTTTGCCTCACGCTTTCGCACTTCAATGAGCGCCTTGTTACGCATGATTTCTTCGCGCTTGTCCAATTGTCTCTCAAGTTGAGTCGCGACTTCTTCTTCCTTACGTGCTCTGAACTCTGCTAGACGTTCCTCCATCTCTGCTTCTAGTTCGAGGACAGTCTCTTCCTTTAGCAGGTCAAGGTCGGTCTCATGAGTGATTCTCTCATTACGTAGCCGACCATCGATTTCTGACATGATGGCTTTACGTGCTGCAGACTCTCTAGCCTTGAATTCTAGTTCTAGGCGCTCAGCCCAGTCAGTCTTCTTGGAATCATATCTTTCAGACATCTGGTCATGCAATTCTGCTTCCCTTTCGTATCGGAAGCGTGCAAGACGGTTTTGGATTTCAGCTTCTCTCGCATTACGATATGCTGCGAATTCCTGATCCATTCTTGCTTCAAGTTCTGATTCGATTTCTCCTTCTAATGAACGTGAAATATCGTCGACTGCTTTGGAGAAGGTCAAATCATATTTTTCTCTGAGTCTGCTCTTTCTCTCTGACAATTTTTCAGCATACTTTGCTTCTAATTGCCTTTCGACTTCGCCTCTGAGCCCTTCTCTTCTACGAGCGACTGCAAGTTCGACATCTTGTCGCATTCTTTCTTCTAACTCCTTAGTTTCAGAAGACAGCTTTGATTCCAATTCTTCCTGGATAGAAGAAGCGATATCTTCCTCTAGCCTTAGACTGCGTCTTTCATATTCAGCACGCATAGTTGCTTCTCTTTGCTTCAAGCGCAGTTTGAGTTGCTGCTCTAGTCTTGTTCGAATACCTCGGCGTAGAGATTCTTCTCTCTCTGACAGTTTTTGGCTTTGAACCTCTTCTAGCTTCTCGACTTCTTTGGATTCTAATTCTTCGAAGCGGCTTTCCATCTCTTTCTGGATGGTTGCTTCCAATTCACGGATTTTTCTTTGTAATGACTGATTGAATTGAATTTCTAATCTCTCTCTTTGGAAAGATAGACGCCTACGGTGCTCATCGGATAGTTGACTTTCCAATTGAGAAATGACTGCGGTTCGATGCTCCTCAACCTTGCGACTTTGCTCTACCTCAAGTGATTCTTTCAAACTTTGAATCTCTCTCTCTAAACGCATTTCATGCATTTCTCTTAAACGAATTTCCTCACGGGTTAATGCCTCGGATTCTAACTGTGACAATTCCTCTTCCATCTGTCCTCTGAGTTCGCTCTCAAAGGCACTGAGAGTCATTTCATGTTGACGAGAAATATCGGTTGCCATATTGTCTTGCATCAAGGATATCCTTTCTGCTAAAGCTTCACGACGCAGTTTGCTTTCGCGCCTTAACTTAGCGCGGAGTTTTTCTTCCTCACGGAAACGTGAATTTTCCATTAACGTCTGGTCCAAGGATGGGGACGGAGTAGACGTAAATTGTGCACGTAATGCGGAGAGATCGACTTGGCCAGGAGAACCACTTCTCCTCAAACCACTCTTTGCTCCTGACTTGCTATCGCTAGCACTCATAATATCCCATCCGATACCGCATGGCCTTCTCATGATAGATAAGGAGCGCGATGCAGTCAATACATCGCGAGGCGATTTATACGACTATTCGCATCTGCCACTACTCTTGTTCTTGAAGCGAGTTTTCAAGGTCGACTAAACGCGGCCCTAAGACGATGTATACTAGAACCAAAAATAGTGACACTCCGAACATGAACATGGTGAATGTCGTGCCGGAAAGATCTTCTGCAACATCGGTCTTTTGTGTAAGTAGCATTGCATGGATTACAGCAAACAAAATCGCAACAAATTGAGCAACAGAGAGTTTCAGCGGAATGCCGGATTTTAACTTCGACATTTTTCTATCAGAAATCATCAATCCTCCACTGATAAGCAAAATTGGAAGAATTACGAAATCAAGGTAAGGGTGCTCGCCTGCCCCAAAACAAATCTCGCAACCCCATGTTGACAAATCTGGGCCGTAGCCGGATGATGGCTGAAGCCAGATTAACCCAGCCGCTGAAAGAATCAACATTGCATTAGCAGGTGAGGAAAGTCCGTGGAAATATGGCACATATCCACCCTCGTCATGCTGGAATCTTGCAAGGCGCAACATTCCACAAGCGATTAGCCAACAACAAGCTAGTGCTAGACTGATCGTCCAAATCGGTGTTGCTTCACCCCAGCGACCAAACATTGCGAATACCATCAATGCAGGTGCGACGCAAAACGAAATCGAATCTGACATAATGTCAAGTGAACCACCTAGCAATTGTTTCTTTGAATATCTGCGTGCGATAGGTCCGTCGATAATATCTCCCAAAGCAGAGAGAAGAATGCAAAGCATTGCAGCCCAGATATAATCAGTCAATACTCCGCCCTTAGTGTAGGGCTCACCCATATCATCAACAGCGAGCAAAAGGAAGAAGATGGCCATTGTTCCTAACAAACCATTCACGATTGTGATGTAGTCTGCAATTCCCATCATCCTGTAAGTCGTCTTCACAAAATCCCCTCAGAATGATACATTGAATACGGCTTCACAGGCAGGGCAGGAAACTTCTCTCACGCCCGGCTTCTTGTTCATCCTCAATTTGCGATTACAACTTGGACAAGAGACCTCGACTTTGGGTCTGTTTGGCTTCAAAACAAAATGGGCTTGACAAGCCGAACATTGCAGGTTTGCTGGCCTCTTACCGACACCACAGACTAAAACTTTGGAACACTCAGGGCAACTGATTTTTTCTTCTCGCCATTTTCGACGGGTTCCTTCGTGCTCAACCTTTACCTGCGTTTTACACATAACACAAGTGATGATTCCTAACCCATTTGGTAACAGATTGTCACACTTAGGACAAGATAAGTCGGGAGCAGGGATTCTGGATTCGATTCCAGGTTTGGTTTCTTCGTCCGACATTACTTGCCCCACCTAGTTATCATTCTTGAGAGATGTTACGAATCAATTTCTGCGACCAATGATTTCCAAGTTTTGAAGAGTTGCCGATTCCAAATCAATGTCAGTGCCAGATAGTGATGCCAATTCTCTAAGCATATTTCTTGCAGCGGCCTGCACTCTTGGATTTGATAAGTCAATAGAGCCGAGAGAATTCTGGCTAGAGGTAGAACTACCATCGCTTGGAAGTGGTACTCTGTCAATAACACACCACCAGCGAGTTCTGCCTTGGTCCCTGTGATTCATTACAAGGCCCAAGGACTCTAATTTCCTCAAATGGTGGTATAGATTGTAACGGTCTACACCGACGATTTCCTGCAACTGAACAGTTGTGTATTCATCCGCTTCTAACAATGCCACGTAAAGTGCGCGACGTGTTGGATGCATCAAAGAAGTACTAACCGGGTCAGCATGGATTCTCGCCATCAGGGTTCACCGTTGTAACCTGCTAGAATCCATGAGGCTTGAAGGTAGCGTTTGTTTCTAACATTAAATTGAATCATATAATGCCTTGAAAGATTCTAATGTTCCCTGCCAGATTGAATAGAAAATGTCCTTGATCAACAACAGGGTTCCACCCGTTCCAGAAAGACGTGCTCCGTTGATGATTACTCCAATAACACTCAGTTCGTGAACCAGTACTCCAATCGCTAAGCTATCGTTAAATCCTGCTAGAACTAGATACACTAAGAATAGAGTTACTGCCAATGAATAGTAGATATTCCAGATTAGAATTGAATGAGTTCGTTTTGCTAGAGATACCAAATCAGATATCAGCCTCGGATCGTCACCTGGAATCAGAACATCTGCGGCTTCGAGATTCGCAGATTCGCCTGTTCCAATCGCGATTCCGACATCCGCTGCTGCCATAGCAGCGGCATCATTGAAGCCATCTCCTACCATCATTGTAATATGGGTTTCAGACCTCTTTTGTACCCAATCGACCTTGCCTTCAGGAGTCATTTCTCCCCTAGCCGCATTTTCATCGACACCTATACTTCTTGCTAGTGCATTAACAGCGTCTTGGTTATCGCCCGAAAGAATTTCTACGTTCACTCCCTTAGCATACAACGAACTAACCAATTCATCAGTACCTTCTCTCAAGTCATCGTGTACAAATGTGAATAATGCAACCTGCTTTCCATTTTTCATCAAGACGCTGGCGCCATGTCCTTGCTGCAATGCACTTTCCAGAGATTTGAGCAATGCACCAGTAACCATTGATTTCTCCGCTCTAACCAGAGATACTTCATCGCCTTTCAACTTAGCAGAGATACCATTTTTGACATCAGAAATCTCAGTTAACTCAAGAGGTTGGATTGATTCATCTTCTGCTAGGGTAATTACTGCCTGAGCATATGGATGATTCGATGACGCTTCAAGGCCTGCTGCTAAGGCAATAGCCATCTCTCTGCGCCTACCTCTTGAGAGAGTTACACTCCCAATTGTTGGCTTACCTGAGGTTAGAGTTCCAGTTTTATCGAGCAAAACTAAATTGACTTTTGATAATGATTCCATCACATCGCCGCCTCTAGCTATTGCTCCAGATTTTGAGGCCAGCGAAAGGCTTGCTGCATGCGGAACAGGAGATGCCAATAGCAGAGCACAAGGACAAGCTACGACCCATAACAATAGGATGATTTTCCAAGGCGCCCCCGGGATCATCAGCCAAGCTACTGGCGCACCAATCAAAACAAGTGGCACCCATATCGAAGTGAAATGTTGCAAAGCACCCTGCAGTCGGGTTGGTTTGTCCTTGTAGATGTGGACTTTCTCAATCAGTCCTGAAAGGCGAGTGTCTTCCCCTACTGCAGTTACTTCAATGGTAACAGGACCTCGTGAAAGAGTAAGACCCGCCTGTAACTCATCGCCTTCTGCAACGTCTACAGGTACTGACTCCCCGGTAAGAGGAGCCTTGTTGACCGAACCGGCCCCAGAGATTATTTTTCCATCTGCAGGAATCAACTCACCACTTCTGATTTCTATATGGTCTCCTCGCATTACCAATCCAATTGGAATTTCTTCTACGACATCGGTTTTCATGGCAACTGGAGCCATAAAGCTAGAAGAAGATACAACTTCCATCGAAGTGATTGCGAAACTACCGAAGGTCTTCTTCGGGACTCTTCTTGCAGTACGAGGTAGGCGGTCTAGTCCTCCTTGCATTGCTTCTCTTGCCTTCACTAGAGCCTCGTTCTCCATGTGCTCTGTCCACGATACCAAAATCAATACCAGCAATGCTTCTTCCCATGCCTGTAAATAAGAGGCCCCAATCACCGCTAAGGATGTCAAAACTTGGAAACCAAACTGCCTATTTTTCACAGAAGCAATGGCCTTGGAGAACATCTTTACTCCTCCGAGTGAAACTCCAAGCAATCCAATGGCACCTATTACCCATGGATTGTCGGTAATCAATAACTCAGTTACAACCAATGCCACAAACATCAGGAATGCAATTCCTGAACCGATCATCCTCCATTCTCCAGGGGTTACTGTGTTGATTTTTTCTGGGATAAGTTTGAAGTCGCCGCCAATAACGCTTTTCAGAGATTCGTCCATCGCAATTTGCATCTCTTTAGCAAGATTTGGGACTGTTTGGATCTTGATGTTACCATCTCTATCTACTTCACATTCCAAAATACCTGGTTGGCGTCTAAAGATTCGAGGTAGTGCTTTTACCGGCACTGAATGTCTTGCTGCAATAGCACTTGATTTGACCCCTGAAATTTGCATGAACGGAACATTTGGAGGATTTCCTAGTGAACGTAACACAGCAGATGCCTCTGAAAGATTCCCTTTTTCAAAATCCAAATCGACTGTTACAGTTCCATCGGTAGCGCTAACTAGTGATGTGTTAACATGTCCAAGGCGATTCAGAGCACTCATCGCTTTAGCAGCGCAATGTGGACAGTCCATATCTTGAATTGGCCAAGAAATGCTCTGTTTGCCGCTGTATTCAGCTAAAACTTGCATGTCTAGTGATTCTGTTTCTTCAGGAATTATACTATTAAAAAGCGGTTTCAGAGTCTTAGAAAGCGGTTTGCGTGCCTTACGCTGCTTGACCTCCGGCTTAGGAGATGTCAAGTCCTCAAGGGACAGGAATTCTTCGCTGTCTTCCTGCACATTTTTCTCTGAGAAACCATTGGTAAATAACCCTACTATCGCAAGCGTATTGAAGAAAACCTGCTAGCGCCAATCATGCAATGGATTCCTAATGGTTGGAAACCTAAGGCCATTGCAGTTGATAT
>DAGO01000044.1:2210-8951 GCA_002498185.1 Euryarchaeota archaeon UBA10 | reverse complement strand
ATTCTTGCAACTGGTAATGTTAGAGCCATCACTTACGGACTCTCAAGATTCATCGGGGCAAGTGGCCCAATGGTGTGTGAAAATGGTGGTGTGGTTTGGCACCCATCATGGGATGAGCCAATCGTGAGAGCTGATGGCGCAAGAGCAAGAAAATGTGCCCAAGACATGGCGAGGGACATTGACATCGACCCCGAGGGAATAACCACTAACGCATGGCGTGAATCTGAATGGTGTTTGTTCAAGGATGAAGACCTCGATGCGGTAAACAACTGGGTTTCTAGTTCTGAATATTCCGACCTAGCCGTGGTAAAAACCGGCTTCGCAATTCATCTGATGGAACCGCATCTTTCGAAGGGTGAAGGGCTCAAAGTGGCACTGGAGAAGATGGGTTTGACGCCAGAAGATGTTCTGGCTGTAGGGGATGCTCCTAACGACATCCCGATGTTCCAATTAGTCGGCCACTCCGTTGCTGTAGGGGGGTGTTTCGACTCTCTTGCAGCCGTAGCGAAGGTGATTTCTCCTCACCCACATGGTGACACATTCAAGCCATTAGTAGATGCAATTCTTAGCGCGAACTAAGCGATTTAGATTGAGTGCCGGAGGTAGGATTTGAACCTACGAAGCATTTCGCAGCGCATCTTGAGTGCGCCCCCTTTGACCACTCGGGTACTCCGGCTTGAGTCGGCCGCAGAGTTCATCAAACATCATTCTTCCTCATCGAAAAAGAACTGATTTTTCCTACGAGAATTGGCAATGAACAACAATATTCCAGCGATGAAAACCGACAAAACCGAGAGACCAAGAAGCGTTGCCTGTGAATTAGCATCGTCATCAACTCTAACCTGAACATTTGAAATTGGCACCGGAGTCAAATCTTGGCCGTCCAATTGTAAATGCAATCCAAGTTCACCCTCTTGCCAGGCTTCTACTTCGAAAGTGTGAACGAAATCCATATTCACAAGTAGTGTGAAATTGACTCTTTCCAATTCTTTCCCCTTTCCGTCAATCAGCGTCAAATTCGATTGCCCATCAAGCAAACCAATATTCTTAATTTTACATTGTATAGTTATGATGTCTCCAACATTTGGCCTGTAGGGCGTGGTTACTATATCTTCTAATTCTGGCTCGTAAGCTATCCAGCGAATGATGGTATCAATCGGCTCTACATTACTGGTTCCAACACCAATAATCGGGCGGCCGGAAGCGTCTGAACCCTCAAACCAGACCATCAAGAAATCACCTTTTTGTAAATCCGAAGACGTATTCATATCGATTATTGCTGAGTAAAGATTAGACCTAACACTCTGGAATTCAACTGGAATAATAGCAGTGCCTTGCGAATCATCTACTATTCTTCCTTGACGCACGTAATTCCAATTCATGGTTAGAGGTTCGGAATTTAGCCCATGGTCATCTGTCATTGTAACCTTGATTTGTACATCGTCTAGTTCATCAGAATCAATTGTAACCAAATGGCCGCTTGAAACTACAATCGTCGGAGATGTATCATCGATTACTATGTCTATGTCGTCCCCCGTTGCTGTGTGATTATACACACTACTGAGTTCCACTATCACTTTGATTTGTGATCCATACAATGCTGAATCGAAGACAATCCTATCGGTTGAGGTTCCATCGCTATTCAGCGAATTTGTCGACTGAGTAGAACCATTATTTCCGATTAAATTCATTGTATATATGGTGCTAAACGGCAAGTTCTCAGCCGGAATATCGTAACCCATATGGAAAGCTGTAACTTCTATGTCAACAATGTCTTGACCGTGGATATATGCCACTCTGTCAATGAATTCACCAAGAGGCGCTACCTTGTCGACTGCATCTACAATTCGTAATTCAATACCGCTGTGTATTGACCATGATTGAATGTTTATTGATGTGAACAAGGCGTCCAATGGGGCGTTTTCATCCCACAAACTCAGAGAGGGAATGTTTGTGATTCCTGCTAATTCTTCATCTAAGTCCCATCGCAATTCAAAGTCAAAGTAAACATCCCAAGTATTAGCTTGCCATCTTTGTACTGCTTGAATTGTTGGCGGTTTGATGAAACATCCAACGTCATGGGCAACTTCCTCACTCCAAGGTGTCCATTCTATCCAGCATTTGCCTTCATCCTTGGATAGTACTACTCTCATCATATCGATGGATTCAATTCCATTTTCATCCGAAACTGTGAAATTGAATCTATGAGTATTTCCTGGAAGCAATTTTTCATCGATTTTGTCTAGACCAATGGATTCTCCATTGATCCATGTAGAATATCTAGGCTGAACGTGTATTCTGGCATACGGCTGTTCAGCGTCTCCTCCACCAGTTACAGGATTACCTGCTAAATCGGTGCCCGAGATATAGACATCGAGCCAGCCAGTTTCTTCAGAAGGTAGTGGAACGCTAGACTCATCGATTAATGGTAGGTCGATTACGGCGTATGTAGCACCTATTGGTGTAAGGAAATCGATTGATTCCCATGCTCTTCCACTCCTATTGTAGAATAATTCCATTTTTGCTGGAAGGCCGTTATCATCTGCGATTTCTAGTTGCAAGGGAATATCTTGCCCGGGGTGCCAGACATGTCCATCTGCGTGTTGATTACCGCCTGGTGCATCAATTTCTAGTGATATTACTTCTGAATTATTTGCGTCTAGAACCAGCCTGACATGTTGTGAATCAGAAGTTACATCATTTGCAGTACTGGATTGAGAATCTCCAATGTTCTGAAGTATAGGTACAAGGGTCAACTCTGAGCCACTAAGTTCGTTATCATGAGGCGTGGTTAGTGAAGTGTTGAATTTACCATCCGGACCGATAATCGTTGAAGCGCTAGAGAGAATCTGTTCTCCGTTTTGCAACCTTAATATTACGTCCACATCATCTGACGAAGGATGTACACCGTCTAAGCCTGAATATCTAACCTCTCCAGATACCACGATTTCTTTGTCGCCCATTACATTCAACGGCCACAATGGATTAGAGAAATCATGCAAGGCACGACTATCAGACCAAGCGTTCAATGATATTACTTCGAGGTCATTAGTAGATGCTGCATGTTGGGCAGAACCAGAAACTGCCATCACTGGACCTAGAGTCATTGCTTCAGCATTTGAAGCTGAAGCAAACCAAAACAGGCGTGCATTGTCATCAAGTAGCCATTTGCCTTGTAGTGACCAGGTGACATTTTGTCCATCCCATGAACTGTTAGAAGAATCTAGAGCGAGGACTCCTGCCCCTGAATTCTGAATGAATCTACCTCCACTGTCCAAATTGTCAAGAGTAAATTCAGCGATTGTATCTTCGATGTTTTGACTTGTAGAAACCTTGAGTTTAACCGATTCCAGTGCAGGCGCATTATCTAATATCTCGTGGCTTGATGTAGCAGACTGAATCAGGCCTGGTCTGAATGTTTGTTGAGGTAAAACGACCCATGTATCAATAATCGATTTCTCGTGTGTAATCTCCCCATCAAAAATGATGCCTCCAATGTCTGATGCGATTTTTACCGGCATTGTCGATGTCAAATCTTGATTTGGAACGAATAACTCAGAAAGTGATGAGTTGATTGTAACCGAATGCTCGAATCCTGAAATGTAACTCAATGAAAGTAATTTGAATGAAGTTGCCTGACTTGCTGAGAAATGGAAGTTGTATTTCGTCATGTAATGCGAAGTGCCTGAGTTCTCAACCCATACATACTCCTCACTGAAGGTTGGAGTTTGTGAGCCATTAGTCAAGAAATCAAGAGCCCCATTGTAGCAATGTAGCGCTTGGCCACAGGTCCAGACTTGCTTTGAAAGGTTCCTTGCAGGAAGTAAAATCGAGAAATTTAGGGATTGTGAATAGCTCAAATTGAATCCTGATGAGTTTGCTAGAGACGTTGCAACGCCATCTACTTCCAATGCGTGAATCTCTTTGGTGTGGTGGAACGTGCCATTCCATGCCCAATCGATGATCCCATCGTCTCCTAAATCGATGCTCGGATTCTGTGGAGCAAGCAAACTAACCGGCTCGATTTTTATCCAATCGAATTGTTCTCCTCCCTGTATTCTAATCTCAAGGCTTGTGGCCTGAGCTGGACCGAAAGTATTGGTTAGAACAGTCCCACATTCCGCTTCATCGATCGTGTTTCCTTGCATATTTACTGGTATTGAAGGATAGACTAACACCGGTATCCTATCTGTTATCGAATTCATGCGTGCTGAAATGTTGCCATCACACTCTAGGATAATATCGCTAAATGGCTTCCATGAAGGCGTTTCTATCTGCAAGATATATTCTGAAGAATTGGAAGTTGCTAGACTTGGATTAATTACCCAGTTCGGTAAGTTCGGGTCTAATCTTTGAAGCATTTCCAAATTGAAATATTCAGTTGCGCCATGATGCAATATCTTCACCCTAGGCGTCAGTGTCTCATTTGAAGTAGACAGACTCAACCTAAACTTCAACTGTGGATACTCCCATGCTGCTATGTCCAAATCGAAAGGAAGAGACAGATTTTGATGCCCTTCGATTATGTTGTCATTAGCATCTAGAACATCTACTGTAATGTCAGTCTCATCTGGGATTTCGTATAGCGAGGTCAATCTTGCCCAAGCAGAATCCTGTGCATTGACCAGTGGACTAGTCCAGGTCCCATGAGAACGGAATCTATCGATAACTATTCCAGCATCGTCAATGTACCAACCATCCTCTTCCACATATTGGTCTGTAAAGAATGAAAATCTAACCCGGACATCATTACCTGCAAGATACGATATATCACCACTAGCTCTACTGAATGTGTGATTTGAATTAGAAGTCCCACATCCATTAGCCACCGATGAACCATCAAAAATTCCCATTCCGAAAAATGGTGAATTCGGATTGATTTGAGAAACTGTTTCATAGAAACCGGAGATGTTATCCCCATAGTGTTGCCAAGATATTCCATCATCAATCGATGTGAAAATCGAGCCTCCGTCCCATACTGCCTCTGTACAAATCCAATGATTGAATGTCAATCTAGCAGTAGCGCCATTTGGAATGTGATAGACTGGTGAAATCAAGTGGGTATAGACATTATTCGAGTATATCCCATCGAGATTGATTCCCATTCCTTTGTTACCACTCGGCCAAGCTGTAGAATTGGGGCCATACCCATTACTGTTGTCGATTGGCCCTCTCTCCCAAGAAGTGGAGCCGCGGATGTGGTCGACTCTCCAACCGGAAGGTAAGCCTTGTACTGCCTCAAAAGAGTCGAAATCGGACCATGGGCCATTGTGCCCCTCCCAGTCTATGTACTGCCAATCGTTTGCATATCCTTGTAAAGTTTCGAGGCGATGACTAGAATTGTCTGTGAAATTGTCGAGTAATCTAGTTTGCATACTCGGCGTACCAACTGCTGAGAGAACTCGTAAATCATCTATCATTATGCCCTCCCAGCCGTCTATTGCACTACCGCCATAATTAACTGAACCATCTGTAAGTACTCTGAATTTTAGCAGGAGGTTTGAGGCATTTGCATGACCTGCAGCCCAATGAGGGAAAGGATGCAATAACTCTCTCCAATCATATGATTGTTGATTGTATGTTGTTCCGCCATACGGTATTCCATGTGCAGGAACACCGGGTAGCGGACTCATAATCGTCCATGTAGTACCATTGTCTTGTGAGATAGTTACATCCAGATTATCGTGATTTCCACCTTGAATATCCCAGTTAGCCCAGTAGGTTAGCTCCAAAGGAGCGGTAAGGCCGGACACATTTACTGGAACGATTAGTGCCCCATCTGCGTAAACTGAATACTGACCACTAGCATTGCCATGGAACCACGCAGCAAGTGGTTCCCCTTCATTAGAAATGTTGAATGAATCGATGAACATACCTTCTGATGGATTAGATTGAGTGAGAGTTTTAACATAGAATCTAAATCCAATAGTACTTGCATTTTGTACGATTGAATCTAAAGAATATTGCTCTTCAATCCAATCTAGAGTTGTTCCTGACCAGTTATCCATTGAATACCAATTCATTCCATTGTCAGTAGAGTAGTGCAACTCCGCAATATCTCCTGAATCAAAAGAGTTCCAACGGTCAAATGTTAGATTGAGGTATCTAACAACATTGGGTACCTGCCAAAATTGAGATCTGATGAATCCTTCCGAACCAGGAGGAATTGAGCCATTAGTACCAGCAGCGTAGTCGCCTGAAGTAGCATCTTTTGGACCATACGTGACGTTTGACAAGTTCACCGGCATCCAAAACTCATCACCTTGGGAAGACCAAGATGCAAATTGAGGCTTACTTGTTTCAAAGTCGGTCATCTGACCGTAAGTTGAATTGGTTGCGAGAGTCAAATCTCCGTTCGATGTTAGGTACGATGTTCCGTTGACGCTACCTTGGGAGAATCCAGATGCATCTCCCGACCAAAGGGTGCCGTTATCTTCAGATTCAACCCATTTGGGTTCGATTGAAAATTCTGATGAAGTGATTGTAGAGTTAGTAGGAATTGTGAATCCATCGTATGTTGAATTAGAAGGAGTTAATCCTGCATCATCCGGTGAAAATGAAGGCCCTTGCCAAGTTGCTACATCCGCTGCTGCCCAAGGAGCTAACAGCATCAGAAACACGAGAACGAAGGCTTGTTTGATTGGGTTCACCACAGGTGAACCCAGCGTCAAATGGTTTGAAACTTCGTTTTCTCTGTTCACGATTTCCGCTGAAGGGTTGATAGGGGTCCCGCGCCACGAT
>DAGO01000044.1:0-1825 GCA_002498185.1 Euryarchaeota archaeon UBA10 | reverse complement strand
TATTCTCAACACTGAGGCAGCAAGTTGGACGAAGTGTTCCAATGCCTCTGCCGAGGACAGATTTCTGGACAAAAGTAGGTCAATTATTGGATACTATCGAAATGGAAATTCATGAAGTCTACAAAACCGTAGGTCCCTCTCTAAAAATGCAAACAATGCAAAAACGACAAGCAAATGTCAGGCGCACGGCATCTGAATTAGCAAGAAAGAGAATGGTAGCGATGATGCAACATTCTGCGAGCATGGCATTACGTACAGAAGGATCACAAGGTCAAGACCTAGCAGCGATGGACTGGTCTAGACACGATCCTGCAGAGAGAGAGTTCTATGCCAATGCAACAGAGCAACTGAACAAGTTCAAGCAGGCTGTTAATTGGAATTCAATGCAAAGAGGAATTGCAGCAGAAGGAGGACTTCTGGATGAACCTAGGTTGGCTGCAGGAACCACGCAATTGGATTCATTTGTCCCTGAAAGTGGAGGATTGACCGGTCAAGGACCTCCTACAATTGCCTTAGAAGACAATAGCGAGCCAATTCCTGAGACTGTAGATGATGAAGAGGAACTTCTTGCCAAGGCCGAAGAATTTCCCGAATTGGCTGGGACGCAACCGATCATCGAACCAACAAGAGATGAGACTGAAATCGGTGAAAACCACGCTGCAGCAATGGAGTTGGCACCTTCAAAGAAGAAGGAAGAAATGGATTTTGACGCCTGGGCAGCAGCGGAAGCTGAATCTGAACCACAAATAGAAGTCGTAGAGGAAGAAGACCTTGAACCAGTTCAAGGCGAACTTCTGAGAATCAGAGTACTTCAGTCAATGGATGAACCAATCATCACAATCGATGGTGAAATTAGCCTGGGTGCTGGCGACGTATTATTCCTAGACGAAATGACTGCCAACTATCTGGTTGATTCTGGCGTTGCTGAGTTAGCAACGCTTTGAAGGAATTAAAAAAAAAAAGATGAGTAGACGGCGAGTGGAGAGATAGTTTGGAACTATCCTCGCCGTCTACTCATCGGGGTTAGCGCACTAATGCGCCCCTGACAAATTGTCAGTTTCAGTTCATCGAGCGCATCGATAGTTCGATGCTGACCGTATCCGGGATTGGAATACGAGCGACCTGTCGCAGAGCGCTCTCGTCCTTTCCGCTAGTGATGTCCATCTCTAGGAGGCGCTTGTGAATGCGCATTTCCCAGTGATCGTATGTTTCACTACCTTCACCATCAGGAGCTTTGCGGACTGGTACCACAAGGCGTCGAGTTGGTAGGGGAATTGGTCCTCTCAGACTGATGCCTCCGTTGTCACAGATTGTCTTAATCTGGGACGCGACTGCATCGATATCGCGATGATTTTCGCCAGTTAGTTTGATGATGGTCACTGCTGCCATGACTTGCACCTCTCTTCCAGTTGGATCGTAGTCCTATCGGATCTCAAACTCACTTCTTCTCAATCTTCATGCAAACGCCAGCTGCGACGGTCTTACCCATGTCACGGATAGCGAAGCGTGAAAGTTCAGGGAACTCGCTCATTGCTTCAATAGCCATTGGCTTAGTTGGTTGGAAGCGGATTAGACATGCGTCACCGGTCTTTAGGAAAGACGGGTTTGCTTCCTTACCAGACTTGTTGGTCTTCTCAAGTAGTTCCTGGAAGCGCACAGCGACCTGAGCGGTGTGTGCGTGGAATACTGGGGTGTAACCAACGGAAACTGCCTTTGGAATGTCCATCAGCTGAATCTGTCCGACGAATGTTTCGTCGTGGCGTACGAAGGTTGGCTCGCTGTCGGAGTAACCTGCGACGTCACCACGGCGGATGTCGACAGCAGC
>DAGO01000108.1:4807-5199 GCA_002498185.1 Euryarchaeota archaeon UBA10 | reverse complement strand
GTCGCTAACAACACCAGAATCCACCCGCCAAAGACCATCGATACAACCTCAAACCACGGTAGGATTAGTTCGGCACCTTGCTCTTCCCAGAACGTCTGATAGAGAGCGTAGTGGAACGCAATCGCCACAACAGCTCCATTTATCATTCCTAAAAGCGAAGTCCAACTTACTTCGATTAACATTCCACTCAGTACCATTCGTTTACGGAATCCTAGAGCCCTTAGCATGCCTATTTGACCAGAACGCTCAGAAACAGAACGATAAGTTACAACTCCTATGCCTGCAATCCCCACGATCAATCCCAATGCAAGATAAGCCTGGAATATTGTCAGTATTGCAAATATTAGGCCCAGAATGAGCAGAATCTCATCCTCGATTACAGAAGTGTATAC